>JAJFTV010000123.1 GCA_021372725.1 Chloroflexota bacterium | reverse complement strand
TCTTTTGATTTTTTGAGTGTGTGCGCCGGCACATCTGCATTGCGGGCCCGTTCCAGACCATAGGCTTCCGCCCGATTGGAGATCACCGCCACCACCTCGGCATCCAGTTCACCGCTCTGGCAGGCATCAAGAATGGCCTGCAAGTTGCTGCCGTTTCCGGAAATCAATATCAGCAGGCGTGTCTTTCGTCTTGTCATACCAGAACAACCTTTTTCTCGGAATTTTTAACCAGAGTTCCGATCACCCAGCATTCTTCGGGTATCTGGCGCATCACGTCAGATACCTCGGCGGGGTCGACCACGGCCGTCATGCCAATGCCCATGTTAAAGACACGGTACATTTCTGTTTCTTCGACCGCGCCGGTCTTTTGTATCCATTTGAATAGCGGTGGAACAGGCCAGTTGTTTTTGAGAATCTGAACCCCCAGATTGTCGGGTAGAACGCGGGGTATGTTTTCGATAAATGCCCCGCCGGTCAGATGAGCCAGGGCCTTGATGGGGGAGTCTTCCTGTTCGATCAATCCAATCAGCAAATCCAGGTAGCTGCGATGCGCTACCAGCAGGGCATCTGCCAGGCTCGAGTTCATCTCAGGACGGAAGATGTGCAAATCTTCTTTTTCGATAATGCGGCGGATCAATGAATATCCGTTGGTATGCGGACCGCTGGAACGGAAGCCAATCAACACATCACCCTCTGCAAGATCCGGCCGGGGAAGAAGTCTGCGCTTTTCGAGCACGCCTACAATCGTACCGGCCACATCAAACTCGCCGGGGGCGTATACGCCCGGCATTTCGGCCGTTTCACCGCCCAGTAAAACCGTGCGGCTTTCGCGGCAGGCTTTTGCGATCCCGCTTACCACCGCGGCAACTGCTTCCGGCTTTAGCTTTGAACTGGCATAATAATCCAGGAAGAACAACGGCCTCGCTCCCTGCACCAAAATGTCATTGATGCAGTGGTTGACAATATCCTCGCCAATCGTTTCCAGGCGGTTCAGCCCGGCCGCCAGTTTTACTTTGCTGCCCACGCCATCGGTCGAGGCCACCAGAACAGGATCCTGCATCCCTTTCAGATCCCCGGCATCGTACAGGCCGCCAAATGAACCAATCCCCGCCAGCACATGGCGATTGTAGGTTGAACGGACGGCATCGCTCATCAGCCTGACGGAGCGGTTTCCGGCATCGATATCCACGCCGGACTGGCGATACGATGTATTCCCTGCTGATTTGGCAGGTCGTTGAATTTCGCGCTGTCCGATATCCTTGCGGTACTGCATCCCTTCGAAGGAGACCTGATTTACCAGCTTGTAACCCTTTTTCAACGCGGCCGGTAAATCCGCAGCCTGCGCGGTGACTGCCAGTACCCTTCCCCCCGCAGTAATGAACTGATCGTTTTCGTACCGCGTACCGGCGTGGAATATCTGCGTTCCTTCTTCCAGTTTTTCGGGCATACGGATAATCTTCCCTTTTTCAGGCTTTTCCGGATAACCCGCCGATGCCAGAATAACGCAGGCGGCACTTTCATTCTTCCAGTGAATATCCGTCTCTGACAAACGGCCTTCCACACAGGCCTGCAGGATGTCCAGCAAATCAGTTTCGAGCAAAGGCAGGACGACCTGGGTTTCCGGGTCGCCAAAACGGGCATTGAATTCCAACACCCTTGGTACTTCAGGGGTGAGCATCAAACCGGCATACAACACACCTGTGAAAGGAATTCCTTCTTCCCGCAATCCGTCCACCGCCGGCTGTAAAATGTTTTCCACTGCCTCGCTGATTTCATCGGGTGGCATGATCGAAACGGGCGCATAAGCGCCCATGCCGCCGGTATTGGGCCCGGAGTCGTGATCCAGCAGGCGTTTGTGATCCTGTGCCGGGAGCATGGGGGTTGCCCTGGTACCGTCACAGAATGCCATCAGGGAGACTTCTTCGCCGGTCAAGCGTTCTTCGATGATGATTTGTTCGGCAGCGTTGCCAAAGACTCTATCCACCATCAGCCTGTCAATGGCGGTATGTGCTTCGCTCTTTGTTTCAGGCAGCAGCACCCCCTTGCCGGCAGCCAGGCCGGATACTTTGATAACCACGGGGTAGTCGATTTTTTCCAGGTGGTCGTGCGCTTCAATATTATCGGCAAATACGGCAAATTTTGCGGTAGGAATATGATGGCGCTGCATGAAGCTCTTCGAAAAGGATTTCGAGGTCTCGATTCGGGCAGCCGCCTTTGTGGGTCCAAACACCTTTATACCGGCTGCGATCAAGGAATCTGTCAGGCCGACTTCCAGCGCCTGCTCGGGCCCGATGACAACCAGATCAACGTCTTGTTCACGAGCAAAATCTGTCAACCGCTCCACGGCATTCACCGCTATATCGGCGGTTTCCCCATATTCGGCCATCCCGGGGTTTCCCGGTGCACAAAAGAGCTTTTCAAGCCTGGGTGATTGGGCAATCTTCCACGCCAGCGCATGTTCACGCCCGCCTGAACCGATGATCATTACTCGCATTGATTTTCTCCGTCTTTATCCGCAGTTGGATACCCGGCTGCCCTCAAATCTTGTTTTTGACAGCGCTCCATTGATATCGATGGGATAGTTCCCGGTATAACAGGCTGTGCAATACCCGGTCGGGCGGCCGGCTGCCTTGAGCAGGCCATCCAGCGAGAGGTAGTACAGCGAATCCGCCCCGATCATGTCACGGATTTGCTCTTCCGACATATTATGCGCCAGCAATTCCTCGTAGGTTCCCATGTCCACCCCCATGAAACAGGGGTGACGGATGGGCGGGCAAGTGATGCAGACATGCACCTCCCGTGCACCGCCTTCCTTAAGCAAACCAACCAGTGCGCCGGTGGTATTGCCGCGTACCAGCGAGTCATCGATCAATATAATACGTTTTCCCTCCACGTTTTCGTTGATCACATTGAACTTTAATGCCACGCCCAGTTTTCTGAGTGAATCGGTGGGTTCAATGAAAGTGCGTCCGATATAACGGTTTTTGATAAAACCATCGTTGTACGGGATCCCCGAAGCCCGTGCGTATCCGATGGCGGCCGGGATGGACGAATCGGGCACCGGAATGACCTCGTCGGCAGTCAGGCGGGTTTCACGGGCCAGTTGTTCACCCAACCGCTGGCGTATCTGATGGACGTTCATACCGTCCCAGTTGCTGTCAGGGCGCGAGAAGTAGACATTCTCGAAGATGCACAAGGCAGCCGGCTCGGCAGGCGGGATGCCCTGCCGGATGGTTAAATCCTCGCCGGACAGGCGCAGGATTTCACCCGGTTGCACCTCGCGGATGGCGGTGCAGCCCAAAGTACGCAACGCTCCTGATTCGGATGCCACGGCATGGCCTTTGCCGGGTAATTTACCTGTACTGAGTGGGCGAAAACCCCACGGGTCACGCACGGCATAAATGCTCTCACGGGTCAGAATCACCAGGCAGTAAGCCCCCTGCCATTTTCGCATACAACTGCGGATGTGCTCAAACCAATCCTCGCCATCGGCTCCGGCCAACATCATAGTCATCACCTCGGTGTCGGAGGTCGATGAAAAACCAATCCCGTTTTCCATCAGCTCGCGGCGCAGTTTTCCGGCGTTGACCAGGTTACCGTTATGCCCCAATGCGATGGTGCCGAAACGCGTATCGATCATGAAGGGTTGAACATTGCTGATCATCGACGAGCCAAAGGTGGAATAGCGTACATGCCCGATCCCCAGGAAACCGTTGAGATCTGCCAGGTTGGATGGATTGAATACCCTTGAAACCAGGCCGACATCCTTGTACATGTCCAGTTTCTGGCCGTCGGATACGGCAATCCCGGCTGCTTCCTGGCCGCGGTGCTGCAGGGCATACAGGCCAAAATAAGCCAGCCGGGACACATCTTCGCCAGGGGCGCAAATCCCCAGTATTCCGCATTCCTCATGCGGATGCTCATCGGTTAGCGGATAACGTTCATTCGTCTGTAACTTCGTTACAAGATCATTTTGAATGAAGTTCACGATCGCTGTTTACCACCTTTTCAATATGTTGTTCTTTGTATAACCTGACTGCCTCACGCACCCCGGCATCGTGGATGGCAAAAATGCGGGCGGCCAGCAGGGCTGCATTTTCCGGTTCCAGAATGACTGCCGGAGAGATTCCGGACGGCATACGCAGGGATGAGAAAATATCGGCGCCGCCAAATGTGCCGGAGACGGGCGGGCAGGCGATGACCGGCGCCTGTACATAGCCATCCACCAGTCCTGAAAGGGCATTGCTGCGGCCGGCCACCGTAATGTACACCTTGGGGCGTGGATTGGCTTCATATTGATCCAGCATATCGAGGACGTGACGGGCGGTTTTGTGAGCCGACCCCACCCGCAGATCGACATCCAGCCCCAAATCTTTGCAGGCTTTTGAAATCTTGAGGCAGTGTTCCTCATCGGCGATGGAGCCCATCAGGATGACAACCAGGGGTTTGCTCATAGCAGTCCTGCCTCGATGAGATTTTTGTGCAATCTTGGCCCAACCGGGTAATCACCGGGTTCAAAGGGCAGACCGGTCAACATCTCATAGATGCTGATATAGCGCTGCGAGGCTGAAACCCACAGCGATTCCGGCATGACCGGCAGTTCTCCATCACCACGATAGCCTTTATCTACATAGGCCAGGCGGATGAATTCCTTGTCATAATTCTCCGGTTCCAATCCGGCTTCAAACCGTTCCGGGTAGGTATCGCCTTTCCAGAAACGGGAAGAATCCGGGGTGTGCACCTCATCGATCAATGCCAGTTTACCATCGGCTGTCCGGCCAAATTCGTATTTGGTATCGACCAATATCAGCCCTGTTTTTTGGGCTGTCTGCTGGCCAAACGCAAACAAACCGAGTGCGGCTTGCTGGACGGCATTCCAGGTGCTTTCGTCCAGCCAGCCCTGTTCCACCACCTCGCGGCAGGTCAGGCGTTCGTCATGCCCGGAGGGACCGCCTTTTGTGGTCGGTGTGATGATAGCCTGTGGAAGCTGCTGATTTTTGTGCAGCCCTTCAGGGAAGTTGTAACCGTAGATATCCCGCTCCCCCAGCGAGTAACGGTACCACAATGCGGTGGTGGTGACGCCGGTGATGTAGCCGCGTACAATCACTTCCACCGGGAAAGGCTGTGCATCCTGTACCAGCATGGCGTTGGGATCGGGGACGGAGAGTAAATGGTTGTGAACGATGTTGCGGGTCTGGCTCAACCACCAGGCCGAAAGCTGATTGAGCACCTGGCCTTTGTAAGGCACCACGGCAATGTTGCGGTCGAATGCCGACAGCCGGTCGGTAGTGACCAACAGACGGCGGTTGTCCGGCAAAGCGTAGGCATCGCGCACCTTGCCGGATTGGCGGTCTGTAAATGGCAGGTTGCAGGTCTCGAAAGCCTGATTAAGTAGCTTTGTAATACGGGTTTCGTCGATCATGATTCTCCTGATTTATCGTTGGGATGCGTACTGGACGCCGCTTTGAAACAAGGGCAGCCCGGAGGCAGAGATATTGCCGCGCCGCCAGCCGGGATTTTGATATGGAAATACATGGTTTTCAGGGTGGGGCATCAACCCCAGAACATTTCCGGCCGGGTTACAGATACCTGCAATGTCCAGCACGGAACCATTTGGATTATAGGGATACTTACCCAGGGCAGGGTTGCCATCCGGCAGGGTATAAACCAGTGCAATCTGCCCGGAATGCTGGAGCGCTGTCAGGGTGTTTTGGCCGTCAACGATGAAATTTCCTTCCCCATGGGCAATGGGGCAGTCGATTTGTGTATGCAGCCCGCGCGTCCAGATGCAAAGGTCTGTGACGGGCTGCATGGATACCCAGCGGCACTCAAAATGCCCGCCGCTGTTGAAGGTGAGTGTCGCGGCCGGATCACTTGTGGTGGAGTAACCGCCGGGCAGGATGCCACCGGGTAGAATACCCGCTTTCATCAAAGCCTGAAAGCCATTGCAGATGCCGATGACCGGTTTGCCTTCCTCCACAAAAGCGGTGACCTCCTGGCGGAAATACTGCATCAGATCCAATGCCAGCAGCTTTCCGGCACCCAATGCATCGGCATAGGAAAACCCGCCCGGGATGACCAGCATCTGGTAATCGCTCCAGCGCCGTTCCTTGTTCCGCAGTTGATTGACGTGCACCACCTCAGGGATGGCGCCGGCCAGTTCCAGGGCGCAGGCTGCGTCCTGGTCACGGTTTGTTCCGGTGGCAAAAAGGATCAATGCTTTGGGTTTCATAAGGCCGCCCCATTCGGGTTATTGGTTATGGTGTGATCCGGCGCGTTCCAGGCCTTGGCAAGTGTATGGATCGTTAAATCAATCCATGTTTTTTGATCATCGTGGATGACCAGCTTTTGTTCGTTGGTCACCTTACCCAGTAGAAGGATGTTTTCACCGCCCATGCACTTTTCGAATTCCGCCTGGCTGGAAGGTGTTACCTCAACCAGCAGGCAGCCGGTTGTTTCCCCAAACAGCCAGCGCAGTGGATCAGTACAATTCAGCGTCAAGTCAAGCCCCAAGCCGCCACCAATGCACATTTCTGCGGCGGCCACCGAGAGACCGCCTTCGCTCAGGTCATGGCAGGCAAGCACCAGCCCTTCAAGCATCGCATTGTGCAGGGCGAGATAGCCGGTCTTTGTGTTCGGGTGCAGGGCAGGAACACCATCATTCGGTTGCCTGTCCTGTTTATCGCACACCAGGTTGAAATGGCTGCCTCCGAAGACCGGCTGCATACTGCCTGTTATATAGATAAGGCTGCCGGGCTGCTTCAGATCCATACTGACCGCCTGGTTCCAGTGCTCCAGAATACCAATCCCTGAAATAAGCAGGGAAGGGGGGATGGCATGACGTTTCCCGTCCGTGCCAAAATATTCATTATTCAGTGAATCCTTGCCGGATATAAACGGTGTTCCGAAATAAACGGCGGCATCGTGGCAGCCTCTGGCGGCTTGCACCAGTCCGCCAAGTGTTTCTTCATTATTGGGATCCCCCCAGCAGAAGTTATCCAGGATGGCGATTCGCTGAGGGTTGGCTCCGGCAGCGAGGGCATTACGGACCGCTTCGTCGATGACGTTGACGGCCATCTGGTACGCATCCAGCTTGCCGTATTCCGGGTTGAAACCGGCTGAAATAGCAAAAGCCTGGGTGCCCGGCAGGCTGCCCGGTTTGATCACCACGGCATCTGATGGGCCTTCATTCATGACGCCGGTGAGTGGCTTGACGATGGTTCCACCCTGCACCTCATGGTCATAAACCCGGATGACGTCGCTCTTGGAAGCAATATTGGGATGAGCCAGCAGCCGCAGCAGCAGGTTTTCATAGGATACATGACCCGGGCAGTCTGCACCGATTTGACCGGCCGGAAATTGCGGGGACAGCACTCGGGCAGAAAGCCGCCGTTGTGGAAGCCCTTCATGCAGGAAGTGATTGTCGAGGTCGACAACGATCTGATCATCGTATCTCACAACCAGGCGGTGGGTGCTGGTGAAAAAGCCGATATCTGTCAATTCCACATCGTAACGGCGGCAAATCTCTTGCAGACGAGGTAAATTCTCAACCGGCACTGCCAGTACCATGCGCTCCTGCGCTTCAGACAGCCAGATTTCCCAGGGAGCCAGGCCTGAATACTTCAGGGGCACGTGATCCATCTGCACATCTGCGCCCTGGGTACTGGCCATTTCACCCACCGCAGAGGAAAGCCCGCCTGCTCCGCAATCTGTGATGGCATGATACAAACCTTCATCGCAAGCCAGCATGATCACGTCGATCAATCCTTTTTCGACCACGGGCGCCCCAATCTGTACTGAAGCACCGGCCACCACACCGGTTTGGGCATCCATCGCCATGGAGGAGAAAGTGGCGCCGCGCAGCCCGTCACGGCCGGTGCGCCCTCCCAGCACGATGACGTGATCAGCGGGGAGCGCCTCGCGGGGATGGGAACCACGCCTGACCAGTCCCGCACAGCCGCAGTACACCAGCGGGTTGGCGGTGTAGCCGGGGTCATACCAGATGGCTCCGCTGACGGTGGGGATGCCGATTTTGTTGCCGTAATCCTGCACGCCGGCCACAACACCGGAAAAAATTCGCCGGGGATGCAGCACACCCGCCGGCAGGTTATCGAATGGAGTATCCTGGGGGCCAAAACATAATACATCGGTACAGGCAACCGGTTTGGCGGACACCCCCAGCACATCGCGGATTACACCCCCCACGCCGGTATTGGCTCCGCCAAACGGCTCGATGGCCGAGGGATGGTTGTGTGTTTCAACCTTGAATGCCAGGTCGTGGGTATCGTCAAATTCGATCAGCCCGGCATTGTCGACAAAAGCGGAATGCACCCATTCCGCGTTAATTTCTTGCGTTGCAGCCCGGATCGTCTCTTTAAAGAGGTTCTTTATTTCAGTGGTGCAGCCATTTTCGGTCACATTCACACGGGCTTTGAAGGTCTTGTGCACACAGTGTTCCGACCAGGTCTGCGCGATCATCTCGAATTCGACATCGGTCAGGTCGCGCCCTTCGTTCCGGCAGTATGCCTGGATGGCGAGCATTTCATCCAGGTTCAGGGCAGCCCGCCGGTCTTGTGACGGGGTCATTAATCCTTGTTCGCTCATTTTGCGCACCGGCAGGATTTCAACCTTTGACCCGTTCGGTCCGGCTGCCGGAAAGACATCTTCGATTTCTCCCACCGCATAGCGTTGGATGACGGGATTGGAGAACAATTTCAGGGCCAGGTTTTCGATATCTTCCGCGGAAAGATCTCCGCTCAACCGAAAGCGCAGGCCGCTGGATGCTGCCAGAAGCCCTTTTATCCCCAACATGGCTGCACCCCGCAGGATTTGTTCTGAAACCGGGTCGGTAACACCTGGCCTGAGAACGACTTCAACCAGTTGCTCAGAGGGGATACTATTTTCACTCTCCTGGTTTGACCAATCAATGGTCTGGGAAACAGGATCGTGCAGGAGCAAGCTGATTTTATCCAAATCCTCCCCGCTCAGTTCCCCCAGTAAAAAATACAAGTCGAGACATTCGAGTTTGGTAAGAGACTGGATACCCAGAGCATGAGCATCAACAAGGAAACCGCGGGAACGTGGATCGTCACCTCCTCGCGGTTGGACAAGAAATCGGTAGATTTTTCTGGTATCAGTTTTTGTCATTCCATTCGCTACAGTCAGGAAAATATAATTTGATTCTAATCTCGAAAGGTTGTCTAGTCAATTGCGCTTCATACTTTTTCAGGATAAATTTACCATTAATCTGATGATAACACATCCCTTTTTTGTCACCTGTCTTGACCTCTGTACACGATACCTGTTGTATACTTGAGCTTTGTCAAACTGATAATTACATTATGTTTGTATCCGATTTGTGTTTGACAAAGCTTCAAGTGTTCTGCTCTGGCTGTTTTCTTAAATTCACTCTGGATATAGAACAGAACACCCGGTGTACTTTTCTACTTCAATCTTTTTAAAGGAGTATTTTATGAAAATATTGATTGCTGATGATATGGAAGGGATCAGCGGTGTGGTGGATTGGGGCCACGTTGACTCAAAAAATGACGAATATCAGCGTTTCCGTAGAATTATGACCGCTGAAGTCAATTCTGCCGTGGCAGGTGCATTTGCCGGCGGAGCAGATGAGGTTGTGGTTTCTGACGGCCACGGCGGCGCCAAGAATGTCATGATTGAGAATCTCGATCCGCGTGCCCGCCTGAATACGGGTGCTCCGTCTGAATTCCAGATGATTTCCGGAATTGACAAAGGCGTTAATGGATTGATCTTTATTGGCTATCATCCCCGCTATGGCACTCTTAAAGGAGTTTTAGCCCATACCTGGTCTCTGGGTGTTGTGAACCTTTGGCTGAATGACCGCGTGGTAGGCGAAATAGGGTTGAATTCATCGGTTGCCGGTCATTTTGGCGTCCCGTTGATCATGATCTCGTCCGACCAGGCTGGCTGCAACGAGGCTGCTGCTTTTGTGCCGGGGGTTGAAACTGTGGCTGTTAAGCAGGGAACCGGCACCTTCGCGGCCGAGTGTCTGCCGCCCGAAGTATCGCACGAACTGATTCGGGAAACCGCCCAAAAGGCAGTCAAGAACCTGATTAAAGGTATATCACCGGCGCCGGTGAAAACCAGCACCCCGGTTGTCGTCAAGGTTGAGTTGAACAACGCCCAACAGGCTGACCGCGCCATGACCACCCCCGCTGCGGTGCGTGTGGATGGCCGTACCGTGCAGGTGGAAGTCCCCGACATGGTTGAAGCCTACCGCGCATTCCGCACCATCGTCGGGCTGGCCGGACCGAATTTCTAGATAATTTTGATTAAGATTTAGATGATATAAAGGGAGCTGTCTCAAAAGTAAACAGCTCCCCTTTTCATTCCTGTTATTTTCCAAATACATAAGCGTAATCTGCCAGCACCTGTTTGGGAAATTCAAAGCGGACGGTGCGTTTGGGATCCACCACCTGGCAGAATTTGAGCTCACCCACCAGGCTCATCAACATCCCGGCATCGTTGATCGATAGACCGGCAAATTCGGTTAAAAAGCGGGCCATACGGTGAATGGCTCCATCAGAGGCTTCATCGATGGTGGGGGCGGAGTACAGCGTGGCGATCATGCGCTCATCCTCGAGGAAGGGTGTGGGCAGTCCTTTCATCTCCACTACTGAAACCTTCACATGCACCTCTCCATTGGTCTCAGCGCCGGTCACGATGATCTCCCCATCGCCCATCACGGCATGCAAATCACCACAACCCAGCAGCGCACCCTCCACACCGGCCGTAAAGTAAAGCGTTGCGCCCTTGCGGATGGCCGTGCAGTCCATATTTCCACCGTGGTAATCCGGCACACCGGTGGCAATGTCTTCAGCAGACGGCGCAACGCCGATCACGCCGATCATCGGGTCGATGGGTATTTTGACCCGATTTTTGTAAACAGCCTGGCCGGCATGGATGGGCATGATTACCGCTTCGGTTTGCCGGATCAAATCACCGATGGCACCTGAATCCGGCATGCAAACCACCACGGCCTGGTCATCCACAACGATGTTGGTGATTTCCACCTTCAGGATGTCACCCGGTTTTACATCCTCGATATAAACCGGCCCGCTGGCGGGGTTGATATGCGCCCAGTCCAGCTCACCAAGCATGTCTTCCGGCTTGCGAACCTGGCCCTCGAAGCAATCATTGGTCTCGAAGATGATTGGCTCGTTCTGACGTGCATGAGCGGCGGGTGTGAGATGCGGAGAAAATGCGTAAAACACCTTATCGTGGGGAATTCTGATGGTCATTTTCACATCCTTATGGCTTGCAGAACCCGGTTTGGTCTTTGATGTTGATACATATTATATCCACATCGAGTCAATGGATGATAGGATTTGGAATTTCCTTGCCATTTTCCGTGTTTTCTTATCGGGAGGGTTGTAAGGTTCATTCATTCTTATTCAAAATGATCGATTATCCGTTATGATCATACGGTTTTGATCATTTTGAGATCCCATCCATTTTGCGAAATCGGTTTATACTACTTTCGAAATTCAATTCATTTTTATTACAATTCAATCTACAGGAGCATCCTATGCGAATTTTGATTAGTGCCGATATGGAAGGTATTTCCGGGGTTGTGGATCCCACGCACGTCACTTCCACGCATTCCGAGTACCAGCGTTTTCGTCAGATTATGACCGATGACGTCAATGCGGCAGTCCGTGGTGCCTTTGCAGGCGGAGCCACACAGGTGGTCATATCCGATGCGCACGGCAATAAAACCAACATCCTGGTCGAAAAGCTGGATGAGCGTGCCGAGATCAATTCGGGTGGGATTGCACCCTATGGGATGATCGAAGGGGTGGAAGACCGCTTCGATGCGGCCATGTTTGTGGGATACCATGCCTGCATGGGTACGCCCATGGCTGTCCTTTCCCACACCATATCCGGCGCGCGGGTAGCCAACATTTGGATGAATGACCGGCTGGTGGGAGAATTCGGGATGAATGCCGCGGTGTGCGGTTATTACGGCACGCCGGTCATCCTGGTGACAGGGGATCTGGCTGCCTGTCAGGAAGCGGACGCCTGGGTACCCGGCATCGAACAGGTTGTGGTGAAGACTGCCACCAGTCGTCATTCTGCCCGCTGCCTGGCAGCCTCGGCAGCGCAAAAATTGATCGAGAAAGATTCTCAACATGCAGTTGAACGATTGATTGCCGGAAAAGCCCCCAGGAAGCTGCAGATTCCTGCTCCGGTTAAATTCGTGCTGGAGCTGCACCATTCTGCCCAGGCCGACCTGGCGGCAGCGCTGCCCGGTGCAGTGAGGCTTGATGGCCGCCGGATTGCCATCCCGGAAGGTGAGATGCCGGCTGCCTATCGCGCCTTGCGGGCTGCCATCAACCTGGCCAATGCCTAGATGGGAATATTTGTGTGGATTTTGCCCCGAGGAGCGGGGCAAAATCCACATTTACTGCCTTTCAAATATAAAAGTTTACATTTTGGATTAAATTGGTTATATTAAAGAATGAATCTGAGCGATACGAGGCAAGTATTGAGGAAAGTATTCCTAAAGGTTGTAATTTTGGCATCCCTGCTGTTGTTGTTGGTCTTTTTACCGGCACAGGCAGGTTCATATCCGCCCTATCCAAATCCCGAAATCGACCCGTTTCCTGACGAGTCCGGATTTGACAACCAGCAAGGCAGCGGTACACTCAATCCACTGACAGGTTTACCCGTGCATGATCCTGCCGGTCTTTATAAACCCCCGGCACTGATTTCCATTACAAACTGGCCGGTTTCAGCCCGCCCGCAGGCAGGGTTAAGCTACGCATCCATGGTCTTTGAATTTTCGATTGGTGATGGAGAAAGCCGTTTCCTGAGTGTATTCTATGGCGATCTCCCCTCCGAGGAGCTGGAAATTACAACCAATACGGGAACGGCCCGTACCAATACCGTGGTCGGGCCGCTGCGATCTGGCAGGTTGTTCTACGAAAACTTGCGTAGAGCGTATCACGGCAACCTTTATATGGCTTCTGCTTTCAAGGGTGTGCGGGATAACCTGAACCGCTACAATATTTTTTATGGCTCTGATACAGACATCATCAGCGCCTTTGTGGAAGTAAAGGAACTGAAAAAAGTTGCCGAAGAATCCGATCTCAAGGTTGATCCCCAAACCATGACTGTCAACCTGTTTGACACTCATCCTCCATTGGGCGGGGTGGCCGGGAGCGACCTGTGGTTCATCTACAATGCCCAGGATCAGGTTCACTGGCAATATGATCCGCTCCAGGAGACTTATATCCGTTACCAGGATCTGGCTGACGGACAGACTTTTGTGGCCGCATCCGACAGGATTAACCAGCAAACGCTTGATTTTGAAAATGTGATCCTTCTGTTTGCCAACCACCGTTATTGTACCCAGTATGCCTACGATGTCGATTTCCTGTATCAGGACATCCAGCCGGCTGTGCTTTTCCGTGATGGCAAGGTTTATGAAATCTACTGGACGACTCGTAATGACGATTTTGAGAAAACAACAGGAACTCTGCGACCAATCCGGTTTGTATACCGTGATGGAACTCCGTTCCCCCTGAAACCCGGGCAAACATGGATGCACATGGTTCCCCTTAATACTCCCTATTGGGAGGCGCCTGCTGCCGAGGATTTGTTCTCCTTATTGAATAAACAGGAACCCGGATCCGGCAATTGGGTGGCCCGGTTTTATTCATCCATGATGGTTTATGATAAAGCAGTATGTGACCAGATCGGGTATAAGGTTGAGTAAAGGAGTTTGTTTTATTTTTTCGTGTGCTTCGGAATTTTCGTGGTTTATTGTCTTACATTCAGCCCGCTGTTCAGAATCTCTTTCACCAGTCCTGGTCCGGCATAGATCAGCCCGGTGTAAAGCTGTACCAGTGCTGCACCGGCATCCAGTTTGGCCTGTGCGTCAGCAGCGTTCATCACCCCGCCGCTGGCGATGACGGGCAGCCTGCCGTTCAATTTCTGAACAGAGATCTTCACCAGACGGGTGTTCAACTCAGTGAGGGGTGCCCCGCTCAAACCACCGGTTTCACCGGCCAGATTTGATTTGAGCATAGGCCGGCTGATGGTGGTATTACTGATAATTACCCCATCCATACCGGTATCCACAATGGCCTGCAATGCACTATCGAGCTGAGTTTCTTCCAGATCGGGAGCCAGCTTGACGAATACCGGAACGGCTTTCCCGAGCCGTGAAATCTGCCGGTCACGCTCCTCAGCCACGGGTTTGAGCAGCTTCTCCAGCATACCGGCTTCCTGTAATTTGCGCAGCCCCGGCGTGTTGGGCGAGCTGACATTGACGGCCAGGTAATCGACCAGTGGAGCAAACCGGTAAACCAGCGGAACGTAATCCTTTTCGGCTTCTTCCAAGGCAGTGTCTTTATTCTTGCCAATGTTCATTCCAATAACCAGCCCGCCGGATTTACGATTTTTCAACTGCCGGGCGGTAAATTCAGCTCCCCGGCTGGGAAACCCCATCCGGTTGATGACGGCCTTGTCTTCCACCAGGCGAAACATGCGTGGTTCGGGGTTACCCGGCTGTGGCAGTGGGGTTACCGTACCCAATTCCAGGTGTCCAAAGCCCAGACTTTCCAGTCCGCGCCAGGCCAGTGCGTCTTTGTCATAACCTGCTGCCAATCCGAGCGGGTTGGTAAAGGTAATCCCGGCAACTTTTACCTGTGGGCCGGGTTGAACGGGTTTGAAATACAACTTCAACAGGCCGCGCACAGGAGGAATTGCACCCGCCAGGCGGAGCAGTGAAATGGTTAATTCATGTGCCTGTTTGGGCGACAATTTGTAGATCAGGGGGCGCAGCGCCGGATACAAATTCATTATTGTTGTTCCTTCAGAAAATTGCGAACGGCCTCAATTTGTTCAATTGGGAGTTGTTTTTTCTGTTCCCAATAATCCAGCAGCTCACTCAGCGTAAACACCGCATGCAGCCGGTATCCGTTCCCGGCCAGCGTTTCGGCCGCACCTGACTGCCGGTCGATGAGCACAACCACATCTTTCACCTTCAGGCCGGCTTCCACCAGCTTGTCAATCGCTTCGAATTTTGCCCCGCCGGTCGTCGCCAGGTCATCGATCAGGACGGCTGTCTCACCGGTGCGGTATACGCCTTCGATGGCAGCTTTCGTCCCATATTCCTTGATCTCCTTGCGCGGGTAGATCATCGGTTGACCGTTCAGCAGACTGATGGCTGTGGCAATGGGGATGGCGGCATAGGGCAGTCCTGCCAGACGGTCATACTCCAGCTTTGCCAGCAGTGGAATGTAAGCCGCGGCAACCTTCTTCAATACCTGCGGGTAGGTGACCAGTTGGCGCAGGTCAATGTAAACGGGCGATTTCAACCCCGATTTAAGCGTAAATTCACCAAACCGGACACAACCGGCTTCCAGCAGCCCGTCGGCTAATTCCGCTTGCGTCTTGCTGAAAGCTGTTTCAATTTTGGTGGTGGATTTTACGATTTCTGTCCTGGCCTGGTTGATTTGATCACGCAGCTCGCGGGCTGCCCCGGCAGGATCGGCTGCGCGGGAAATGGCGCGTGAAACCGGGATGAGCATACCCAGGCCGTCCTTGCGCAGGCCGGCCTGCAGCGCAGCTCGCAGATCAGCGCCTTGCGCACCCACGCCCGGGGTGAGCAGCCATAAATCCGGGGCCTGGGTGCGGATGGCTTTCATTGCGTCAGGATGCGTCGCACCCACTACCAGCCCAAGATTGTTGCTTGTGTTCCATTTTTGTCCCAGGCGGGCTACCTGTTCATATAATCGAGTTTCTTCATTGTCAGATTGAACGATCAAGTCCTGCAAATCGCCGGATCCGCGGTTGGATGTTTTGCACAGTAAAAAGACACCCCGCGATGGGTCACTGAGAAACGGTTCAAGGCTGTCGTAGCCCAAATAAGGGCTGATAGTGATGCAGTTTGCTCCCAGCGTACCAAAAGCAGACTGTGCATAAGCGGCTGCCGTGGAGGAGATGTCACCCCGCTTCGCATCCAGAACAACCGGTATTTCAGCAGGCACGGCCGCGATGATTTCCTTTAATACGGCCCAGCCTTCCGGCCCCAGCACTTCAAAAAAAGCTGCGTTGGGTTTATAGGCCGCCGCGTAGTCCTGCGTGGCGGCGATTAAATCCAGACAAAAACGGTGGGCAGCCGCGGCGCTAAATTCCGGCAGGTCATCCTTGTGCGGATCAAGACCCACACACAGCAGCGAGTCTACCTTGCGGACACGTTTCTCAAGTTGGGAGAAAAATGCTTCCATGATCATCCTTTCCGGGGAATATTTTTACAGGGTACAAATTTCCCTCCCGGCTATTGTAAGCTTTTTTATTTTTGTGGGATTTTTTAGCCGTGAGACGGCTAAAAAATCCCACAAAATGGTTTTCTCCCCCTTCCGCCGGGAAGCTGTCTGCACTTTTGAGACAGCCCCAAAATACTTTTTGATACAAAATTTATGCCTTGCCCAGAACAATGGCCAGCAGTGCCATCCGCACATACAGACCGTATTCCATCTGGCGGAAATAGGCAGCCCGGGGATCATCATCCACTTCCATGGTGATCTCGCCCACCCTCGGCAGGGGGTGCATCACAATCATTTTCTCTTTTGCGCCCTTCATCACTTCAGGGGAAATGATGAATTCATTGCGGACCTTTTCGTAGCTGTCCAGGTCTTCAAAGCGTTCCTTCTGTACGCGCGTGACATACAGAACATCTGTTTCCGCCAAAACCGGGTCGAGCGTATTGTATTGCTTCTGCACGATATTCTTTTCAGCAACCTCTTTGACAACCTCTTCCGGCATGGGCAGGATTTTGGGAGAAACGTAATTCAGTTTGACATCAAACAGGCTCAACAAGCGGGACAGAGAATGTACTGTACGGCCATATTTCAGATCACCCAGCATGGTGATGGTCAGGCCATCCACGTGGCCCAGCTCTTCCAGAATGGTGAACAAATCCAGCAGAGCCTGGGTAGGGTGTTCGCCAATTCCATCACCGGCATTGATGATGGGCTTCCTGGTAAATTTTGCGGCGGTGGCTACAGAACCCACCTCAGGATGCCGCAGGACGATGACATCCGCATAGCATTCCAGCGTGCGAACGGTATCCGGCAGTGATTCGCCTTTGGAGACCGACGAATAGCGCACCTCGTTGATCGGAATTACGCTGCCGCCCAAACGTTCCATGGCGGCGGTAAAAGAGGACATGGTACGAGTCGAGGGTTCGTAAAACAGGTTGGCCAGGATCTTTCCTTTGAGCAGGTCAAAGGTCCCTATCCGGCGTACCATCTCGGACATCTCATGCGCAACGCCAAAAATATAATCCAGGTCTTTTCGTTGGAATTGTTTAACAGACAGAATGTCGGTGAAATAGAATGGTGCGTCCTGCCGGTCGCCAAAAGGCAAATACGGACTTTGGGTTTTGTTGGGGGGAGTATACATTGATTAATTTCCTTTCGCCAAAAAATGTCGAGTTAATTCTTTCTGATATTCATCCCGTATCCCGGTTCGGCCAGGATGCGGCCATCTTGATATGCTATTTTGCCTCGCAGTGTGATACGGGTTACTTTTCCCTGCACCTGCATGCCTTCAAAAGGGGTCCATCCGCAGCGTGTGAATGTGTTGGCTGCCTTGATCTCCCATTTGGCCAGCGGGTCGATCTCCACACGGGTTTCTGCCTGTT
Organism: Chloroflexota bacterium; assembly: GCA_021372725.1. Taxonomy (GTDB): domain Bacteria; phylum Chloroflexota; class Anaerolineae; order Anaerolineales; family Anaerolineaceae; genus JAJFTV01. The sequence continues at coordinate 30,603 of JAJFTV010000123.1, read as the reverse complement.
CCGGCAGGTGAAATATACGCCGCGGATTGGTGTAACAGCGACTGATGATCTGCTCGATAGTCAACCGGCCTTCAGCAGCGGCTGTCAGCAGCAGCGGCAGGGCAGTTTCAAGCCCGGGGAAACCGGGGGGTGGTTTGGGACCGTCTTTTTCCCCCAGTGTGTGCGGAGCATGGTCGGTAGCGAAGCAGTCAATGACGTCGATATTCTCCCAAAGCGCCTGCTGGTCGGCTTTGGTGTTCAGATCTGGCCGCACCTGGCCGCGGGCATTGCCAATTCGGGGCAGATCCTCCTCAGTCAGGAACAGGTGATGCGGAGTCACTTCACAGGTAATCGGAATACCCTTTTCTTTGGCTTCACGAATGACCAGAATTTCATCACGACGGGAGACGTGACACAGATGCAGCGGGCGTTTGTAGAGCTGGGCCATCAGAATGACCGCCGCCAGGGTGTGACCTTCTGCATGAGTCGCGATGGGCATGTTTTTGGGGGTATGCTCGAAGTAATGCATCCACAGGCTCATATCCTCCAGGAGCAGCGGGCCGAAAGTGTGATTGAGATACATCTTCAATCCGGCCGCGTCGGGAGCAAGGGCAGCCAAATCACCGGCACTCAGAGGTGCCTGGGATGCGCCCAGATACAGTCCGTAATCACAGCGGGCTTTTTGTGCAGCCAGCGTGGAGCACGCTTTCAGGCTTTCCGCATCCATCACAGGCGGCTGGGTGTTTGGCATGGCCAAAACCATCGTGAAGCCGCCTGCGAGGGCAGCCTGGGTTCCGGTATCCCAATCTTCCTTATGCGTTCCGCCCGGCTCACGCAGGTGAACATGCGGATCAATCAAACCTGGTAACTGTATCATGCAGGTTCCTCCTGTATATATAAAAAAAAGAGAGCCATTTGGCTCTCAAATACCGGTAAAAGAAACAAAAATTTTCGTTCGGACCAATAAGCGGGTTACGTTTCTGTTTCCTGTTCGCATACCGCATGATATTTTATACATTTTTGAATTTATGTCAAGGGCAAATGACAGGGCAAATGACAATTTAAAGTATGGGCTCCAGCATTGGCATCACTGCGGGGATGCAAAGAGCGGGCATCCATCAAAAACCGGTTGTGTTATCCGGTGGCTCTGCATTTTTACGAAGAAAAAATCACCAGAAGCCTTCCAGAGCATTTCTTGCTCTGGCTTCCCATGAGTACTTCTGCGAATCGCGTTTTGCCTGTTCCCCCAGGCTGCGGCGAGCTGCCGGATCATTGACAAGTTTAACCAGAGCATCTTTCCACGCTTCAAGATCATTGGGGGGGCAGAAAACCGCATTTCGTTCATTCAGCACTTCGTGCAGAACCGGCAGGTCACTGGTCAATATCGCCCGTCCGGCTGCCAGGTAATCGAACATCTTCATCGGGCTGCAAATATCCGCCGAGTTTCCCCCACTGCTGCCGGCAATCGTTTGTTCATACGGCATGAGCAGGACATCCGCAGCGGCCTGGTACAGCGGAAGATGGAGGTTGTCAACAAACCCGCTTGTGGTCACATTGTTGTATTCTGATTGCTGCATGTATGCCTGCCAGGTGACCACTTTTTCCGGCTGGCCGCCTACAAGCAGGAAGTTTATCTCCGGGAACTGCGGGATCAGCTTGAGCAGCAGATTCATCCCGCGCCCGCTGTAAAAATGCCCGGTATACCCTACTGTAATGCCCTCTTTTAATCCCAACTGCCGGCGGGCTTCGGCGGGTTCCGGAAGATCAACATAATGCTGCAAATCAGCACCATTGGGTGAAATGCGATATTCATCTTCCGGCAGATCAAACTGATGTTCCCTGCGCAGCCTGTCATATAGCGCCCGCGTGATTACCAACATCCTTTTCTTTCCCCGCTGCCGGACAAATTGTTTGAAGAGGTGCGGTCCCATTCGCCCGGTGGGAACGTCATGCATTTCAAGGATGGCGGGAAGCCGGCGTATCAAAGCCAGCACAGCCGCTTGAGGGAGCCACGTGTAAACCAGATCGGCTTTCCAGGCAGCAGCCTGGCTGACTGCACTGATGGCCAGGTCATAACGTTTCATGATTTGCTGACTGGGCTGCCACTGGATATTGAATTCCTGATCCACGCCGTAATGGGATTGCAGGGTTGCCCAGGGAGTGTCACCGCTGCCTGGCACCCATAAGCGCACATCATGGTTGAGCCGGGCAATGGACTGGCAGACTTTCATGACCTGAATACTGTTTGCGGTGGTGGAAGGCACCTGGGATGAGGAAATCAATGCAATTTTCATGCGGTACTACTTTCCATACCGGAATTGGCTCGCAACTGTTGCAACCCACGTACTGCCATGATACCACCGGAGACGATTAAGTACCCTGTCAGGAGCGCTGCTGCCCCAATAATACCGAATCTGGGAATGATGAGCAAAGTCAACAGGATTTTTATGCTGCCGCAAATCGATGTTACCCAGAACGGGTAACCGGGAAGATTAAGCGCCAACAGCAGCGGGCGGTTCCAGAATACCAGGTTGCCGAAAGCATAGCCTGCCAGCAGTACCATCAAGGCCGGATATGCCGGTAGAAATTCGGCGCCATAAAACAGGATCAAAATCCTTCCAAACAATACCAAAAAAACTGAAATACAGGCTGTGATGACCGTACTGAGCAGACTCACCCGCTTTATCAAGCGGAGTAACTCCTGCCAGGCATGCGCAGCCGTACTGCGCGAAATCTCAGGGAAAGTGGCACTGATAAACGGTGTCACCGGAATGGGGATGAGCGAGCTGATGGCAATGGCCACCTTGTAATAGCCTGCTGCGGTAGGATTGAGGAAAAACGCCACCCAAAGAATCTCGCTGTCTCGTACCAGCATGTTGACGGTTGCACTCAAATTGGAGGTGACGGCGAAGTGCAGCAATTCCTTCCACGGAGGTAAACCTGTTATGGGAGTTCGCCACCAGCCGGTGCCCAAATTCAGGTCAAGACTTTGCCAGGCCAGCACCACCGGAAGAATCCCGAGGATTAATTTTCCAACCAGATAAGCGCTCACCACCCACCAAAGGCCGCCTTTAAAGAGAAAAGCTGCCAGGATCACTGCTGCCGTTAAGATGCTTTGGCCCAGGTTTATCCAGGCCTGGTGTTTGAAACGTTCGGTCGATTGCAATACCCCGGTTGCAGTTTCCGACATCAGACCGCCCAAGATAGAAAAACCATAAAACCGAAAAAGGGGAGTATATGCCAGGTCTTTTGCGAAAAAGCGGGCTCCCAAAGGGGCCAACAGTATCAATATTATGAATGCGAGGATCGAAGTGGCGGCCTCGGTTATCCCGGCAATTTTGATCAAAGCGGCTGCACGCTCTTTTTCATTATTCGGCAGGTAATCCCCCAAATATTTAATCACCAACTCGCCCATCCTGAAGGAAAACAGCCGGTTGATGGTCGAGGCAAAGGCTGTGATGGACCCCAGTACACCCAGCTCCGCAGCCCCAAGCAAACGACCTGCCAGGATGCTCTGCAGCATGGCAAGACCCAGTACAAGGCTGCTGCTGGAGAATAGATAGCCTGAATTCTTAAGCACACGCTGCAGCAGGGTGTCGCTGCGTACGGACTGCCAGATGTTTTTTATTTTTTTCAGGTTGTCATGATCTGGCTTGCCCAATCCCGCTCCTGTTGATACCAGTCTGTCATCCGTTGAATACCTTCCCGTAAACCCACCTGCGGCTCCCACCCCAACAACCGGCCGGCCTTTTCGACATTTGCCTGGTTTGCCAGCATATCTGCCGGGTGAACCAGACTGTGAATCACCTGCGCTTTTTTGCCGGTGTATTCTTCCAGAATGGCAATCATATCATTTATGCTGATGCTTTCATGCCCACCCAGGTTAATGATCTCATATCCGACGGGCTTGAGCCCTAAAATGGTACCGCGGGCAATGTCATCGATATAAGTGAACCCCCTGGTTTGTTCTCCACTGCCGTTCAGGCGGACAGGTCTTCCTTCATTGATCCACTGCAAGAACCGGAACATGACCATATCCGGCCGGCCGGCAGGGCCGTAAACGGTGAAATAACGAAAGATCGTGGTATCAATTCCATACAGGTAATGATAAGAGTAACACAATGCTTCAGCCGCTTTTTTACTGGCTGCGTAGGGTTGCAGCGGGTGACTGCTGTCGGCTGTTTCAGGTGTGGGCAGAGGAGCGTCCTTTCCGTATATGCTGGATGTGGATGCCAGAACGATCTTGGGTATATCATACCTCCGGCATAACTCGAGCAGATTCAATGTGCCGGTCAGATTGGTATTAAAGAATTCCCAGGGATCCTCTGTACTGGCGCGCACACCGGCTCTGGCTGCCAGATTGATGACCGCATCCAGCTTTCCGGTATTCATGCTTTCCAGTGATGCCAAATCACAAATATTCAGATGGTGGAAGGTGAAACCCTCCATTTTGGTTAATCGCTCCAAACGCCAGAACTTCAACCGTGTGTCATAGGCGTCGTTGATATTGTCCACACCAATAACCTGGTATCCGTCTTTGATGAGTATCTCACAAACTTTTGCGCCGATGAAGCCGGCCGCTCCAGCCACCAGAATTTTTGGCATTTTACAACCTCACAACTTTTGGATTCCCTCGCCCAGGCTCCCCGATGGCATTGCGGGTATCTACGATAAGGCGGGAGGTTTGCAGAATCTCCTGATAATCGTAGGCGCTGTGGTTGGTGATGATCACAACACAATCCGCTTTCTGTAATGCTTCGCTTAAATTCTTGATGGAGTCGAGAGCCCAGTCTTCGTGCGCAATATGCGGAATGTAGGGATCATTGTACTCAACAAAAGCTCCCTTGCGTCTTAGCAGGCCGATTACATCCAGTGCCTTGCTTTCGCGCAGATCATCTACATCGGGTTTATAGGCAGCGCCCAGGATTAGTATGTGATGATCCTTGAGCGGCAAGCCGATCTCATTCATGGCATCCTGTACTTTGTTTACGACAAAGTATGGCATGGTCATATTGATTTCAGAAGCCAGGTCGATAAAACGCGCCGTGTAATTAAGTGAGCGCATTTTCCAGGACAGATACAGCGGATCGACAGGAATACAGTGACCGCCAAGACCCGGACCCGGCAGGAACTTCATAAAGCCAAACGGTTTTGTGGCGGCAGCGTCGATGACATCCCAGACATCCACATTCAGACGGTCACAAATCATTGCCAACTCGTTGACCATGCCGATATTGATCATCCGAAATGTATTTTCGAGCAGTTTTGCCATTTCGGCGACTTCGGCGGACGAAACCGGTACAACCGTATCGATTGCCTGGCTGTACCAGGTTTTGGAAACCTCCAGGCAGGCCGGGGTGATACCACCGATGACTTTGGGGGTGTTCTTTGTCGTCCAGTCTGTACGGCCGGGATCAACTCTTTCAGGTGAGAATGCCAGAAAGAAATCTTTCCCGACTTCGAACTGTTCTTTTGCCAGCTTGGGCAGAATAAGATCACGAGTGGTTCCAGGGAAGGTGGTTGATTCAAGGACGATGACCAGCCCTGAATGCATGTATTCTGCCAGGCTGTCGGCGGCTGAGACGATGAAGGAAAGATCCGGGTCACCGGCTTTACTGAGGGGCGTGGGCACGCAAATACTGACTGCCTGCATCTCTTTAAGAACAGAATAATCAGTGGTTGCCTTGAGAAAACCTGATTTTACCAGTCTGGCCAATCGTTCCTGGGGAACATCCTGTACATAACTTTCCCCGCGGTTAAGGCTGTTCACTTTCCGCGCATCCGGATCAATGCCCGTTACCTGAAATCCTGCTTCAGCGAAAACGACTGCGAAAGGTAATCCTACATAACCAAGACCAAGTACTGCAACCTTGGCGGTTTTGTTTTTTAGATCCTGACATAACGCATCCGCGATATTCATATTCCAATCCTTCTTATCACAAATTTTGGATAATTATAACGGTAATCAGAACAAGCTCAATTGTTCGGGTTCGTCCTCGTCCGGTTTTTTTTCGGGGGGTGTTTCAATCACTTTGGAACCGGCCGGTTTGTTTTTGTGAGCTTTTTCAATCCACGCAGGAAGGCGGGAGAAGTCATCCATCAAGGTTGGGCGCCATTTTGGTTGGTGCAGTGCTGCTGCGGGGTGGTACATGGGTACAATCAGGCGACCATTGATCCATTGGGCTTTTCCATGCACTTCGCTGATTTTGGCATAGGGCATGAATTTAGCCATGGAAAAGCGTCCCAGCGTGACAATCACCAGTGGATTGATGGCTGCAATCTGGCGATCCAGATAATCATTGCAAGCCAGTAGTTCCTCGGGTAAGGGGTCGCGGTTTTCTGGCGGACGGCACTTGACGACATTGGTAATAAAAACCGTATTTCGAGCCAATCCACCTTTTTCCAGCAACTCATCCAGAAATTTACCGGCCGGCCCGACAAATGGCAGCCCTTTTTCATTTTCATGAAATCCCGGTCCTTCACCGATGAACATGAACTCAGTATGCGATGGTCCCGAACCAGGGACGGCGTTTTTACGGGAGTAGTGCAAAACGCATTTTGTGCAAACTTTTACCTGACTGGCAATTAATTCCATAACCTCATCACTCATAATCTTTTCTCCTCTCCTGCCTTTAGGGGAATAGGAACAATTTTATTGGTTTCAAGATGGATCTGTCTAATATTCTGTCAAATATCAGCGATAAATATAAAATTATTGCAGAACACTAGGAGAAATTACGGGTTTGCAGATGGTCAAGAATGAATATCAAGGCATCCTCCCCGTTATCCTGATAATATCCTTTTCTTTCATCGAACATACAAAATCCAAGCCGGCGATACAACTCCTGCGCACAGAAATTGGTTCTACGGACTTCCAGATAGACAAGTTTAGCACCTTCGGCTTGCAGATGGGTCAGTCCATGTCTGAACAACATGGAGCCGATACCCAATCGCCTGTAATCGGGATGGACGGCAATGGTGCCGATATGGGCTTCATCGATCACCATCCAGATCACCATCATCCCGATAATACGGGCCGGTGTAGTTTCAGGGATTTTTTCAGCCACCCACAGACGCGCAACAGGGTTATTGTACATTTCAAACTGGAATGAATTTGCCGGCCAGGGTTGTGAAAATGACAGTTGATCAATTTCGATGACCTGATCCAGATCCTCCGGGGCCATTTTTCGGATCCGAATAGCCGGTTTGTCTTGTTCGCCGCTCATAGGCCGGCTTCCTCGTCGCTGTGCAGGTAAAGCGGTGCCAGGGATGCCGGATCATCGGTATCATTGTTTTGCCAGCGCTTCCAGGCAAGTTCAGCCAGAAATGAAGGCCTGCGAATGGCGAAGGCGGGGGAGGCAAGAATGACGTTGCGATAACGACGGGCCAGGATCCTTTGTTCCTCTGCAGTCAGTTCACCACTGATGATTGTGCGTTTGTTGATTCGTTTCACCAGCTCATCGGCTCCCAAAACTTCAAGGTTACCCTGCTGCTTCCAAACGCCCTCTTCGGCAGCGTACCAGCCCACTGCCAGCCGTCCCCTGCCGGCGTGCAGCACGGCGGCCAGGTCAGCATTCACAACAGGTTGTGCGGCCGCTACAATATCCAGGCTGGGAATGCCGATGACGGGAATTTTCAATCCCAGGGCCATTCCTTTGATCACCGCCAACCCAATCCGCAGCCCGGTGAATGAACCGGGGCCAATGGCTGCCGCCAGAACCTGCAAATCATCCGCGCGTTTCTCACAGCGAGCCAACAATTGTTGAATGGCGGGGGCAAGCTCAACGGTGTGATAGTTATTGGACTGCCAAATCATTTCACCCAATACGCCGGTCTCGGTATACAGCGCAATCCCCATTATTTTTGTGGATGTATCAACTGCCAGAAGCATGGTCATCCTCCATAAATATGCTTGCGCAGCTCTTTCATCATCTTTTCAAACCGCTTTCCTTCCGGCTTGAAAACAAAATGGCGTTGTTCAAGATCGATCCATGAGAGCTTTACCCATAGGCGCGGCCGGGGGAGCGCTTTTTGAATATTTTCCGGCCACTCCACCACCAGTACGCCATTTTCAAGCATTGCATCCAGATCCAGATCGATTGCTTCAGCAGCACTCTGCAAGCGATAGGCATCCAGATGATACAGGCTGGGGCCGTTCACCTTGCGATACATGTTGACCAACACAAACGTTGGACTGGTGACAGCATCACCGGAACCCCATCCCTGAGCAATTCCCTGCACCAGGGTGGTTTTTCCCGATCCCAAATCACCGCTCAGACAGATCAGGTCGCCTCTTTGCAGCAATCCACCCAGCCGAATACCAATCCGCTTTGTCTGGGATGGGCTTCTGCTAAAAAATTCAATGGCGTAAGGATCCAGAATTGGCATAAGGCAAAACACCATTAAGCGAAGGGTTAAGTTCTGGATAAACCCAGATCGGTGAAAAGGAAATTACTCTTCTTTTTTCTGAAGGGTTGGGGTGTCATGGCTCTCCTGGGATACGATTTTCTTCAATCTGTTTGAAAGCTCCCGTCGGGTTAACATAACCCTGCGGGCACACTGCGTACACTCCAGCCCGATATCCGCACCCAACCGGACAACGCGCCATTCATAACTGCCACATGGGTGAGGTTTCCTTAAACGAACAATATCGTTCAGATGGATTTCTGTAAGCACTTTTTGATTATACCACCCGTGATATAATCAATAGACTCGGCGGCTGTCTCCAGGACAGCTCGAAATTTGCAATGACAAATCTCTCACCTGACACCATCATTTCACGCATCATCACCCTGATGATTGCTTTTACCGTGCATGAATTTTCGCATGCCTGGGTAGCCAATGCGTTTGGTGATGATACACCCCGCGCGAATGGCAGGCTTTCTTTGAACCCCGCTGTTCATCTCGACTTGTTGGGCACCCTGATGTTGTTGTTCGCAGGGTTTGGATGGGCAAAACCGGTTCCGGTCAATCCTTATGCATTAAAGAGACGTTCACCCGCTGCGTTGATGTTGGTATCATTGGCCGGACCATTATCCAATTTCGTTCTGGCCGTGCTGGCAGCCATACCCCTCAGGTTTGGCCTTATCCCTGCTGTGTACAACTGGCCTGGCTTTTTGCCCACTCCATACAGCTTTCTCTTAAATTTCATGGTGATCAACATCCTGCTGATGTTATTCAACCTGATCCCTCTATCACCTCTGGATGGTGAAAAAGTGCTGGAATATTTTCTGCCACCAGCGGGAGTCGATTTTCTTGACCGTATCCGTCCCTATAGCCCATTGATCTTGTTGGGCATCGTTTTTATTTTGCCGATTTTAGGATTTGATCTATTCGGCATGATCTTGAATCCGCTTTTGCGGGCGATATCCAGTTTATTATTAGGAGTCTCATTATGACCGTTCAAATCACCGTCATTGGTCTCGGACAGATTGGCACATCCATCGGCCTGGCTTTGGAACCTCAAAAGGAACGTATTCTTCGTGTCGGGCATGACCGAAATATGGACATTTCCCGCCAGGTGGAGAAAATGGGTGCCTTCGATAAAATTATCCATAACCTGCATGCGTCTGTGGAACAGGCCGATATCGTCATCCTGGCAATTCATGAAGACCAAATTCGAAACACGCTGGAGCAAATCGCTCGCGACCTGAAAGAAGGAGCGGTCATTATGGATACTTCCACCAGCATGATCAAGGTCGGCAGTTGGATGAAGGAGCTTCTTCCTCCTGATCGCTATTTTGCCACGATCAGCCCCACCATCAACCCCAATTATATGGATACACTGCGGCTGGGACCCGATGAAGCGCGAGCAGACTTGTTCAAAAAGAGTGCTTTGGTGATCACATCACCGGCGGGAATGCCAGCAGATGCCATCCGTCTGGCAACCGAATTAGCCGGACTGTTGGGCGCCGATGCTTTTTACGCGGATCCGTACGAATTTGACGGTCTGGTGGCATCCTCAAAGGTGCTCCCGCTGCTTCTTTCTGCAGCATTTGTCAATGCTACGGTGGACCAACCCGGCTGGCGTGAAGGACGCAGGCTGGCAGGAAAATATTATCATCACATGACCTCTCCCATGATGTTTCTGCCTGAGGGGGAGTCGTTGGAAAAACTGGCGATGATGGATCGGGAGAACGTCGTCCGGGTAATCAACAATCTCATGTACGCCTTGATGGATATTCGCGACGCAGTCCAGGAGGAAGACCGTGAAAAGCTGGATTCGTTGATTAAACACGCCAAGGATAGCCAGGCCGAGTGGTACAACCAGCGCATGGGAGCCAACTGGGAGAAGGATCAAAATCGATCTGAAATTCCCTCTGCCGGTGAGAACCTGTCCCGCTTCTTTACAGGCGGTCTGTTCAAAACGCGTGACGACAAGAAATAGGAAGGATTTGCACCGGTGAGCGTTGGAGTATATGCGCCCGGGCGCGTCAACTTGCTGGGCGAACATGTAGATTACAATGGCGGCTTTGTTTTACCAGCCGCCATTGATCGTTATTTAAGGATCATCGCGCAGCCTGTCGATGGTGATGTCATCACCCTCAATGCGCTTGATTTGCAACAACAAGTCTCATTTAAAATTGCTAATTTGGAAGTGAAACAAACCTTGACAGGCGAACCATTGCCCGGTTGGGCCTTGTACCCGGCCGGCGTCTGTTGGGCACTGGCGCGGCAGGGTTTCCACCCCCAGGCTGTGACCGCTGAATATACCTCCACCATACCGTCAGGAGCCGGTTTAAGCTCATCGGCTGCCATCGAAACAGCTTTCGGGTTATTGTGGCAGGTTTTGGGGGATTGGCAGATAGACCGGATGAAGCTGGCCGAAATCTGTCTGGATGCGGAGATCAATTATGTGGGTGTAAACTGCGGCATCATGGATCAATTTGCCTGTCTGCATGGGCAGGCGGGGCATGTTTTGTTTCTCGATACCCAAACACTGGAATGGGAGGCAATCCCGTTTCCGGATACCAATCTGGTGGTTGCCAATACCGGTACAATTCATCAGCTTGGGGCACCCTCCATATCGCAGTACAATCAGCGCCGGAACGAATGTGAACAGGCCTTGCGAATGTTAATGCAAGTTCTGCCTGGAATTCAGTCGCTCAGGGATGTCACGCCGGACGAACTTGGTGAATTTGAACATGTCCTTCCGGTGATACTCCGAAAACGCGCCCGCCATGTGGTGGAAGAATGCAGGCGCGTTCAAATTGCGGCCGACTGTCTTCGCCGCCAGGAATGGCGTGAATTTGGCAATTTGATGGTTGCGGGTCATGCTTCGTTAAGGGACCTGTACGATGTCAGCAGTCCGGAGTTGGATGCGTTAGTGGAAATTGCTGCCGGTTTACCCGGCTGCCTGGGGGCTCGCTTGACCGGTGCGGGTTTTGGGGGCTGTACGATTAATCTTGTCGACCGGAATTTTCTGGAACCATTCATCGCCGGATTGGGGGAAGGGTATCGACAGATGACCGGTCGGGAAGCCGGGATCTTCTCTGTCAGGACTTCACGCGGTGCATGGGTGGAAAACAGCATAAACACTCTGTCCCCATTCCATAGCCGGGAAGGGACGGGGGGTTGGGTAATATCGTGAAATTGGTAAAAACCTCGTTTTACTCATTTTCATATAACCATTACTTAGGTGAAATGACTTTTTCAACACCCTCATTCATGAGGGTGTTGAAAAAGTTTCCAAAGTTTTGGGTCCACTACACCCCACCCCTTTGTCCCCGCCCCTGCTGGGCGGGGAAACTACTTCCTGGGGTTTTTTGAGCCGTTTTGCGGCTCAAAAAACCCCCGAGAAAGGGATTTTCACCCCCTTCCCAAAACGGGAAGGGGGACGGGGGGTTAGGTGACGGCCGTGAAATTGGCAACGACCTCGTTTTATGCAAGTTATGCAATACAACCATCTAAATGAAAGGACTTTTTCAATATCCTTTATTCATCATACTTGACAATAATGGTAATAATAGTATAATATATATACCCCATCCCCACCGGGAGGGGGTAGGAGATCAAAATGCAGGATCACGATCGAGAATTGATGATTGGCCGGTTGAAGACCATCGAAGGGCATATCCGAGGCATCCAGCGCATGCTGGAAGATCAGGAATATTGCATCGACATCATCCAGCAGATCCATGCTGTGCAAGCGGCTCTTAACAAGGTCAGCCAGCAAATTCTGGATCAACATCTGAATACCTGTGTGATTTCCGCCATCCGCGGTGATGATCCCGATGAACGCGAACGCGTTCTGAAAGAAATCACAGCCGTCTATGAAGCGGCAACAAAAGTATAAATATCTTGTATTGGAGGTAAAGTATGTCAGTCGTTACTTATCGCATCCCAAATATATCCTGTGAGCATTGTGTTCACACCATCACCATGGAGCTGGGTGATCTGGAGGGCGTACGGTCGGTTCAGGCAGATGCCCAAACGAAGATCACCAAAATTGAGTATGAACCACCTGCCACGGAAGAGAAAATCATTGAACTGTTGAAGGAGATCAACTATCCCCCCGAGCAATAAGCGCAGGGATATGGGCTACCTTGTTTGATAAAGGATCCTGGAATACAAGGAAATTATGGCTGAAAAACATCTCACCTTACCGGTAACAGGTATGACCTGTGCCAACTGTGTTTCAACCGTGGAGCGCAGCCTCAAAAAGATTAACGGTGTGCAGGAGGCCAATGTCAACCTCTCATCGGAGCGGGCCAGCGTGGTGTTCGACCCATCTCTGGTGGTTCTTGGCGATCTGATCGGGCGTGTGGAGCGCGCCGGTTACGGAATTGCTTCCGGTGAAGCTGTATTAGCCGTCCGGCACATGAGTGATGACAACGATGCCCGCCGTCTGGAGAAGGCACTGGCCGGTCTTGAAGGGGTGTTGTCGGCCCAGGTCAGCTACACATCAGAACAGGCACGGGTCAAGTACATTCCCACCATCATCAGCCAGTCCGACATACGGAAGGGCATACTCTCTGCCGGGTTTGATGTGCTGGAAGAGGAATCGGAAGGGGAGGATGTCGAAGCAAAAGCAAGACAGCGGGAAATCAACGAACAGCGGAAGTTTCTGATCACAGGCTTGATATTGACGATCCCGCTGTTTCTACTCTCCATGGGACGTGATTTCGGATTGCTGCCGATGTCGTGGACACATGCCGGCTGGTTGAATTGGTTGATGTTCGCGCTGGCAACGCCCGTCCAATTTTACGTGGGCAGGCAGTATTATGTTGGGGCCTATAAATCGCTGCGGGGTGGGTCGGCAAATATGGACGTGCTGGTGGCGATGGGTTCATCGGCAGCTTACTTCTATTCCATCCCCGTCATGCTGGGATGGATCCCCGGGCATGTCTATTTCGAGACTGCCGCGGTCATCATTACCCTGATCAAGCTGGGTAAATTCCTGGAAGCTCGCGCCAAAGGCCGTACCAGCGAAGCCATCAAAAAACTGATGGGTTTACAGGCCAGGACGGCCAGGGTGATCCACGACGGCCAGGAAATGGAAATACGCGTGGATGATGTGGTGGCCGGGGATATTGTGATTGTCCGGCCTGGCGAGAAGGTGCCCGTCGATGGTGTGGTGATCGATGGGCGCTCCACACTGGATGAATCCATGCTGACCGGTGAGTCGCTGCCGGTGGAAAAATCGGCCGGTGATGCAGTGATCGGTGCGACACTTAACAAGCAGGGACTGCTGAAGCTGGAAGCCACCCGTGTGGGCAAGGAGTCTGCCCTGGCGCAGATTATCCGCCTGGTCGAGGAAGCCCAGGGCAGCAAGGCACCCATCCAGAAACTGGCCGACCAGATCTCGGCTATTTTTGTGCCCGTGGTGATCGGGGCGGCGTTGGTTACTTTTTTGGTCTGGTTTTTTCTGGTGCCGCTCCCGGCAGGGTCGGAGATGACCTTGTTTACGCGGGCGTTGATCAATACCGTTGCAGTGCTGGTGATTGCCTGCCCCTGTGCGATGGGGCTGGCGACCCCGACGGCCGTCATGGTGGGCACCGGTAAAGGCGCTGAAATGGGCATTCTGTTTAAATCCGGCGAGGCGCTGGAAAGTGCAGGCAGATTGACGACGATCATTCTCGACAAGACCGGTACCATCACACGCGGCCAGCCGGTGGTGACAGATGTCATTGCCGGAGATTTTCCAGGTGGTGAAAGTGAACTGCTGCGCCTGGCTGCCTCGGTGGAAAAAGGCAGTGAACACCCGCTGGGCGAGGCCATCCATGCCCGGGCGATGGAACTTGAACTGCAATTATCGGATCCCGACGGTTTTCACGCCGAAGCGGGGGGCGGGGTTGAGGCTGAAGTGGATGGGCGGCGGGTACTGGTCGGAAACGCACACCTGCTGGTTTCCAGGGGGATCGATGTGAGCCGGCTGGAGAATGAGATCGGCCATCTCCAGCAGCAGGCCAGAACGGCAGTACTGGTGGCGGTGGATGGGCTTGCGGTTGGTGCCGTTGGCATTGCCGATACGGTCAAGGAAGGATCAGCAGCGGCTATCCGCGAATTGAAAAATATGGGGCTGCGGGTGGTGATGATGACCGGCGACAATCAGAAGACGGCACAGGCAATCGCAGACCAGGTGGGCGTGGATGGCGTGCTGGCCGAGGTATTGCCGGCCGACAAGGCAGCCATGGTTAAAAAGGAACAGGAAGCCGGAAACGTGGTAGCCATGGTAGGGGACGGAATTAATGATGCGCCGGCGCTCGCCCAGGCGGATACCGGCATGGCAATTGGAACGGGGACCGATGTGGCGATTGCCTCGGCGCCGGTGGTGTTGATCAGCGGAAATTTGCACGGTGTCGTACGGGCGATCAATCTTTCAAAAATGACAATGAAAACAATCCGTCAAAATCTGTTTTGGGCTTTCTTTTACAATATCATTCTCATCCCGGCCGCGGCCTTGGGCCTTCTGAACCCCATGCTGGCGGCCGGTGCGATGGCCTTTAGCAGCGTATTTGTGGTCAGCAACAGCTTAAGACTGAAAAGCAAGAATATCGGGTAAGAAATCCGAAACGTTTTCTTCTTTACAATCTTGATTGTAAACAAATAGATGATGCTAAAATTATCCGGTGGGCAACAACAAACCCGTCGGAATTACATTTTTTCCTCAAGGAGTCAGCCATGTACAATGTCATCATTAAAAACGCAAAAGTGTTCGACGGAACCGGAAAAGCAGGTTTTTATGCCGATGTGGCCGTCAAGGACTGCCGCATCGCTGCGATTGGAAAGGATCTGGAAGGCGAAACGACTCAAATATTGGATGCCGCCGGACTGGTGCTTTCGCCGGGTTTCATCGATCCTCACACCCATTCGGATCTGCCATTAATGGTTGACGGGCTGGCGCAAAGCAAAATACGGCAGGGAGTCACCACCGAGGTGGTTGGCAACTGCGGTTCATCGCCTGCGCCGTTGATGGGAGCTGTTGTTAAGGAAATACAGGCTGAGGCGGAGCCGTACGGGTATAAAGTGGACTGGACGAATTTTGGCTCCTTCCTCGATAAATATAGAAGCCAGGGCGTAGCTCAAAACGTGGCCGCCCTGGCGGGTCATAATACCATTCGGGCCTGCGTGTTGGGATACGACGATGTGCAGCCGACGCCCGGGCAACAAAAAGCGATGGAGCAACTGGTGGCAGATGCCATGCAGCAGGGAGCCCATGGGTTGTCGACCGGGTTGTATTATCCGCCTGGTTTTTATGCCAAAACCGAAGAGGTCATTGGGTTGGCAAGGGTTGTGGCACAACATGGCGGTATTTATGCCAGCCATATTCGCAGTGAGAGCGACACGTTGATGGAGTCGATCAGGGAAGCCATCGAGATCGGCAGGCGGTCGGGGGCGCAGGTGCAAATCTCACATCTCAAGCTGGAAGGCAGTCACAACTTCGATGGTGCAGACCGGGTGCTGGAGATGATCGAGCAGGCCAACCGTGACGGGATAGCGGTCGGCACAGACCAGTATCCTTATGATGCCTCCTCCACCTGGCTGGGTGCCATTCTGCCCAACTGGGCGCAGGCGGGCGGCAATGAAGCCGTTGCCAGGCGGGTCAAAGATCCGGCAACCCGTAAATTGCTGGTGCAAGACTGGAAGGATCACCGCCTTGACTGGGAAAATCGCAGCGGCATCACCAACTGGGATCAAATCCTGGTGGTGACTGCGCAGGGCCGGCCGGAGGTGGTTGGCAGAAACGTCCAGGAAATTGCCGATCAGGATGGAAAAGACCCGCTGGAAACGCTGTTTGATTTAATTGCTATCAGTGAGGGAAGCGCTTCTGCTGTCTGGTTTGATCAACTGGAAAAGAATGTGCAGTATTTGATGAAATACCCGCGCCTGGTCACCGGCAGTGATGGTAATGCGCTATCCACCGAAGGGGTACTGGGGAGTATTATCTGCCATCCGCGCAGCTATGGCACCTTTCCCCGGGTGCTGGGGCACTATGTACGGGAATTGAAATTGCTCACTCTGGAAGAAGCCATTCGCAAGATGACTTCCTTGACCGCCGCGTATTTCAAACTGGAAGGGCGCGGTGTGATCCGTGAGGGCGCCTGGGCGGATATTGTTCTGTTCGATGCGGAGAAAGTGATCGACAAGGCAACCTTCACCCACCCGCAGCAATACCCGGAAGGCATTCCGCATGTGATGGTGAACGGTGAATGGGTGATCCAAAATGGCGAACACACCCATGCCCTGCCGGGCAAGGTTGTGTAGGACTATCTTGTTGATGGCTTCCTTTTTTGTCTTTTCAAACATAGTGAGGAATCTGCCCAGAGGTCGGTTGAACAGGTTTCCTTATGATTTTCTCCTCGTGATAGGTGACATTCTAACTTTGGGCTAACACCCTCGTTTATAAGTGTTGACGATTCAAATGAAAAATGCTATACTCTGCATCGTTCATGCCTGAACGATCAGGCAGCAACTCTGCGGGCGTAGTTCAATTGGTAGAACGTTTCCTTGCCAAGGAAAAGGTTGTCGGTTCGAGCCCGATCGCCCGCTCTCGCAAGGGGGAAAAAAGAAATTTCACAAAGTGCAGTAAAGATTGGCGACGTGGCCAAGTGGCAAGGCAAGGCTCTGCAAAAGCCTCATCATGGGTTCAAATCCCATCGTCGCCTCTTTTGTTTTAATTGATTGATCTCTTTTTCAGGCCAATGGCTTCCATTCAGGCTTCAGACAAAAATCTTTCCGCAATCATGGCGTACATTCTCGAAACGGGTTCAAGCCAATCCACTAAAACATACTCATCCGGTTGGTGGATATTCCCCATTGGGGGGCCCAGATGCAGACAGGGGATGCCGTGTTCACCCGTGATGACATTCGCATCCGTGATGACGGATGTGTAGGCATAGTGAGGTTTTTTCCCGGTCACAAGCGGATAGACTTCATCCAGTATCTGAAGGATTGGCTCATTGCGCTGCATGATAAAGGATTCATAAACAGGCGGTTTGAGCTTAATCTCAACCTCGGCTTTCAGGTCAAGACTCCGCACCAGTTCGTGCATATCCTGCAGTGCCATCTGGCTGGTTTCGCCGGGCACCAGCATACGGTTGATTTCAAAGCGGCAGCGATCCGGAACCACCACTGTGTAAATCTGGTAACCACCCTCGATCTTCAAAGTGCACAGGCTGCCTTTTCCAAAATTCGGGTGGGTGCGCATGTTGAGCCGATCCAAAGCCGAAAGGATGCGCGCAGATTCTTCAATGGCATTGATTCCTTTATCCGGAAAGAAGCCATGAGCAGCCTTGCCTTTTACGGTGATTTCATACAGAATTTTCCCGGTAATTCCAAGCGGGATGGCATGGGTCTCATCTGCCGAATATGCTTCGGCGATCACCACGGCATCACAGCCGGCAAAATCGGTTGCCATGGCAGCCCGCGTTCCTTTGGAATAAGCTTCTTCATCGATGACCGCCGAAAGAGAGATTTCACCTGCAAAATCTGCTCCTGAAAGCTTGAATGCGCGCAGCATATTGATGATGCATGCCAGGCCGGCCTTCATATCACTGGCGCCTAAACCCACCATACGGTTGCCAAGGATGGTGGGGGTAAACGGATCCAATGTCCACCCTTCGCAAACCGGTACCGTGTCCATGTGACCGTTAAAATGCAGACGTTTTCCGGGCCGGCTGCCAGGAATGCGGGCGTAAACATTGGGCCGGCCGGGTTCTATTTCGACCATCTGATTCTCGATACCAATGCTGGTGAGCTCGCGGTGGATATAATTTGCCAGTTTGCTCTCATTACCAATGATGGATGGAATGCCGATCATATCGGCAAGGATACGGCGGTTGTAGTCGCCATCCAAATGCTGCAAAACATCGTTCATAGCCTTGAATTTCACTTGATCTCTCCAAACTGTAAAAGGATTTTGGCGCACACAGAATACCCGCAGAGGGGTGACGGTTGGTTTTTTGGATACTCTGAGTGTGTAAAAAGCGGGTTTCTAAAATTTTTCCCCGAAGTTTTATTGACATGGATCATGATTTCAACTATAATTCCATTAGTGCATTGTGCACAGTGCATAATCAGTATTATAACAAGGATTGTCTTGAAACCAATGACAAATCAAGAAAGAAACCAGCCGCGTTTTCAGAATCAGATACAAAATCCCAACACACTTGTCGACCAGGTTTACCAGGCGATCCATGACAGCATCATTGGCGGGCGCATCCACCCTGGCGAGACTTTGCCGCAGGTGCAGATTGCCCAGGAATTGGGTGTCAGCGCACGGACGGTGCGGGAAGCGTTATCCCGGCTGGCTGCGGAGGGCCTGGTTGAAGCAGAACCACATCACAGTGTACGGGTGGCTCAATTTACCGTTGAAGACCAGGAGCAACTGTATCGCATGCGCTCGGAGATTGAAGGTATGGCTTTTGAAGATGCCGCTGCGCACATCACGCAAAAAGACCTGGATCATTTGCAGGAAATCCTGCTGTTGGCCAGCCAGACCAACGATCCCGCGTCCACAGACAGCGCCCGGCATTATAACGAGGATTTTCACTGGACGATTATTCGCGCCTCAGGCAAACGCCAGTTTATTCGCGTTCTCGAACAGATTTGGACTTTGATGTTTACCTATTTTGAAGGGTATGAACAGTTTAACGGCCATTTCCAAAGACGACAGGAAGATGTGACATCCCATCAGGCAATCCTGAAAGCCCTGACGGAGCGCAACGGTAAATTGGCGCGCAGGATGCTGGAGGAACACATTCGGATTACATTGGAAGGCCAGCGTCGTTATTTATCTGAGTACCTTATACCGTCCTCTGAAAACGGGGACGAAAATGATCAGAATTCAAAGACTTGAACAAGAATTTGGATATTCAAAATATGGATTACAAAAAAGTTATTCAACTCATACAGGATGTACCCGATTATAAGGCTTTCCTCACTGTCGATGAGCTCAACGAAAGCATGCACCGGCTGGCGGAACGGTTTCCAGAAACGATTGAGCTGATCCGGATAGGTCATTCAAAAGCAGGTTCTCCTATTCATGCCATGAAAATTGGCAGCGGCCGCAAGACCGGCCTGATGTTCGCCATGCCCCACCCCAACGAGCCGATCGGCAGTATGATGCTGGAATTTCTTTCAGAGCGGCTTGCGGAGGATGATGCGCTGCGAAATGATCTGGATTACACCTGGTACATCATCAAATGCATTGACGTGGATGGCACACGCCTGAATGAAGGTTGGTTTAAGGGCCCATTTTCGATCACAAATTATGCGCGAAATTTTTTCCGGCCGCCCGGCCACCTGCAGGTTGAATGGACCTTTCCGATAGATTATAAATCCCTGCATTTCAACCAGCCGCTCCCTGAGACACAGGCGCTGATGAATATCATCGAAAAAGTAAAACCGGATTTCATCTACTCCCTGCATAATTCAGGCTTTGGAGGAGTGTACGCTTATCTCTCGCATGATATTCCGGCCTTCTATCCGGATTTTTACCGCCTGGTGGCAAGTCAGGATTTGCCGCTGCACATGGGCGAAGCTGAGGCGCCTTATGCCCGCACCTTTTCAAAGGCTGTTTTTGGCGAGCTCAGTATAAAGGAGGCCTATGACTTCCTTGAACAAAACGGTGCTTCAGATCCGGCCGCCCAGATTAATTCAGGTGACAGCAGCTCCGCTTTTGCCAGGCGTTTTTGCGATCCGCATGCCATTGTTTGTGAAATGCCGTATTTTTACAATCCCGCCATCCACGATGTATCACCATCCGATATGCTGCGCCGGGATGCCATTCTGGCAGGTTTGAGGCAAAGCCGCCAGGATGGTGAATTCTTCCGGCAGCAATATGATGCCATCAAGGATTCCCTGACCGTCTCATCGCCGTTTCGCGATAATTTGGAAGCCAGTATTTCCCAACAAAATGATTATCTGACCACACAGGAAAACTGGGCCAGGAACGATCCCGCTCTGGATGGTCAGGCTACTGTTGCAGAAAAATTCGATAATCTCCTCATACGTCGATTTTATAATCTTTTAAGCATTGGCATGTTTGTGCGATTAATCCAGGTTGAAATAGCGGCATCAGGAGAAAATCCTGTCTTAATGAATGGGCTTCAGGTAATGCAGAACAAGTTTTTGGAGGAATCTGCGGCCCTTGAAAATGAAATGAAATATGAAGTAGTTCCGATCCAAAAATTGGTGAGGGTGCAACTGGGGGCCGGCCTGCTGTATGCAGGCTATGTAAAATAATCAACATGGATGCAAAAGATGCTGAACTATATTATTCGCAGATTGTTACTGGTGCCTTTGTTGATCCTTGGCATCACCATCGTTGTCTTCACCATGATACAACTGGCTCCAGGCGACCCTGTCACGGCTCAATATGGTCTCAAGCTCTCTGAGGCAGACCCGGCCAAGATTGAAAGATTAAAAGAAGAATTGGGTTTAAATGACCCGATTATGGTGCAGTACTTCCGCTACCTGGGCAACTTGCTGCAAGGCGATTTGGGGACTTCATTGACTTCCCGGATGCCGGTGGTTGACGAGCTCAAGAGCCGTTTCCCGGCTACACTGGAGCTGACAGTGGCTGCAATGTTGATCGTGATCGTCTTCTCAATCCCGATGGGGATTGTGGCTGCCTTGAACCGGGGTTCACCCCTGGACAATGGTCTAATGACCTTCTCCCTGATCGGTGTCTCCATGCCTTCCTTTTGGCTGGGGATTATGCTGATCCTGCTTTTCAGCCTGACTTTGGGCTGGCTGCCTACCTCTGGCCGGGGCACTGGTCCGCTTTTTGGCCGGTTGGAATATCTGGTTCTGCCGGCGGTCACCCTGAGTTTTGCCATCATGGGTCTCAACTCACGGATCATGCGTTCCTCCATGCTGGAAGTGCTGGATCAGGACTACATCCGTACTGCGTATGCCAAAGGACAAAAAAAGCGTCTTGTAATCACACGCCACGCCTTGCGCAATGCACTCATTCCCATCCTGACCCTGTTTGGTGTTCAATTTGCCAGTCTGCTGGGGGGTGCAGTGATTGTCGAAACAATTTTCGCCTGGCCGGGTTTGGGCCGTCTGGCGGTCAACGCCACCATGCGACGGGATTACCCGTTGATCATGGGCACGGTACTGCTGCTTTCCATTTTTTATTTGGTCTCAAGTTTGCTGGTGGATATTCTCTATACCGTCGTCGATCCGCGCATCCGGTTTAATTAGGTGAAATTTATGACCTCGCTTTTGCCAGAAACAACAACAACTTCCAAATCCGTCAGCCCCTGGATGGACCGTTTGCGCCAGGTTACGCATAATCGCATGGCCATGGTGGGTTTAATCATTCTTGTATCGCTGGCTTTAATCGCCATTTTTGCCCGGTATATTGCACCGTACGATCCCCTCGAAATGGATCTGGAACACAACCTTCAACCCCCATCGTCTGGACATCTATTGGGTACCGATAAACTGGGCCGGGATGTGCTCAGTCGCGTGATTTATGGCAGCCGCATTTCACTGGTTGTCGGGTTTATTGTCCAGGGGATTGCTTTACTGGTGGGCGTGACACTGGGAGCAATTTCCGGCTATTTCGGCGGTGTGCTGGATATGATTATTCAGCGTGCAGTAGATGTGGTCATGGCTTTTCCATTCCTGATCCTGTGTATTGCCATTGTTTCTCTGATTGGTCCCAGCCTGACGAATATGATGCTGGTATTAGGTGCCGTGTCGTGGGTTGACTATGCGCGCATGGTACGCGGCATGGTGCTTTCCGTCAAGGAACAGGAATACATCATAGCGGCCCGGGTAGTGGGAGCACGCAACAGCCGGATCATTTTCCGGCATGTGCTGCCCGGCACCATGGGTGTGATAATCGTGGAGGCAACTTTTGGTATCGCTTCGGCTATTCTATCCGCTTCGGGACTGAGCTTTTTAGGCATGGGCGCACAACCACCCACTGCTGAGTGGGGAGCCTTGCTTTCCGATGCCAAGCCGTACCTGCGCCAGCTTCCGATGATGTCGGTCGCCCCCGGTTTTGCGATCATGATAACGGTTTTGGCGATTAATTTTGTAGGAGATGCCCTGCGGGATGCTTTTGACCCAAGGGTTTTCAAGGCCTGAATGGACAGACCTGAAAGGAGAGGAAATCGAAAAAACGCGTAATCTTGAAATTCGAGTATTGTCTGGAAAAAATTAGAAAACCCAGGAGAATAAAATGAAAAGGATATGGATGGTTTTAATCGGATTGCTGATCGTCAGCTCACTTTTGTTGACGGCTTGCCAACCGGCAGCAACCGAAACGACAGTCGGAGAAGAAACGGCTCCCGTCGAAGAAGCAGCGCCAACGGAAGAAGTGGCTCCCACGGAAGAGACTCCAGCCGAAGCACCCGCGACGGATGTAGTCAAAGGTGGAACACTGTACTGGCATTCAAGCGCCAGTGTTACTTTTGATCCGCCCTTTATTGTAGATGGGCCGTCTTTCAATGTTGCTTCCCAAATTTACAGCTTCCTGTTTCGTGTAAAAGAGGATGGAACAATCCTCCCTGATCTGGCAGAAAGCTGGGAATATGAGAATGACAATAAAAGTGTAGTATTTCATTTGCGCCATGGCGTGACCTTCCAGGACGGCAATGATGTCTTTGCTGAAGGCGAAGGTCGGGAGGTGATCGCATCCGATGTTGTATATTCGCTGGAACGCTACCTCACTATCGAAGGTGGACAGCCTACATCGGATCTGGTTGCCAACTATGAATCGGTTGAAGCAGTGGATGATTATACCGTGCGGTTGAACCTGACCAACCCGGATGCTTTATTGTTCATTAATGGGCGCGGTCTGACCAGCCTGGGCATCCTGCCCAAAGAGGCTGTGGATTTCTATGGAGAGACCTGGAATTCACACCCGATTGGCTCCGGCCCCTTCGAGCTGAAGGAATACATCCCGGATGATTCCGTCACATTAGTCGCCAATGAAGATCATTATATCGTTCCAAATCTCGATGAAGTGGTTTTCAAGATCATCCCGGATGAGACAGTGGCTGCGCTGGCCCTGGAAGCTGGCGAAATTCACTATCTGAGTACTTCCAGCACCACCATATTTGACCAGTTTGCCGCTACCGAAGGGTATGATGCTCGTATCGGTACCTGCCCCTGGAACTGGTACCTTCATTTCGATTACAACAGCCCAATTACATCGCAGCTTGAAGTACGCCAGGCCATTGCTCATGCATTGGATGGGGAACGCGTTTTGAAAGCTGTCCTGGGCGGTTTGTATGTGGGCGGATGTGGTACCGCCGGACCAGGTGTACCGGGTTATGATCCCGACTTGTGCAACAAATATTTTACCTATGACCCGGATCTGGCAGCCCAGACCTTGACTGATGCCGGTTGGGCGAAAAACGCGGATGGTATCTGGGAAAAAGACGGCACCCCGCTGGCAGTACGGCTTGAAATCTGGAACCTGAGCCCCATGCCGGATATTGCATCTGCCTTGATCACACAAATGCAGGATTTTGGTATCGATGCTGAGCTGGTTCAGGTGGAATTTGGAACCTGGATTGACGACTTCTATGGCGGCAACCAGAAAGAGATAATGTTCTCGAACGGTTTTTGCGGCGACGGCGGTTTAAGCTCCCTATGGGGTACCAACGGCCTGGCATATACCCTTGGTTATACCAATGAGGAAGCTGCAGCCATGCTCGACGAGACCAACTACATTGTTGACACTGTCGAACGGGATGCTCAATTAAGAGAAGCCCAGGATTTGATCTATCGGGATTATCCGGCTCTGACTTTGGGATTTTCGGCAGGTGGAGAAATTTTGAGTGATAAAGTCCAGGATTATGCCGGCACATCCTGGTTCCTTAACCTGGTGACCACAGACAATAATGTCTGGCTGAAACCATAAACCAGTCATTGCAGTAAAGACCAACCGCCTGGCAAGAGACCCCTGCCGGGCGGTTTTTATTTGACGCCTGCCACGTTTCCAGAAAAGAATTATCGAAAAAAGATCAATCCATTTTATTATTGGAAAGAATTTCCGGGATCATGGCATCGAGTTGCTCCAGCAGCCCAGGGATATTTTCCTGGGCTGTGTATGTCTGAAAAGACTGCCAGGCTGCGTCTTCCAGCAGGTTTTGGACTATCGTCCATGAACCGGCATGCGGTGCTGAATTTGCCAGAGGGATCCATTCACTGGCGGCTGCCCATTGTGGATATTGGCTGGTGAATGCCTGCATTTCATCGAAAGCGGCGCCGCTGACCGGCAGGCAACCGCTCGCACTGCTCAAAGCGGCTTGATGGCGGGGCAAAACCAGCCAGCGCAGGAACAACCAGGAAGCCAGTTGTTCAGCAGGCGTGGTTTCAAGGACGGCATACGAGCTGCCATTCACCACTACCGAAGAATTTTG
Source organism: Chloroflexota bacterium (assembly GCA_021372725.1). GTDB lineage: Bacteria > Chloroflexota > Anaerolineae > Anaerolineales > Anaerolineaceae > JAJFTV01. The sequence continues at coordinate 5,791 of JAJFTV010000123.1, read as the reverse complement.
ACTGCCGGCCGGGTAAGGCTGGATCAGCCAGTCATCCGCATTTTGTTGTTTTTGCATGGCCGCAGTCTGGGGAAGGATATCGGTGAGGGTACCGGAATACATCAGCGTCTGCCGGCCGGCAAAATAATCGTACGGGTTGGGCAGGCGTGCGTTCCAGATACAGCCCTTGATGGACAAAGACTTGAGCTTTGACAGAACCTCCAAAGCGCCGGGTGTGTTGAATTGGTATACATCCTTTTCCGGATCATACAGGTTTGTCAGGCCGGCCGCTGTCAGCCAGCTATAGGTCGTCAAAGGATCCGTGTTGATGATCCATCCGCCTGTTTCGTCAATATCTTTGCGCTCTGCTGCTGCTGCGCAGATTTGATCCGAGAAATTCTTAAAGGTTTGAGGTGATTCTGTGTATCCCAACTCTTCCCCCCAACTCTTGTTATAAAAAAGGACATGCATATTTCTCAAGGCCGGGATACCGATTTGCTTGTCATGATGGTTGTCCTGATCCCAGTACGTTTGCGGGATGTCAGCCTGTTCCTGTCTGGTAAGACCCCATTGGCCGTCAGCGATATAAAGGTTCAGGTCGGTGAACAATTGGTACTGGTCCTCCCATTGCAGGAGTTGTTCAGAGGAAGACACCACCACATTCGGGAGATTGTTGGCTCCCATATTCTCCTCAATGGAATTCGCAAGGCTGGCTGAGCCTCCATAGGGAGTTGTGATGACATGGATGCCCCAGACATTGCTGTTGTTGAAGTCCTGAATAATCGCTTCCATTGTTTGGGCCAGCTCTCCGCTCCAGGGATGCCAAAAACTGATTTGAAGATTATTGAGATCCTCAAGCGGGACTTGAAGGAGGGGATTGGAAGTAGGTGTGAAAACGGGTTGGGGTGTACTGGAAGGGGTGGAGAGAGTTGCCCGTGGTTCGGCAATGGTTGTCCGGGTTTCTTCCTGTGAGACAGACCCCATTGCAGGGTTACAGGCAGCCAGTATGGCAAGGAAGGAGAATATCAGCAACAGAAGAATTTTTCTCATTGATTCACTTTGCAGCGTGCCGGTTGATCAATCGAACTCGGCCGGCATATTCGGATTTCGGTATAACTGGAAAAGGTGTGCAAGTACTTCGGGTGTGGTTCGCCCGATGGATAATGGCGGGTGGTCATCTTCTGCGAAGAACCCGACTCCCCCTGTTTCCAGGCTGGTTTGCGGGCTGCCGCCTACCAGATCACATTGAATAAAGACTTTGTACAGGTGAAAAATGAAGGAAGGGTGGCCATGTTTATTCCGGTCATACAGGGCCAGGAAACGGGTGGCCTTGACTTCATAACCGGACTCCTCGCGCACCTCACGCTCCACAGCTTCACTGGGGGATTCGTTAATATCCACCCAGCCCCCCGGCAGGGTCCATTTTCCATCCGCCAATTCATTCACCAGCAGAATTTTGTCATCCTTAAAAACAACACCCCGGATATCCAGTTTGGGTGTCATATAACCTGCCTGTGAATCAAACAGCTCACGCATCACAGGCAATTCACAGTCGGTATAAGTGGCCATGATCTCGGCGGCAATCTCCATGATTTGGTGATAGCGTTCGGCATCAAATGGGTTGGTTGTATATGTGAGACCGTTTTGGGCATGTGCCTGTAATGCCTGAGCCCATTCCAGCCATTTTGGATTTGCCATGCTTCTTCCTCCGAAATATTCCTTATCTTATCAGCGGCTGCCGATCTTGGCAATGTCTAAAAATCCAGGCTGGACAAATCGGCTATTACAATCCTCATTGTTTATGCTTTACAGGCATATACTCCCTAGTTACAATTTATGCTTGATAAATAACCCAATTATTATTTATCCTGGTTGATTATCTAGTGCTCTGTCAAAGTTCAAGCTAACATTTACCCCCGATACTTTTTTACTTTGACAGAGCTTAAAGTATTCCGTTAATTAAAAATGAAATCATTGAATCATGTTTGGCGGAATACTAGGAGGAGGAGATAGTGGAAAGGAAATCGATCATTCTCGTTTTGCTATCAATCATGGGTGTGCTTTTATCGACATGTACTGTCGCTAATTTACCCGCAAAAGATCCAGCCACACCTTCAGGTGTAAAGTTTCCAGAGGTGACTGCCACTACTATGGCTACCCCAGCTCAACAACAGACACTTTCACCTACACCAACTGTAACAGAAGAACCGTTAGTTCTTCCATCAAAAGAAGAATTGGATGTACGCTTCGAAGATGAAATTTTACCTTTAGTCAACCAGCTCATTTTAGCTGCGTATGATGAAACACTAACACTTGGTGAAAATTATCAGGTTGCCTATATTCCTAAGACTTCCAGACTGTTCTATGTCCAATCGGTTCTCGGGATTGATGGTTCAAAGATTTTTGCAACAGATGACACAGTTTATATTTTGTATGAAATCGAACGCGGAGAATCGCTGACATATTCCTCGGTGCGGCAATCATCCTCGGCGTTCACTCAAGAAATCATTGTGAATCTCCAACTGGTTGTCAGGAATAATGAAAAGTTCTTTGTCATTGAAAGTCAAAAAGTCACTGGTGGATCGGGTAGTACCACATTAACCAACCTGGTTGACAATTCAGTTCCATCACTTCAAAAACTGGCCGGAAATGCTGCCGACATCGAAAATGATCTGGAAGAGATCATAGGTTACGCTTGCGGGATCGACATGAGTTATTCCATAGACCACCAACTTGAAGCTGCTTTGTTTACCTATGCACTCGATAGCGACAACTGGGCTGATCGTTACCAGGCCGCCAACGCTTTAGGTAAACTTGATCCACTGCCTCTGAAATCAGCCTCTGAATTGATTTCTCTAATGGGAGATTCAAACGAAAAGGTGCGAACTGGTGCTGCCAATACTCTCAACAAGATGGCTCAGGCTGAAACGGTTTTCAATTTATTGTTACAGGCGGTTGATAACCCGAATGATGATATTCGTTACCATGCTGCTAATATTCTGAGAGATGTATACCCGGATTCAGATTTGCTTACGGAAACGTTCTTAATGCTTCTCCATGATGCCGATACTATGGTACGCCAGGAAGCAACTATCTGGTTGACTGACTATAGAAATCCAGCCACGATTCCTTCAGTAATCGAGGCGCTTCAAGATACAAACCCGGATGTACGCGAATCAGCCGCTCAGGTTTTAGGCGAGTTTGGACCAGATGCGGTTTCAGCCGTACCAAAATTGACTCAACTCTTGCAGGATACAGATGAAGATGTCCGTCGGGCAGCAGCTTATGCCTTGAAGAATACCGGTGACCCTGATGGAACTGCTTTGACGGAGCTGAAAAAAATAGCAAAAAACGAAACCGACGATATGGCTTTTCGGGCCGAGATCTCGGCGATTACTGCTTTCTCTGATAAAGAAACTGTAGTAATTATATTGAATGAAGCCTTTTCCGACCAAAATGAAGACATACGTGAAGAAATTTGTTCAATTCTTGAAGATTTCCAAGGAGTGGACGGCGTAACCGATTTGCTGCTCCTGGCTTTGAATGATGAAAATGAATATATTCGCCGTAATGCAGCAACGTCACTGGCAAACATGACCGATGACGCGGCGCAGATTGTACCCGAATTGAAGAAAGTGATCGTTAACGAACAAATTTCAGATGCATACGGGGAGGAAATATCTGCTCTTGTCGCTTTAAGTGGTATTGATCAAGTTTTACCATTTCTACAAGAAGAACTCGAACGGCCGGAAGTGAAAATCCGTATTGCAATATGTAAGATTTTGGGGAAATATAAAAATTCTCCTGGTGTAGCGGGTGTCTTGCTCATTGCGCTGAGCGATCAAAATGAAAATGTGCGTAAGGTTGCCAGTGAGGGGCTCCAGGGTATTGATAATTCTTCGACTTCGCATCTGGCAGAACTGTATGAAGCCGCCCGGAGAGAAACTGATCCTGATCTGTTTATCGATATGGTCAAGAAAATTGCTAAATCCAGCAGTAAAGCAGATACTATACCTCTTCTTTCGCAAGCACTTGAAAGTGACTTAATCGAATTTCGTGTTCAGGCTTGTGAAGCTCTCGCTGATTATACGGGGGTAAAAGGCGCTGTGAGTCTTTTAGCTTCAAGCTTGGACGACCAAGAGGCTTCGGTTCGGCAGGCAGCCGCTGAATCTCTGGTTGACCTGGGTAATGAGGCTGCTACAACCCTTCCAGATTTACTCAGGGTGGCGCAAATTGAAAATGATCGTGATGCACATTATGCAGAAATAAAAGCAATTGCATCGTTGAGCGACAAAGAAAGCACTCTACCTATCCTGGAAACAGGATTGCAAAGTACGAATGTCGAAATACGGAGAAGTGTCTGTCGGGAACTTAGGGGATATGCAGGTGTGCCGGGAGCGGTTGATTTACTAATCCTGGCTATGGACGACGAGGAATATTGGGTTCGTTACGATGCCGTTGATTCCTTATATTGGTACGGTGAAGAAGCCCTGCCAGCTTTACCGAAATTACTCATCACGATGAAAGAATCTAAAGCCAATATGCGTGTGATTAGTGCGGCTGCAATTGGCGCGATTGGCCCTGAGGCTAGTGCTGCAATACCCGTTTTGATTGCCATGGTTCAAAATCAGCAGGATTATGAAAAAAGTTTTGCGGTCAAAGCTCTTGGCAAAATTGGTCCACTTGCACGTCAAGCAGTGCCCATATTAATTAATTTGCTAGACCCAGACACAATCGTTAATGATTATGATTTAAGACCAAATTGTATCGAAGCCCTTGAATCGATTACTTTACAAAATTATGGTTCAGATGTGCAAAAATGGCAGGAATGGTGGCAAAAGAGCCAGTAGAAATGACCGGGAAATCAACATAATACTTATCATTTATCCGAATTGACATTCTCTGCAAACGTCTGTATAATCGGACTAACAATTTATTCAACAAGCTGCCAAGAGTAGTAATGTGACCGTCACCTGACAGAGAAGGAGCGCAAAAGGCTGAAAGCCTCCCCAGGTTGACAAACATGAAGTCGTTTGGCGAATTTGCCGAAGAAAACTGGAGCAAGCGAGTAGACCGGCACGGGTGAGCCCGATACAGCGAAGCCCGGATACAGGTCCGGGGATGAGCGCATCATACTCGTATGATGAATAGAGGTGGTACCACGGAAGCTTGGCCTTTCGTCCTCAATCGGGCGAAAGGTTTTGTATTTAAATGGATAATGGAAGAATCAAAGTGATGGAGTTGAAGATGAGCAGCGAGAACAACCTACCGAAAGTGTACGATTTTAGAGCCACAGAAGAGCGGCTTTACCGCTGGTGGCAGGAAAACGGCTATCTAAAACCGTCGAACGACCCGAATAAACCCGGTTTTGATCCCAACGTCAAACCGTTTGTCATCTCCATCCCGCCCCCCAATGTGACCGGCATTCTGCATATCGGGCATGCGCTGTTCGTTTCGCTGGAAGACCTGATGATCCGTTATCACCGCATGAAAGGTGAACCCACCCTGTGGGTGCCCGGTACCGATCATGCCGGTATTGCCACTCAGCTTCAGGTGGAGCGCCTGCTGCAACAGGAGGGCACTTCCCGCAAGGAGGTGGGTCGCAAGGAATTCGAACGCCGCGCCTGGCAGTGGAAAGAAGAGCACGGCGGGATCATCCAACAACAGATACGCCGGCTGGGAGCTTCCTGCGACTGGGATCGCGAACGCTTTACCCTGGATGCGGGACTATCCAGGGCCGTGCGCGAGGCATTCGTACGTCTGTATGATAAAGGATTGATTTACCGCGGCGAGCGCCTGATCAACTGGTCGC
>JAJFTV010000005.1 GCA_021372725.1 Chloroflexota bacterium | reverse complement strand
ACGGCTAAAAAATCCAACAAAAATAAAAATCCCCTCAGCGAGGGGCGGGGATTTTTATCCAAAGTGGCTGTCCACTCTTTTGGGACAGCCCCATTTTTTACTGAAGTATGTACTGTACTTATTCCATTTTCAACAATTCCCTCAAACGTTTTTCATCGAAGCCCACCTGGATTTCTCCGTTGATATCGAATGTCGGAGTGGTTCTGAAACCATCGGCCCATCCCTGCACCCTCTTTGCAGCAGCCGGGCTGCGGTCAATATTCACCTCCACATATTCGATATGGTTGTTTTGCAGCCACAAGCGCGCCTGGCGGCAACTGGGGCACCATGGAGTACAGTACACCACAACACCCCCTTTTGGAAGTTCTTCTTCGTCTTCTTGTGGGGTGATTTCCTTATATCCGGTAAAATCCTCCGGAGCAATCTTTTCCAACTCGCTGAGCAGCACATCATTATCCGGTTGGCTGTCTATATCATGGACATCGATGTACCGGATAATCCCTTTTTTGTCGATGATGAAGATGGCTCTTTCGGTAATGCCTTCGTCATGCCGCAGTACCCCATACTGCTCGGCAACCTCACCATGCGGCCAAAAATCGCTTAACAACGGGTAGTGAATACCCCCAAGACTCTCCGCCCATGCCTTCAGACAAGGAACATGATCTACACTGATGCCCAGAACCTGGACATTTAATCCCGCAAATTTGGTAAGCAAACCCTCATAAGACGGGATTTGATCCGTTCATATCGGCGTCCAGGCCATGGGGAAAAACGCCAGTACGACCGTTTTTCCGTGCAAATAACTCAGCGTAACCTCTTTGTCAAGATGGCTTTTCAACATAAAATCAGGTGCTTTATTCCCAACACGCAGTTTCATAAATACCTCCATCCTATCTGTTTGTGATGATACCATAATTATTATATATTTTATCTTCTTAATCCAATAATGGCAAAGGGGATTGGGTATCAAAATTAATCCTGTGTCTGCATATTGTATTTTGAGTAACACTTTGGGTTTATGAGTCACCTGGCTTAACGATCCGCTCCTGTATACTTTCATTCGATGATATAATTTAACCCGTTATCATTTGATTAACGTACTACCAACGCCCAGGTAGCATGTTCTGAAATTAAACAGACATGATCGACTGTAAGAATCCTTTAAGGATCGGTCAGATACCCATCATCACAACGCTTCTCTTTCGCATCGATAATTCTGACATTACTACGGCCCAATCAAAGAAAATAACAGGTGTTCTTTTTGATCCCTATGGAAACCAGTGGTCAGTTCCTGAACACAAAATTTATTTTTCCCACCCTGCCTAACAACCTTGTTTTGCGTGAAAATCTAACCCGCCGATTGAATGAGGGCAGTTCAAAAAAACTAATCCTGGTGTATGCACCAGCCGGGTATGGAAAAAGCACATTGGTCAATGCCTGGCTGCGTTCCATCCTGGACAGCAATTCTCAAAACAAGGCTTCCTGGCTTTCATTAAGCCAGCAAGATGATGATCCTGCAATATTTTTTACTTATCTGATTAAGTCATTGCAGACTATCGACAGGAATATTGGCAACTGGGCTTTATCGCTCTTACATACTCCGGAAATTCCCTTCGAAGCCGTCAGCACATCGCTGATCAACAACCTGACAGCCTTTAAACTCCCGTGTTATATCGTGCTGGATGACTATCACTGGATCTCTCACGATATTATCCATACCGGGCTGACATACTTGATCGACCATCTCCCGCCCAATGCCCAGATCATCCTGATTTCGCGCGAAGCCCCGCCTTTGCCACTCTACCGACTGCGGGTCTATGATGATCTGGTGGAGCTGGACCAGCAAGATCTTAAGTTTTCCATCACCGAAACCGGGTCCTTCCTGAAAGACTTCATGGGACTGATCCTCAACGATGAGCTGATCCAGGTCATTCAGAACAAAACAGAAGGATGGGTAGCGGGTTTACAAATTGCAGCCCTTTCGATTCGAAACAAAATGCGCAACGGTTCGAAAAATCCGGATATTTTCTCAATTCGCTTCGAAGCGAATAAGACTACAAAGGAGTACTTTTATCAGGAAGTTCTGCAGCAGCAACCGGAAGATATAAAACGGTTCTTCCTAAAAACCGCCATTCTCGACCGTTTATCCGGCCCTTTGTGTAATGAACTGGCGGGCATCCAAAACAGCGCCGAGATTTTACAACACCTGACACAATCCAACAGCTTTTTAATCCAGCTCGGGGACACGGGCGAATGGTTTCGTTATCACCCGTTGTTTGCCGGTTTCTTAACCTCACAAATAGATCCTGATGAAATCGCCGCCTTGCAGCGAAAAGCCAGCCGGTGGCATGAACTGAATGGAATGCCTGCCGATGCAATTCACTATGCTTTTGCTGCAGGAGACATCGATAATGCCATCCGGATACTGGTAGAAATATTGCCCGATCTGATCAAGAAAGGCGAAACTACGCTTTTGCTAAACTGGGTAAAAAAACTTCCTCCAAAGGTGATTTATGAAAACCCATATCTGGCCACCATGATGGGCTGGTTATTGTACCAAAGTGGCGAGGGAACACAGGCGGCGCCGTATCTAATGACCGTTGAACAAATTAAACCGGATAGTATTTCTCTTCATCACCAATGGTACTGTTTCCTCGTCATGGTAGAAATCCACAATAGCAAGGGCCAGCTAAAAGAGGCCATGGAATATTTTGAGAAAGCAGAAGAAATTTCCCGGAGAATGAACTGGAGAGAATGTTCGGCATACGAAATATACAGTGAAACCTTACGCCTGACAGGCAAATATCAGCAAGCCATCCAGTCATTTCAGGAGACGATTCGGTTTTCCCGGGAACAAAATAATCTGCTAATGGAAGCTTTTTCTGTCCAGCATCTGGCAGGTATCTTCTATCAGAATGGGCAAATCGCTGATGCTCAGATCCTCTGTGAAGATTTTATAGGCAGACTGACGGATGAAAACGGGAATTATCACCCCCTGGCAGGCTACGGATTTATTCCCCTGGCCTGCCTTTATTACGAAACAAACCAGTTGGAGCTTGCCGGGCAATACCTGGAAACAGGTATGCAATTGGTCAGCACCGTTGGCCTGATGAAGCCATTGATACGCGGCAAAATATTGCAGGCAAAGTTATTTTTCCTGAATGGGGATCTCGAAAATACCCGCAGAACCCTTTCAATGGTTCAGGATATGGCCCATGATCTGAATCATGTGGAATATCTGGTGGTAGCCGCCGCAGAGAACGCCGAATTGGAACTGCGCATGGGTAATATTTCCGCCTGTGAACGATGGTTGAATTCTACCGGGATCGACCTGGATAACACCTTTGATCCCCTGTACGAACCTCTGCATCTGACCTACGCGCGCCTGCTGATCGCAAAGCAGGATCACTGTGATGCCGAAAAGGTTCTGTTACGCCTGGAAGAATTCGCGATAAGTCAGAACCGAAACGGGACACTCATAAAAGTATACATTCTTCTTGCCAGATGCTATCATTTACTCGAAAATTTCCCGTCCACCCGCCACTATCTTGAAAGAGCAATCCGACTGGCAGCACCGATCCATTATTTTCGTTCATTTCTGGATCAATATATCGATCTTGCCCCTCTTCTGGCCATGGATCAGGAAACCGCCCCGTCGTTTGTTAAAACCCTGATTAACGAATTTACAAAAACCACAGATTACCCGCAACCAATTGTCTCCACGGACTTCTTTATCCGTTTCAGCGAGCGGGAGCGCGAGATACTCCATTTGGTCATGGAAAACAACAGTAATAAAGAAATCGCAAATCACCTGTTTATTACGGTGGGCACTACAAAATGGTATCTCAACAACATTTTCAAGAAAATGGGTGTAAAAAATCGTAAAGAAGCGATTGATCTTCTGGAAAAGATCAGGCCTGAGAAAATTTCTGAGTATCTAAACCTGACTTAAACCTAACCTTTTCTTTCTTTTCATCGCGGGTTTTTCGATCAATAATAGGTAATACGCCTTTATAAAACACGATTCGTTCTGTCTGTATCTCCGAAGCACTTCTGTGGTTTCCCGTTTGATAAAAATACAATCAATTTTTAATCCCGTCTTCAATTCCGACTAAAGAAAGGATAACAGTATGACAATTCATGAACAGGCATTGAAATTCATTGATGCACATTCAGGAGAAATTACGGCTATTGCAAAATCCATCTGGGAAAACCCCGAGCTGGGTTTGAAAGAGTTCCACGCCTCCAAACTGCTGGCAGGTGAGCTGGAAAAAGCCGGTTTCTCCGTCGACATGGGCGTGGCGGACATGCCCACCGCATTTGTAGCCGAATGGGGTGAAGGAAAACCTGTCATTGGCATCCTGGCTGAGTATGATGCCCTGCCCGGTCTTTCACAGAAGATCTCTGCGGTAAAAGATCCCATTAAAGTCGGCGCTCCCGGGCACGGCTGTGGGCATAATCTTTTTGGTGCGGGATCCTTCGGCACTGTAATCGCCGTAAAAGATTACATGGAAAAGAACAGCGTCAAAGGCACTCTAAGGCTTTACGGTACCCCGGCCGAAGAGCTTGGCATTGGGAAGCCCTACATGGCCCGCGCCGGCTTGTTTGACGACCTGGATGCCGCCATCACATGGCATCCCATGTCGCTGAATATGACCATGGGCAACACCAATCCTGGGGAAACCTCCCTGCTGGCACTGAACTCGTTCAAGGTGCAGTTTACAGGCCGCGCTGCCCATGCGGCAGGCAACCCGCAGCAAGGCCGCAGCGCCCTCAAGGCCATCCAGTTACTCGATACCGGTGTGCAGTATATGCGCGAGCACATCCCACCGCAAGCCCGCATTCATAGCGTCATCACTAATGGCGGCGGCGCTCCCAACGTGGTGCCGGCTTTCGCCGAAGCCTGGTATTTCATCCGCGCACCCAAACGCGATATGGTAAACAGTATCTATGCCTGGATCGAGGATATCATTAAGGGTGCAGCCCTGATGACCCAGACCACGTACGAGATCGAATTCCTGAGCGGCCTGTATGAGCTGCTGGGCAACAAGGTGCTCAGCCTGAACCTGCTGGAAAATATGAAGAAAGTAGGCGATCTGAAATTCTCGGACGAAGACAAGGCTTTCGCCAGGGAAATGATTGAAAGTGTGCCGCCTCAGATGCTTCAGGCTGTCAAACAGGGTTTCCTGACCGGGGTCCAACCTGGAACTACCGCCGAAGAAATCGGTGAATATTTGAACGAAAAACCCCTCACTCCTGTCTGGGGCCTGACAGGCGATATGAGCGGCTCCACCGACGTGGGAGATGTCAGTTTTATCACGCCCACCGGCCAGATCACTGCTACCTCGCTCCCGCTCGGCATTCCCCTGCACAGTTGGCAATCCACTGCCTGCAGCGGGTCTGATATCGGTTTCAAATCGGCCGTCTATGCTGCCAAAGTCATGGCACTCACTTCCCTGGATCTGTTCACCAAACCTGATCTGTTGCAAGCCGCCAAAGATGAATTTATCAAGTCCACCGGCGGAAAAAAATACGTATCACCACTACCTGAAGGAGCAAAGCCCCATTAATTTCAGCATTTTCCCCGCCGGGTGGCGGGGAAAATTTCCACATAAAGGATGGGGTGATTCCTAACCTCAACCTAACCTTGTAGAAGCTTCTCTCCCATTGAAATTTGCATTGAACTCGCTAATATTAAGGGTAATTGAATTGGGCTGAAACGCGGTATCCCATACATTTGACAAAATTATATGACCCTGGAATTTTTCAAGAATTGAACACAGTTTCTGGATTACAAATCATTGACTGGAGAAAGGAAGGTTAAATGACCTATCAAGACTATGTATTGAAATATATCGATGACCATGCAGGAGAAATCACAGCTCTCGCAAAATCCATTTGGGAGAACCCCGAGCTGGGTTTGAAAGAGTTCCATGCCTCCAAACTGCTGGCGGGTGAGCTGGAAAAAGCCGGCTTTTCTGTCGACATGGGCGTGGCCGACATGCCCACCGCCTTCGTTGCCGAGTGGGGTGAAGGCAAGCCCATCATTGGCATCCTCGGCGAGTACGATGCGCTGCCCGGTCTTTCCCAGAAGGTGTCTGCTGTAAAGGATCCCATCCAGGCCGGCGCACCGGGACACGGCTGCGGGCATAACCTGTTGGGCTCTGCCGGGTTCGGGACAGTGGTCGCCGTAAAAGATTACATGGAGAAAAATGGCGTTAAAGGCACCCTGCGCTATTACGGCTGCCCGGCTGAAGAGACCATGGTTGGAAAAATCTTCATGGCCCGAGCCGGCGTATTTGACGATCTGGATGCCGCCGTCACCTGGCACCCCGGTTCAACCAATTCTGTTTGGGGAACAAAAGCCGGCGAAACATCCTTTCAGGCGATGAACTCATTCAAGGTGCAGTTCAAGGGCCGCTCCGCCCATGCCGCAGCCAACCCGCAGCAGGGACGCAGCGCTCTCAAGGCGATCCAACTGCTCGATACCGGTGTGCAGTACATGCGTGAGCATATCCCCCCGGAGGCCCGCATTCACAGCGTCATCACCGATGGCGGGGGTGCCCCCAATGTGGTACCTGCCTTTGCCGAAGCCTGGTATTACGTCCGGGCTCCCAAACGTGCGATGGTGGAAAGCATCTACGCCTGGGTACAGGATGTGGTCAAGGGTGCAGCCCTGATGACCCAGACCACCTACGAGATCGATTTCCTGACCGGCAGTTATGAAATGCTGGCCAACTATACCCTTGGTATTAATCTCCTCGAGAATATGCAAAAAATTGGCGGGCTGAAATTCTCAGCCGAAGATCACGCACTTGCCAAGGAAATTTCCGACAGCGTTCCACCCCAAATGCTGCAAGCCACCAAACAGTCTCTTTTTTCCAGTTTAAAACCAGGAACCACATGGGAAGAGATCGGCGAATACCTGAATGAAACTGTGGTGATTCCCGACTGGGATACCAAAATTTCAATCGGTGGTTCCACCGATGTAGCTGATGTGAGCTATATCACTCCAACTACCAACCTGATTACTACAACTGCCCCACTCGGTACGCCCGGCCATAGCTGGCAAAATGTGGCCGCATGCGGCTCGGAGATCGGTTTTAAGGGTGCCATCCTGGCTGCCAAAGTTATGGCACTTACCACCCTTGACCTGTTTACAAAACCTGATCTGCTGCAGGCCATAAAAGATGAATTCGTCAAATCTACTGGCGGTAAAAAATACGTATCACCCCTGCCTGATGGCGCAAAACCCCGTTAGGATCTGATTGATCAAGGAATCTCCTGTCGAAAAGGCAGTGATTCAAATTTTTTCATCCTGCAAGGAGGAAACAATGGAATATGATTGGTACCAAGTTTTAACAAGCCCAGGGATGTGGATCATCGCGTTTATCACCGTCGGGAACACCATCGTCCAGACAGTGCTGATGTTCCGCGTCAGCAAAAAGACCGCTGGCAAGATCGGACTTAAAAAGGAAATTGTGGGCCAGACGATCAAAACGGCCGCCATCAGCGCCTTTGGGCCCGCCATGAGTTCGTTTATTGGCATGGTGGTGCTGGTGGCCGCCCTGGGAGGCGCCGTCGCCTACATTCGTGAAGGTGCCGGTATCGGTTCGATTATGTTTGAATTCATGATCGCCGGATCCGGAGCCGCCGCCGCCGGGGTGGATCTCACCCGCGAGGGTATGACCCTCATAGGTGCCTCAACCATCCTGTGGGGTATGGCATTATGCTGTGTTCCCTGGATCATCACTGGCGGTATCGGTGCACGCTCGCTGCCCAAACTCAAAGACTCATTTTTATCCAAAGAGCCCAAGATGATGGCTCTGGTTTCCACCACCGCCATGATGGGTATGTTTTCCAAACTAGGTATCGATTACGCCTACACGCCAATTCTGAAAGGGAATATTGCCACACCGTGCTCCTTCGTCGCTGGCGCGGTCACAGGGTTCCTGTGGATCAAATTAGCCGAAAAATTGAAGAAGCCTGCATTGAAACAGTACCTGATTATTGTCTGTATCGTCGTAGGTATGATCGTCGGGCAACTTGTCCGTTCCGCAACGGCGCAGTAAAAGAAGGAGAGGAAAAATGACTCAAGAAGTTACAAATACACCCTCAACCTCAGGATCATCCAAATTTTTTGGAATGAGCCCGCTTCCCTATGAGGAAAAACTTAAAATTATTGAAGAAGACTACACTCCGAAGATACACAAAATCGGGGTCCCGACTGCCGCCATTCACGCAGTCATTATGTTCCTGCCTGCGCTCTTTCTGCTTGTTTTTTATCACGTCTGGCCTGGCTGGGGAATAATCATGAACGCTGTGGTTCCGATCTGGGCAGCTTTGGGAGTTATATACTTCCTTGAACCGCTCCAGTACTACCTGGCCCTGGGTACGGCGGGGACGTATGTTACCTTCATCTCCGGTAACGGCAGCAACATCCGCCTGCCAACTGCTGTGGCCACCACTGAAGCGATGGGCGTTGAACCCGGTTCCCCTGAAGCGGAAATCGTATCAGGTATTTCCATTATGACCTCCCAATGGTTGGTGGTCATTTTGATGCTGATTGCTGCACTGGGCATCACCGCCATTATCAATGTCCTGCCCCCGGCGATCACCAAAGCCTTCGATTTCCTTATCCCGGCCCTGTTTGGCGGTATGCTGATCAATATCGGCCTGCATGAGTGGCGCTACCTGATTGTTTCCCTCGTCCTGGGTCTTGCGCTTAATCTCCTGGGTGTTAACGCCAACCTGATCACGTTCATCATGGTATTCTTCATGATCGGCCTCAGCGTAATCTTCTACAAGAAGGGTATCTGGATTCCGAAGGAAGAAAAAAGATCTGCGGCAGTCGATGATGATTAATTGTCAGGAAAAAATGCAATAAGAAAGATGCGGGTAGCTACCTGATTTTTATAATAAAATCATTCTGTCGATCAAATCAACATGGAAAATCAAACTGGTACCATTTTGGGATGGTATCAGTTTGATTTTATGGAAGAATATCGATAAATATTGGTAGATTGACATCTTCAAATAGCCTGACGATGTTGTACAATTGGCATATCCTGAAATTACAGGTTAAAATGGATTGGCAGGTGTAGTATGGCATCCTTAAACCAGATCCTGGCGGTAATCCTGGGGGGAGGACGTGGCTCACGCTTGTATCCCCTTACAAAAATGCGCGCCAAACCCGCCGTACCCATTGCGGGAAAATACCGCCTGATCGACATTCCGATCAGCAACTGTATCAATTCCGGTATTTATCGAATCGCCGTTCTTACACAATTCAATTCCGTTTCCCTTCACCGCCATATCACCGGTACTTACCATTTTGACTCCTTTCACAGCGGCTTCGTGCAGATCTGGGCGGCCGAACAAACCAATGAAATCTCCGATTGGTACCAGGGTACAGCCGACGCGGTTCGCAAACAGACCTATCAGATACGCTCTACTCAGGCCCAATACGTGCTTATTCTGGCCGGTGATCATCTCTACCACATGGACTATGATGAAATGGCCCGTTTCCACTGGGAAAAGAACGCTGATATCACGATTGCCGTTCAACCTGTGCGAAAAGATGAGGCCGGCCGTTTCGGCTTGCTTAAGCTGGACGATGACAACCGAATAAAAAGTTTTGCTGAAAAGCCAAAAGATGCACCGGTTCTGGTTGACCTGGTAAGTCGCGATGACCCTGCCCGGCCCTATCTGGGCTCGATGGGCATTTACCTTTTCAACACCGATGTGCTGATCGACCTGCTGTCTTCTTCTGATTTCGAAGATTTCGGCAAACATGTCATTCCTCACTCCATCGGCACCCGCCGCGTTTTTGGCTTCAATTTTGATGATTACTGGGAAGACATTGGCACCATTCGCTCTTTTTATGAGACCAACCTGGAACTAACCCTGCCCGAATCGCAATTCAATTTGTACAAGCCGGATCATCCCATCTATACCCATGCCCGATTTTTACCGGGTTCGATTGTTGAAAACAGCCGGCTGAAGAATGTGCTGCTCGCTGAAGGCTGTCTGATCTACAATGCCGAAATCACCCATTCCGTAATCGGGTTGCGCAGTGTGATCGGTAACAATGTTCAAATTAAGGACAGCATTCTGATGGGAGCAGATTATTACAACCGTGAAATTCCTGATGACAATGAAATCGTCCCGATAGGAATTGGCCAAAACAGCCACATTGAGGGTGCAATTATCGATAAGAACGCGCGTATTGGTGAAAATGTGATGATTCACCCCTTCCCGCCTGGTACGGATCTGGATGCTCTCCACTGGACGATTAGAGATGGAATTGTTGTCATTCCAAAGAACACCACAATTTACTCAGGCACCCGCATCGGACCCGAATCACAAATGCAATGAAACCAAGATATTGAGGAGAGAATTATAGAATGGATAAAAATTCAAAAAATGGAAAAATTGTGGTACCCGAAGAACTGGATATCGACTGGCATGCACTCGACCAGGAAGCTGTCATGGAAAAGCTGGCATCGCCAATCGAATCAGGCCTTTCCAGCGAGGAAGTAGCGCGCAGGCAGGAAAAATTTGGGCCTAATGCGCTGGACGAAAAACCCGGGCCATCCTTTTTCCAGTTGCTGCTCGCACAATTCAATAACTTTATTGTCATCCTGCTGATTGTTGCTTCCGTCATCTCAGCTTTGCTGGGCGATTACACGGAAGCCGTTGTCATCATGATCATCGTGATACTGAATGCAATTTTGGGTGTGGTACAGGAAAGCCGAGCCGAACAGGCGCTCTCAGCCCTGAAGAAGCTGGCTGCACCGGATGCACAAGTGATTCGTGACGGCCGCCACCAGATCATTCCTTCACCACAACTGGTTCCCGGAGATATCGTCCTTCTTGAAGCCGGAAACTATATCCCGGCCGATGTACGGCTGCTGGAGACGGTTAACCTGCAAATCGATGAAGCTGCCCTGACAGGCGAATCGGTACCGGTGACCAAGAACGCATCCATGATTTTGGACGGTGAAGCGGGACTGGGTGACCGGAAAAACGCTGCTTTCATGGGAACCACCGTCACCTACGGCCGTGGCAAAGGTGTTGTCACCAGCATCGGTATGTACACCCAACTGGGTTTGATCGCCGGTATGCTGCAAAGCGTGGAAGAAGGGCAAACCCCCCTCCAGATACAGCTCGACAAGCTGGGGAAGACCCTGGGGATTGCCTGCTTAATCGTTTGCGGGCTTGTGTTTGCACTCGGTATTGTTGAAGCCGGTGAATTCACCGTCGAAAAAATCACCGAATTATTTATGGTAGCAGTCAGCCTGGCCATTGCAGCCGTACCCGAAGGTTTGGCGGCAGTGGTCACCATCAGCCTGGCGCTGGGCATGCAGGAAATGATTAAGCGGCATGCACTGATCCGGCGGCTGGCATCGGTGGAAACTCTCGGTTCTGCCACCGTGATCTGCTCCGATAAGACCGGCACGCTGACCCAAAACAAGATGCCCGTAACCCGTCTTTGGGCAGATGGAAAAACCTTTGAGATAACCGGCAGTGGTTACGATTCAGATGGTGAATTTTTGGTGGACGGCAGCCCTGTTTCATTGATGAATTACCCGGCTGCTTCCGATGCCTTGTGGGTGGGAACCCTCAATAATGATGCCTTGCTTGAGACGGTTGAAATTGATGGAAAAAACCAGTACCGGATGATTGGCGACCCCACCGAAGGCTCCATCCTGATCGCCGCATCCAAAGCCGGTATCTACCAAAATGAATATACCAGAGATTATCCCCGCGAAAACGAGATACCGTTTGATTCAGGCCGCAAGCGCATGGTTACCGTGCATGCGATTGCGAACCCGCATCCGGAAGATACCCGGATTCCTCAAAACAATGACGGAAAATCCTGGTATGCCATCGCAGTAAAAGGCGCCCCGGACGTGGTGCTAAACCTGTGCACCAGCTATGAGACAAACAAGAACGAGATCGTGTCCCTTGATGAGGTTTCCCGTAAACGCATTCTGGAAGCCAACGATGCCATGACCTATGATGCCCTGCGTGTATTGGGTATGGCTTACCGTCTCGTACCGGTCAAACCGGAAGAAATTGAAAACGACGAGATGGAAAAAGACCTCATTTTTGCCGGCCTGATTGGCATGATCGATCCGGCCCGCAAGGAAGTTACTCCGGCAGTGGCCACAGCCCGTGAAGCCGGTATCCGCACTATCATGATCACCGGGGATTATCCCAATACCGCCAAGGCAATCGCCACCGATATTGGTTTGATGGATGCCCAACACAGCCAGGTACTCACCGGCAAACAGCTCAACGAGCTGGACGATGCAAGTTTACAACACGAAGTACAGCATACCTCCGTGTTTGCCCGTGTATCACCTGAACACAAGATGCGCATCGTGGAAGCCCTGCGTGCCAATAATGAAGTGGTTGCCATGACCGGTGACGGTGTCAATGATGCCCCGGCCATCAAACTTTCGGACATCGGCGTTGCCATGGGCATCACCGGAACCGATGTGGCTAAAGGTACAGCCGATATGGTGTTGACGGATGATAATTATGCCAGCATCGTTTCCGCCATTGAGCAAGGCCGCATCATTTACAACAACATCCGCAAGTTCGTTTATTACCTTCTTTCCTGTAACATGGCCGAGATTGCGACAATTTTCATTGCCATGATCACTGTCGGCAAATCACCGCTTACTGCCATTCAACTGCTGTGGCTTAACCTGCTGACAGACGGTGCACCTGCCCTGGCACTGGCCACCGAAAAGGGTGATCCCGACACCATGCGACAGCCACCGCGGCCTGCCAAGGAGCCGATCATCAACAAATTCATGCAGCGCGGCATCGTGGTTCAAACGATTGCAATTACAGCAGTCGTGCTGGCAGCATTCTACATCGGCCTGAACGGTAACCCGGAGCATTATGAATTTGCCGAAACCATGGCTTTTGTAACCCTCAGCCTTTCGGAGCTGCTACGAGCTTACACAGCCAGATCTGAATACTTCCCTCTCGCAAAGATCGGGGTATTCGGAAACAAGTGGATGAATCTCGGCGTGGGCGTTTCATTCGTCCTGGTCATGGCCGTAGTCTACATTCCATTCTTTAACAACATCTTCAATACCATGCCTCTGGGTTGGACACAATGGGCAGAGATTATCCCACTATTTATCATCCCATCCCTGGCAGCAGAATTAACCAAGTACCTGTGGTCGCCAGCCAGGAAAGCCAGGAAAGCATAAAGTGTAAGATTGTTTCAGCAAAAGAGGCTGTCTCAAAAGCCGACAGCCTCTTTTTATATTCCCATTGATGACCTTTTTTAATGTCAAAATGTGGGATCCCCTATTTCTACACCTAACCCGCCATCTTTTCTATGGGGTTTTTGAGCCGAAATTCGGCTCAAAAACCCCATAGAAATAGAAAATCTTGAGACAGTTCCTCTTTAGTCTTTTTATTTCTATTGGAAGTGTGTCAACGAATCCCATCCACCCACATTATGCTGAAACCCGTGTTTTGTCATCCTTCGTCAGGATGACAAAGAGGGGACGGATATGGATTTCGTTTATCCGTTTGCAGCCGCAGCCCCCCAGTGGTGCGTTCGAAGACGAAAGGCACACCCTACGAAATGACAAAGAGCGCGGGGATTTCCAAATCAAGTCATTATATTAAAAGCTCACATTTCACTGGATAGAATAATTCTACCTCTCACGGGTCACCCGCAGTGCCTGAAAGCTCCCCCGCAGTCTGTCATACAGGCCGGCATACACCTGATAACTTTTCCTGTAGACCTGAAAATTCTGGTCATCCGGCAGGCTTGTGATGGGTGGCAGCAACCACGATTGGATATCATCCCAGCTATCAAAGAGACCCACCCCCTTGCCGGCCAGAAAAGCTGCTCCCAACGAAGTGCCATCTTTCTGGGGACGATAATGAAGCGGAATTTCCATCACATCCGAAATAATCTGTCGCCATAGTGGGCTGCACGACCCGCCATTAATAACCACCACCTGCTCAATCCGGGTGCCATTCTCACGCAAAATCTCCTCTAACTGGCGGAAGGCATAAGCCACTCCCTCTAAAACTGCACGGTACAAATGGCCGCGCTCATGCGAGGTGGATAATCCCAAAAATACACCCCGCGCATCCGCATCCCAAATAGGCGACCTTTCACCCATCAGATATGGAAGGAAAATCAAACCCTGTGATCCCGCTGCAGTATTGGCCGCCTCTTTTTCAAGCTGCCCTAAAAGCTGGGGAGTGTCCATTTTGACCATTCCCGAAAACCAGCTTACCGCTCCTCCTGCCAGTACCCCGCCCGTGCTGAGGATCTCACCATTCAGATAAAACGTATTCAACATGCGGGTGTCAACCTGGTTGGGTGATAAAACCATGAGATTCCCGGCCGTGCCCAACATGATGGATGCTGTACCCGAACCCAATGCACCCGATCCCAGGAAGGAGCATAGATAATCGGCCGTTCCACAGACAACCGGAGTACCCGCTGCCAGGCCGGTTTTGACGGCCGCCGCCGGCGTGACCGCACCAATCACCTGCCCGGCCGGGACGATTTTCGGCAGTATGGCGGGTTCAATCCCCATCAAGCTGCACAGATCCGGTGACCACTGCTGCAATTTTTCATCCAGGAACGGGCTGCAAATCCCGGCCTGTCCGGGGTCTATCACCACCTCGCCGGTCAGGTGAAAGAGAATG
>JAJFTV010000179.1 GCA_021372725.1 Chloroflexota bacterium | reverse complement strand
GGCGAGGATTCTCCAATGCAGGTTTTTGCTGCATCAGATGATAATACATTTTATGTATCACCCGATGGAAATGATGCCAACCCCGGCACAGAGAGCGCCCCATGGGCGTCCATCGAAAATTCTGCCAATCGCCTGTCTGCCGGCCAAACGCTTTACGTGAGGAATGGCATATACAATGAAAGCGTGTATATCACAGTATCCGGTGAGACGGGAAATCCGATCCATATCATAGCCTACCCGGGGGAGACCCCTGTAATTGATGGAAATGATTATCAATTACCCTCCTCGGATTGGGCCGCAATGGTAAAGGTCGAAGGTAGTTACATCAATATGTCCGGGTTTGAAGTACGTAATACCAACTGGATGGCCGTTGTGATTTCCGGCAACAACAATGTATTCAGCAGTTTCAATGTGCATCATAATAAGGAAAATGGAATTCTGATCACCGGTGATGACGATGTGGTGGAGAACAGCTCTGTCTGGATGAATGCCTTGTCGAATGAAAATGGCAGCAGCACAAGAGGGGGATGGTCCTCCGGTTTATCTGCAGCACGATATCCCAACAATGCAATCCTTCGCAATAACATCGTTTATCAAAATTGGGGTGAAGGGCTTTCTACATTCGAAGCAAATGGAACGGTCATGGAAGGAAATACCGTTTTCAATAATTATTCGGCAAACATCTACATTTCCGACTCGACCAATGTGCTGCTGCAGCGTAATTTTGTTTACGGTAGCGCTGACAGCAGTATAAGCAAAGGTTCACGTGTCGGGATCATGATGGGGGATGAGAAATACAATCCTGCATCCAGCAACATCCGGATACTTAACAACATTGTCTTTGGCACGTACAAAAATTTTTACTGGTGGCAAGGTTCACAAGGTACCGGCATGAACAATGTATTGATTGCCAACAACACCTTTGTGAATTCACGCAGTGATGATAATTTCCGCATTAATAACGCTGCCCATCAGGACTTGCGTATTTTGAATAATGTAATTGTGCAGGAAGATTCGCTCTCCATTGCGAATATCAACGGTACCGGCATTACCCTTTCGAATAACCTGTGGTCAAAAACGCCAGGTTCCGCCTGGCTGGTAAATGACTCTTTTATTGCCGAACCGCTTTTGGAAAGAAACGGTAGTGAAACCGATCCAGGCTGGTATCACCTGGCCTCAGAATCCCCGGCCATTGATCGTGGAACCAATCTGACCGAAGTGGTTGAGGATTTTGATCGGGATTCGAGGAGTGGAGCCCGGGATATTGGTGCAGACGAATTTCAGGGGCAGCCTGTAGTGACTGAACCGACCAGCGTACCAACTAATATCTCCACCGCCGAACCCACCATAGCGCCGACCGTTGTTCCAACCAATACGCCGACCACTGTCCCAACGAGCGTTCCAACCAGCATACCTACGGTTGTGTTTACCCCAACCACTGTCGCGATGACTGCAATGCCCACCTCTCAGCCAAGCTCTACGCCAACCAGTGCGGACGTACCGGGTGATGGTGATGATGGGGCTGAAACCATCGACAATCCTGTCGATCTTGCTCTGGGTCACCCGGCAAAACAATCCAGCAGAAAGGGCACCACGCCAGGAGTTGGAGCGGCAAAGCTGGCTGTTGACGGGAACACGGATGGGAACTTCAGTCATAATTCCACCACCCATACCAAGAAAAATTATCAAGCCTGGTGGCAGGTTGATCTGGGATCCGTCCAGTCTATTTCAACGATTGATGTCTGGAACCGCACCGACTGCTGTGGCAGCCGCTTGCAGAAATTCTATGTTCTGGTTTCTGATGTACCTTTCAAGTCGACAAACCTCAACAAAACCCGAAATCAGGCTGGGGTTAGCGCTTTTTATGTTGCAGGGCAGGGCGGAAGACCCACAACAATTGAAGTCAATCGGACCGGCAGGTATGTGAGAGTGCAGCTTACAGGTACCAATTATCTTTCTCTGGCTGAGGTTCAAGTTTGGGGTGCGGGAAGCGAGATCCTCGAACCGACAGCGTACCCGCAGACTGCAACGGCTATCAGCACGCCTGTTGGTACAACGCCGGTTCCCACCGCAACACCTGTCATACCCACCGCTACCCCGGCGACTGCTACTGCTCAGCCGACCACGGCCCCTACCCAA
This sequence comes from Chloroflexota bacterium, assembly GCA_021372725.1. Lineage (GTDB taxonomy): Bacteria > Chloroflexota > Anaerolineae > Anaerolineales > Anaerolineaceae > JAJFTV01. Next base: position 9,712 of record JAJFTV010000179.1, on the reverse strand, counting down.
TCACAGCCACTTTCCGGTGCTTATTACGTCGCCACCAACGGGAGCGATGGCAATCCAGGTACAATCGATCGTCCCTGGAAAACGCTAAAATATGCGTCGAGCATGGTAAAGGCAGGCAATACCTTGTATATTCGGGGCGGTATATATAAGGAAGTGACCAGTTGGAGCACAGATGGGACACAAGGCGCTCCAATTACAATCAAAAACTACCCTGGCGAGCAGGTGGTCATTGACGGGTATGATACCATTCCGGCATACGTAGGTGGAACGTGGATGTTTATGGTCTGGGGAGACTGGTATTTTGTAAGTGGTTTGGAAGTAAAACGTTCATTTGATGAGGGAGCTATCGGTGTAAAAGGCGCGAATGTAACGATCGATAATTGTTATACCCATCATAATTGGGGGGCAGGCATAACGTTGATGGGTGATTATGACACCGCTCAAAATAACAGGGTATGGTACAACGGCGTGAGTAATGAGTTTGGAAGCCGAAGTCGGGGAGGGTGGCCAGCAGCTCTAACCTGTGCAAGGTATCCTTCACATTGTACGTTGAAAGGCAATACTTCATGGGAAAATTGGGGTGAAGGCATTAGCACGTTCGAGGCCTATTACACCACTATTGAAGATAATGTGTCTTACAACAATCAACAAAATTTCTATCTCAGTGATACGAAATATACCCAGATGCAAAGAAACATTTCTTATTGCACACCTGGTAATATCGTAGATCCTTACGTGACACAAAATGGTATTTTGATAGGTGATGAGAAACAGAACCCGGCATCTTCAGATAACAAGATTATCAATAACATAATCTATGGCTGTGATAGAAATTTAGCCATTGGAACGAATGAGAGCACAAACAATCTTATTGCGAACAATACATTTGTCAACACCGATGGTGAGGCAAACATCCTGATGTATTCGGGCACTTGCTCAAATTGTCAATTCATGAACAACCTGATTCTCCAGGAAGATAGCAGGACGATCGCCATCAATTCAGGTAAGGGGTGGACTTTTTCGAATAATTTATGGTCGAGGACACCCTCATCTAGTGTATCCGGCATAATGGATATCATTGTGGATCCAAAGCTGACAAAGAGTGGTGAAGCCTATTCAGGTAAATGGTATCAATTACAATCTTCTTCACCAGCAATCGACAAGGGAAAATTTGTTAGTCAAGTATTTGAAGACTATTACAGCTATTTACGCAGCGGCAGCCTGGATATTGGTGCTCTTGAATATCGATAGGTGATTCCAATCTTGTCTTCGTTATTGTTATCTGAATGGATGAAGGCAGGCGAAAAGCCTGCCTTTTTTTCCCTCGCCCAAGAGATAAAGTACTGTACTTCATGAAGATTAGTAATTGAATTTGATGTTTAAACCCGTTAAAATAAACTCAAACAAAAAATGGTATCATCTGGGCGATGCAAAATTGTCGATTGCACCACATTCTCAATTTATCGACATGGATTACAGTTTATTATCCAAGAAGTTAGTTGAATAATTGTCGGCGATATTTCTCAATGCCAAAAAATAATCGCATTAAGATTGCAACCATCATAAACATCACGCTATTCTTGACCATAATTGGCATAGTATTTCTAAGCTTAAATCCGTATCCTTCTTTCAACACAACGATGCAGGATTGCACTCAATTGTTTTTTTTACCTGCTTGTGGATTTTTTCAGACAAAACTATTCGCCGGATCTCAAGATGAATTGTCTGCCGAATCACAATTAGTATCTCCGGTTATTTCCACTAAATTGAACCCGAATGACACATTGGGATCCAGCCAGGTGACTGGTCATTCCACAATAACTGACCTGGAGACGACGGCTGTGGAGAAGTCAACACCTGCTTCGACTTTCATTCAAATCGCCACAGCAACATCTACAACCATGCCTACGGCGACGCTTGTCACTCAAAACGTTCATTTTATTGCAACAAATGGCAGTGATGAAAACCCGGGAACAAAAGATTTACCCTGGAAGTCGCTTCAGTATGCCGCTGGACAATTGAAAGCAGGGGATACTTTATATATCCGGGCTGGGTTATATCAGGAAATGGTTACATGGGATGTGGATGGTGAACAATATGCGCCTATAACGATCATGAACTATCCTGGTGAGGTGGTCATCATCGATGGTTATGACATGATTCCGATGAATACTGGGGGAAACTATTTGTTCACAGTAAGGGGAGATTGGTATAAAATCAGTGGTTTGGAAATAATAAATTCATTCGGAGAAGGGGGAGTTGTAATAAGTGGAGCCCACGTGACGATAAAGGATTGTTTTGTGCATCACAATTGGGGAGGCGGTATTACGATAATGGGAGATTATGGATTAGCGCAGAACAATCGGATATGGTACAACGGTCGATCGAATGAGTATTTACATCTATCGCGGGGGGGATGGCCTGCTGCAATAACCTGTGCCCGATATCCATCGCATTGCACACTGAAAGGAAACATATCCTGGGAGAATTGGGGTGAAGGCATCAGCACGTTCGAAGCGTATTATACGATAATCGAAGAGAATGTGTCCTTTGATAATATGCAGAACATCTATATGAGTGATACCAAGTATTCGGTCATTCAAAGAAATCTGGTTTATTGTACGCCAGATAATATCATTGAATCTTACATATCAACACAGAATGGAATCCTGGTAGGGGATGAAAAGCAAACCCCAGCTTCTTCAGATAATCAAATTATCAACAATATTGTATACGGATGTAATAGAAACATCGCTCTCGGCACGAATGAAAGTACCAACGTATTAGTGGCGCATAATGTGTTCGTAAATGCTGTCGATGATTCGGATGAAGCGGTAAATGTATTTTTTTATTCAGGTCGCTGCACAAATTGTTTGTTTCTCAATAACCTGGTTCTACAAGAAAATGAGGTGCTGATTGGGAAAAATTATGGGGTTGGCTGGGAATTTTCTAATAATTTGTGGTCGAAAAAACCACCATCCAGTGTAAAAGGTATCGATGATATTTTGGGAGATCCAATGCTTTCAAAAAACGGCAGTCCTTATTCAACGGGATGGTATCAATTACAAGCGAATTCACCGGCCATCAATAACGCGATACAAATAGATGAAGTGGCTGTTGATTATTTCGGAATTTCCAGAACAATTTCACCCGATATTGGTGCTATTGAATACACACATTAGAAAGAAAACATCTCAATTAAGATGATATTACGGAGGGGTAAATGATATCGAATGATTTTCGGGTGAGTGTGATCATCCCTGCCTACAATGAAGCTCCGAGAATTGCCAGAGCAGTTCAAAGTGTTCTTAATCAGACATACGCGGTGGATGAAATCATTGTTGTGGATGATGGCTCAACGGATGATACACCAACCGTGGCTTCACAATTTACGGATAAAGTTTGTTATATCAGGCAAGACAATCAAGGTTGTGCAGCAGCCCGAAATACAGGAATTTCACATGTAAAATCTGAATGGGTAGCCTTTCTTGATGCGGATGATGAATGGTTCCCTTCACATATTGAAAACGCGAAGACCATTCTCGCTGCTCACCCTGAAATTATGTGGTTTTGTGCCGCATTTGAGAGACGCAAAGAAGGTAGCTTGTCAGCATCCGTTCAGCGGGTAGATGATACCCTTCGAACCGCCTCTATTATTAGTAATTACTTTACTGCTGAAGCTGAAACAAGTTTTTCAAGAACGAGCTCGATGCTGGTAAAAAAGGAAGTTTTTAAGCAGGCAGGTTTATTTAATATTAATATCAAAAACCACGGGGAAGATTTGGACATGTGGTTTAGAATTGCCCTTCGCCATCCACATATCGCATATTGTCAGGAACCAGGTTGTATTTATTGGAGTAGGGCTGGTTCACTCACATCGGGAAGTACGAGTGATGTTTCCAGATTTTTGGAGAGGATAAGGATTACCAGGTCTGCCGGCTTGGTTTATGCTGAGATAAACAGAAATGCGGGTGCAGATTTGTTAATTGGTCAATGGGTGCGATATGCGCTTAAGGATGCGATAAAACAAAAAGATACACAAAGTATAAGGTTAATTGAAAGAGAATTTTCCGATTTTTTATCTGGGCGATGGAAAATGATCTTATCTATTTGTAAATACAGAATTGGGATGAATTTTGCTCATCTGGCATTCAAAGCGAGGCTGTGGATAAAAGGGAGCTCATAATAGGATAAGTGGAAAAATTCCATTTTTAGAAATTTTCTTTTGCGTTGTTTTTTATTTTTTCCTGCACATCCATTATCGTTTTACAAGCACGACCCGCAGATTACTTAAAATTCTAAAAATTCGTTGAATATTGGTAAGAAAACGAGTATAATTGCTATATATAATACAAACCAATATACTTCGAAAAGGTAAACCTTTCGTGAGGAGGGGGCGCAAAGCACAGAGTCTCACTTAATGAGATTGTCGTGTTGCCGAAAAGTACATCAAGAATTGTGACTTGGTGTATTTTTATTGCTCTGTAATTTAACATCATCGGAAATATTTATTATTGAGTGCTCGCCTGATGGAATAAATAATCTGTTTGGAATGACGACGAAGGGAAAAAGCTGAAATTCGAATTTTAATCATTATTGTAATATAGCTTTTCATTTATCTTATAAAGGAATCATTTCTATGGGGGATATTCATTGGGAAGTTAGCTGGTTTGTTCTACAAAGTAAATCCCGGAAGGAATTTTTTCTCCTTGAACAGTTGCAACAACGAGAAATCCGGACTTATTTTCCCTGTTTGCATGTTAAACGGGTAAATCCACGCGCCAGGAAGATTGAGCCGTATTTCCCGGGTTATATATTTTTCCAGGCCGATCTTCAGCAATTGGGTATCACAACTTTTCAACGCATGCCTGGAGCTGCCGGTTTGGTCAGATTCGGAAATGATATCGCAATCGTCGAAGATCAATGGGTACGATGGATCCAGCAGAAGATAGATGCAATTGAAGAAAAACTGCACTATAAAATCCCGGAATACAAGCGGGGAGACAAAATTATTGTGCATTCCGGAATTTTTGCAGGGTATGAAGCGATATTTGACAGCCTTCTCCCCGGAAGTGAACGGGTAAGGCTTTTATTACAGTGGTTGGAAAATCGTTATGTACAGGTGGAAATACCTTCTGTACAGATTTTTCTGCAAAAACAGGTTGACGGCTGACACCATGGTTGGTCTTGTCGAAAGGTTTGAACTCCCTGACCAGATAGTCAAACCGGAATTGTCAAGACAAAATCGTCAACCAGAAATAGGATGGAAATAATCCGATTAATGTCGGAAGGGCGGAGCATGCCAGGTTGTTGATTCATTTTTTCGTGTTCAGCTCATTGTTAATTTTCATTTATCGATCTTCGATCAACTTTCAATGTGGATATCATGATTGCCCGCGCATATCACCTCATCTCCCGCTTCTTTGCGGATGAAAACCTTACAAAAAAAGCCTACCTGAACGTGATCAATAACGTTCTGACGTATATTGTCAAGCTGGGCGTGCAGTTTGTTATCACACCCATGATGGTCTCCGGGTTGGGAACCTTTGTCTATGGGCTTTGGCAGGTCATTAACAGGACAATCGGGTATATCAGCCCGGCCAGCGGGCGTCCTACAGATGCTTTGTTATGGATCATTGCTCGTAACCAATCGTCAAATAATTTTGAACAAAAACGTCAGTACATGACGAGCGCTATCATCGTATGGGCGATCTTTCTCCCGCTGATGGTTGTTTGCGGCTCGGTGATTGCCTGGTTTATCCCAGCCTGGTTTGATATACCTTCTGAGTACATTTCGATGGTTCGTATCACTGCATTGATCTTAATTGCAGGCATGGTCATGCAGGTGCTTTCCGAACTGCCGCAATCAATTTTGCGCGGTGAAAATTTGGGTTACAAGCGCATGGGGTTGACTTTATTCCTCACTCTCATCGGTGGCTTGGGTACCTGGGCAGCTCTGGCGCTGAACACAGGTTTGATCGGCATTGCAGCGATGAGTGTGTTCACAACCGTACTGAATGCCTGTCTGTATCTGATTCTTGCCCGAAAATATATACCCTGGTTTGGCGTGTCACGGCCGCCACGTTCTCAGGTAAAGGAATTTCTCGGTTTAAGCGGCTGGTTCATGGCATGGAACCTGGTATGGACATCCATGTTCGCCACCGATGTTGTCTTGCTGGGGTTATTCACCTCGGTTGAATTGGTGACAGTTTACACATTGACCAAGTATGTTCCGGAAATCCTCATCAATATTACCCAGTTTCTGGTGGCAGGTGTGGGTCCTGGTTTGGGTGGAATCATCGGCCGGGGCGAGATGAAACGGGCAGCCGATCTGCGCGGTGAGATGCTGGCGATCAGTTGGCTGGTGGGTACGGCCGTGGGTGTCACCGTGGTGATCTGGAATAATGCGTTCCTGAATTTATGGGTGGGGGCGGATAAATTCGCCGGTTCATTGGCTTCATTATTGATTGTCGTGGCAGTTTTTCAGTTTATTATGATCCAGAATGATGCCGGCGTGATTGATGTCACTTTGCGGATGAGTAAGAAAGTAATTCTGGGGACAATATCCATTTTTATCACCATTGCTTCCGCTATTCTATTTATCAAAATCTTGCACCTTGACATTATCGGCATTACCCTGGCATTGATTTTGGGACGATTAATTCTCAGCATCGGCTACCCAATGATAGTCGGCAATGCCTTGCTGATATCATTCAAGTCCCAGTTGATGAGTGCGTTCAGACCATTTGTCATCACAGCCCTTATGCTGGTCCTGGGTTATCAAATAGCGATTTTGATCCCGGGAGGAATTTTTACCGGGTTTGGCGGGTGGGTCTCGTTTTTTATGATTGCAGCAGTGACCTTCTTGTTGGCAATCTTCTTTGCCTTCTTCTTTGGGCTGACCTCTGGACAACGTTCCAGCATGCTTCAACGGGTTAAAATTGTCCTGCGCCCCCGCTGAAATAAATTGTGTATTCAGTTCTATTCTTTCCTGTCAGTAAGATCAATGATTTGATCCTGGGCAATCATTAAGGTTATGGAATGAAGTTATTAATTGTTGGCGACCTGGCTATCACAAGTGAGAGCGAATGCTGCCTGGAATGGGATCCGCCCCTTGCAGATTTTCCCAATGAAGAAAACCGAATATTATTGAATTGGGAATTTCCTGTCGGTACCCGGCTAAATCCCGTGGCCCGAAATAGCGGGAATCGTTATTTGTCTCATCCATCAGCAACAGGTGTATTAAAACAGTGGGGGCCAGGGTTTGCTACACTGGCTACAAATCACATGCTTGATGCCAACCCTTTGGGTATCGATGTGACCATCAGGGCACTGCAAACTGCCGGATTTGAAACGGTCGGAGCAGGCAGTACTCTGGAAGAGATCTCTTCCCCCCTTATCTGGGAGACTGATGAAGGAAGGCTGACCATTATTAATTGGGTCTTTGCTGAAACACATCCAGATTGGAAAACCATACCGGGGGTCAACTGTTGGCCCGGCCTTGAAGAAGCGGCAACGATCCTTCACCAGATCAGGCCTGTTACAGACTGGTTGATTCTGATCCTGCACTGGAGTGATGAACTGTTTGCCTATCCACGGCCGGAAGATCGGGCTATTGCCGAAGCCCTGGCTGGATTTGGCGTGGATGCCATCATCTGTCACCACCCGCATGTGGTGCGTGGCATGGAACTGTTCGGTACCGTGCCAGTTTTTTACAGTATTGGTAATTTTTACTTTTCAGATTTTTATGATCCCAAAACCAAAGCTGTCGAAAAACATGCCCCGCGAAATCGTGAGGGTTTGGGGGTTCAAGGCGCATTCAAGTTTGGTAGTAAACCGACTTTCCAGACAGTCTCGTTTTTACAAAAAGACCATCACGTGGTACAGGATAAACACCATCAGGCAGTCAGGCGCATGACATCCGTAAGCAAGCCTTTGGCGAAATATTCAGGCCTTTCGTATGAAAAATGGTATGTATCGGAAAGAAATCGCTTTGATCGCTGGGAGGCCAGGTGGCATTTTGTGATCAGGCGTTTGGGTCTGGGGGGGTTGCTCCGTTACGGACTTCAAAAAATTCACCCGGGCAAGTAAGTACAAATAGAAATTCCATAGATCGGTGATATTTTACCAATCCGTTCCGGAAGTTCAAATTCATCGTTAATCCAATGGGGCTTTCCTGAGTAAAAAAACCTGAGGGGATGGGGATAAAAATGATCCTTCAAAGAATCCAGAACGGGTTTAACAACTTCATATTCAATATCCAAAACAGTAACGAACGCCGAAAGCAGATGCTCGTCATCGGTCTGGCGATCCTGTTTTGCATCGCTGCGGCAGCATCAGGCTTGATTTTCTCTTCCAGCTTCACACCTATCTTTATCGGGCTGGGATTATGTGCTCTTCTACTTGTGGCAGTGGGGTTAAGGCGTCCATGGTACGTTTTATATGCAGCCATTTTTTTGATTTTCATCCCTGATGGTTTGCTTCCTTCCAATATTCAGTCTTATTTAAACAGGGGGATGACAGTATTTGTCTTTGCAGTCTGGGCGTTCGATTTGTTTGTCAGCAAGAAAAAGGTTTATTTGCCACTGCCCAGCGTATTCATGGTGGCTTTTCTGGCCTGGGCGATAATTTCCATGACTTGGGCACAAGATTTTTCTGAATCTTTGACAATTCTGCAAGGTTATATTTTGAGGTTTCTGTTATTTCTTTTTCTGACGGTCAACCTGATTGACACCCGAAAAAAACTGAATGGTTTAATGAATACGCTGGCATTGATCGGCTTTTTACTTGCCCTGACCGGTATCGTCGAAGTATTCGTTTCAGGATATACACCGGGTACCCGTTTTAAAGTGCTCGGTATGAATGAAAATGCGGTCGGTATTCTGTTGTTGATTTCATTACTGGGTGTTTTGTGGTGGACCAGCCAGCCGTCAGCGAAATTCAGCACGCTGAAGAAGTTGATTGGAGTCCTTTATATCATCTTTGCCATCCTGTTGATAGTCATGACCGGTTCGCGCGGCAGTGCAATCTCCATGATCGCCACACTTTGTCTTTTATTGTTCTGGAAATCAACCCGTCTTTGGGGATTTGTTGCCCTGATTATCGTTTTATTGGGCATTGTTGCTGCGCCTTCCCTTTTTTTCACTATCATCGACAGGTTCTCTTCTGCAGGTTATTCCGGTGATACAACGTTGGGGGGAAGGGAGGCTTTGTGGCAGGCTGCCTGGTTGATGATCCAGGATCATCCGCTGCAAGGTGTGGGTATCGGGAATGCTTATTTACAAATGAGAAACTATTTCTCGGACAGCTCAATACAAACTTATTTGATGCCGTTACAGGTGTGGAACAGCGAGAGCGTGCCACCGCATAACCCCGTTTTGACAATTTGGGCGGATGTCGGAGCAATCGGTTTGACCTTGTATCTGGGTATTCTTGTCACAGCTATTTATTCATTTATACGATCCTATTGGCGAAACCGGCACACCAACCTGAAGCTCTATTACAGTCTTATGATAGCGATTTCTATCGGTTATTTTTTATCCTGGATAAAAGGCGGAGGAATGGAATCGGATCATTCATTTTTTATGATGATTGCTTTTTTTGTCATTCCCTCTATTCTGGAAAAGAACCATGAGGTGGACGATACAGACAAGGTTATTGGGTGATAATAAGTTTTCATTGATCTCTGTATCTTCTCAGATTGCAGCCAAAG
>JAJFTV010000121.1 GCA_021372725.1 Chloroflexota bacterium | reverse complement strand
CACGCTCTTCAGCGCTTCCTCGGACGAACGGATGATGGTCGGCAGGATCAGCAGCGCCAGGGTGGCGGAGCCGGCCAGCACGCTCTTGGCAGTGCATTGACCAACGTGCGCAATTTATCAATCTGTTCCGTCTGCGATGCCAATTCCAGTAGATCCACTCCATGCGGGTCGGGGAAATCCTTATCGACAGAGAATTCACGATTCGACTTTCGATAATGGTCTCTGATTTTGTTGCGGGTAATGGTGAACAACCAGGGTGCAAGCCGCTCTTTGTGCCGGTAGCGTGGTAGTGCCTGATAGATCGACAAAAATACCTGAGAGGTAATATCTTCAGCAACGGCGGTGTTTCCTGTTCGAGACAGGCAATAGCGATAGACAGGAACGATCCATTGATCGTACAGTTCACGAAAATTGTTGTTTAAATCCTGCCCGGTATCAGCCAAGTATGGTATCTGTTTATCCATGATGATTACTTTATGTAAGGTATCAGAGTCTCACATATTAAACGCAGTGATGGTGAAAAAGGGACAATACTCCATTATTTTAGGCTTTTATAATAATCGTTCCCTGAATTATGCTTCTTTTCTTCGAATCTCAAAGGTATAATCGCGGCCATGTGGAAATCAGGCTATGGTAAAGAGATATATGTTCAATTCCCCGGCTATAATTATTCCGATATGAAAGATTCGGGATCGATTGCCATTGTCAACAGACTGCTGACCCACAGCCTGGTCGATGGGCCTGGCAACCGGGCGGTGGTATTCATGCAGGGCTGCAATTTGCGTTGCAGTTTCTGTCACAACCCGTATACGCTCAGCCTGTGCAATCACTGCGGAGCATGTGTGCCGGCCTGTCCGGCCGGCGCGCTGAAAAGGATCGATGGGTGCGTGGAATGGGATGAGAGTTTGTGCCGCGAGTGTGACACCTGCATCCAGGCCTGCCCGAATTTCAGCACCCCGCGCACCCACTCATACACGGCCGGCGAGCTATGGTATGCCATTCAACCTTTTGCACCGTTTCTGGCTGGAGTGACGGTATCGGGCGGGGAACCCATGCTCCAGGCTGAGTTTTTGATGGAGTTTTTTACCCTGGTGAAAAAAGAATCGCAGCTCAGCACGTTCATCGAAACCAACGGCATGACGGGACCGGAGCGGATCAAGCCGCTGCTCCCGCTGCTGGACGGTGCGATGGTGGATCTGAAAGTATTCGACAGTGAGAAGCACCGCCGCTTGACCGGCAGTCCCAACGAAAAGGTCAAGCAAACCATCCGCGACCTGTCGGCAGAGGGCAAGCTGTATGCAGTACGGCAGACGGTCATACCGGGCGTCAACGATGATGATGAGGGTGCTTCGGCCATGGCGCGTTTTCTGGCCGGGATAAACCCCGCCATCCGGCTGCGCTTTCTGCGTTTTCGTGCCCACGGCACGCGCGGCGAGGCACAGGGATGGTCATCACCTGAAGACGATACGCTGAACAGGCTGGTTCAGGCTGCCAAAAACCAGGGGCTGCCGGATGTAGAGCATTCCATATAACTATAGTGAGGAATATTTCATGACAAGACCTTCCACATTTTATTCTTTTGAAGACTTCGAGAACGGCCTGACTGCCGATACGCTGGATGATTTCAAGACGCATGTGCGCAGCATATTGACTTCGCATACCTTGCTGGAGGACCAACAGGAAGGGGCGCTTCAGGATGCCGCTTTCAAATGCATGCCATACCCCAAGGTATCGGCGAAAGCGCAAAAGGCGGTGGAAGAGGAAGTGATCTGCCTGCTGAATGAAGGCCCGGCGCCGTTCCACCCTCGCTACACCGCCCCGGATTACGGGCTGCTGCTCAGGCAGGGTTCTGCTTTCATGGATCTCAAACCGGCTGTCACGCTGTACGATGCCACGGCCAGCCTGCTGACGGCCTACCATTATGTGCCCAACGGGCTGCCGGTTTTCATCGGTCGCCTGGATGAGCTGCTGGATCCCTATGTGACGGATATGCCTGAAGACCAGGCCCAGGCGGTGCTGCGCTCCTTCTGGCTGTTGGTTGACCGGCTCTATCCAAATGCCTTTGTGCATGCCGATATTGGTCCCAAGGCCACCAAAGCCGGCTGCCTGCTGCTGCAGGCGGAGCGCGAGTTGAAGACCATCACCAATGTGACCCTGCGTTATGACCCGGCTGTGACGGGTCATGATTTTGCCTTGCTGGCCGTGGAGAATGCCTTGCAGCTCAGCAAACCGTATTTTCTCAACCATGCCCGCATGGTGCAGGATTGGGGAGACAATTATGTGATCGCAAGCTGCTATAACGCCATGCGGCCGGGCGGTGGCATCCATACACTGGTGCGCCTGAACCTCAAGCGGCTTGCTTCGCAAACCCGGGCCGGTTTGGAAGCTTTTCTGGATGAGGTGATCCCTCAGGCAGCCCGCCTGCAGGCTGAGGTAATCGAAAGCCGCATCCGTTATCTGGTGGAAGAGGTGGGCTGGTTTGAAAAAGACATCTTTCTGCAGGAGGGATTGCTGCAGCGTGATCGTTTTTCGGCCTACGCAGGCATCTTCGGTTTGGCGGAAGCCGTGCAGATTATGATGGAGCGCGCCGGCATGCCGGAGGCACGCTACGGGCATCACCCGGCCGCCAATGAGGCTGCGGCACGCATCACACAGCGGATGGAACAGGAAGTGAACAGCCTGCCGCAACCCTACTGTGAAGGTACGGGCGGGCATGCCTGCCTGCATGCCCAGGTGGGCATCGACAACGATCTGGGTGTCACCCCGGGCTGCCGCGTACCGGCTGGTACGGAGCCGGATCTGTACGCCCATCTGCTGGCCGAGTTGCCCTCACAGCAGGCAGTACAGGGCGGGATCAGCACCATCCTTGAGTTCGACCAGACCGCGGCGGGCAATCCGCAGGCGGTGCTGGATATCATTCACGGGGCATTTTCGGCGGGCATCCGCAACCTTTCCATTGGCAGCACCAATTCCGAATACATCCGTGTCACCGGATACCTGATCCGGCGTGCGGATCTGGAAGCCAAACAAAAGGAAAAGGCGCTGCGGCACGACAGCTCGCTGAACGGGACGGGGTTTATTGCCCACCAGCAGAATACCCTGCACCGGCGTATGCGGACGGTTTAGGGTCTGTCTGTGGAGAAAACCCAGGCAGCCCCTGATGATCTCAAAAAGGGGTGGGGTGGCAAAATGATTTTATATCGTATCTTTTCAACATCCTAAAGTTTGAATTTGACTTATGAGACAGCCATAAAAAAATCGTAAAGATTGAGTTTGACTTTTTAGACAACCCCTATATAATTCGGCATACATTGAAACCCAATAACCCAGCCCATCATTATCAGGAGATAAAGAATGCAACAGATCCTTTGTGCTGACATGGTGCTCAGCATGAATACTGAAAGAAAACTGTACCAACCCGGCTGTGTGGTGATCGAGGATGACCGTATCGTTGAGGTGGGTCCGCAGGAGCGGTTGAAGAATCAAAGCGGGCACAAGGTGGATCTATCCGGGCGTTTGTTGATGCCGGGCCTGGTCAATGCCCATACTCACACCCCCATGGTGCTGTTTCGCGGTATCGCCGAGGGATATTCGCTGTTTTCGTTTGACGGCTGGTACAACTCGATCCGCAAGATCGAATACGTAGCGGATGCCGATATGACGCCGCCGGCGGTGGCGGTTTCGTGCGCCGAGATGATCCGCCTGGGCACCACCACCTTTGCAGACCAGTATTTCTACATGGATCAGATTCTGCCGGTGGTACGTCGCAGCGGGATGCGGGCTGTGTTGAGCTACGGCATCGTCGATGAAAAGGACGACCAGGTTGTCGACCGCGAGCTGGCCAATGCAGCCGCTTTTCTGGAGAAGGTGCAAGGTGAGCCGCGCATCAAAGGCTGGATGGGACCGCATGCCCTGTTCGAGGATAATCGCATCGAAACGATCCGCAAGGAACTACCCTTGGCGGAGAAGTACGGGGCGGGTTTCCATATTCACATGCTCACCAACAGCGGCGAGGATGATTTCTGCCGCCAGAACTTCGGCAAAAGCGCTGCCCAAATGATGATCGAAACCGGTGTATTGAAACATCCCGTGCTGGCAGCTCACTGTGTGAAACTGCAGGAAGAAGATATGCCAGCCCTGGCTGAGGCTCCTTTTACGGCGGTCATCTGCCCGTCGGCAGCCATGCGCAGCGGAGCAGGAGCAGCCCCGCTGAAAGCCATGCACAAGGCGGGTGTGAATACTGCCCTGGGAACCGATAACGTAGCCAACAGCAACGGTTATGATTTATTCCGCGAAATGAGCACGGCTGCCAAGCTGATGTCAACCCGCGAGGGGCAGCCGGGAGCGGTCAGTGCGCGCGAGATTGTTGAAATGGCCACACTGGGCGGGGCGCGCGGGATGGGTCTGGCCGACCAGATCGGCTCGCTGGAAGCCGGGAAAAAGGCCGACTTGATCAGCCTGAACCTCAACGAGGTGGGCTGGGCACCGCACAGCGGGCAGGACGTATACACGGCGCTGGTTTACAGCATCAGCGGTATGCACGTCTGCGATGTGATGGTGGATGGCGAGTGGCTGCTCAAGGATACCCGCTGGACAACGCTGGATTATCCGCAAGCCCGCCGCCAATTGGAAGACGCCCGCATTGAGCTTCAGCGGCGAATGGACAGAAATGATGAACGATTGTAGAAAATTTAGAGTAAGGAATAGGAGATGATAATAAAATGAGTCTGCTTCCCCCTGATCCCTGGCAAAAAGTGCGTACCGAACACGATCTGCCTGCCGATGAGTTAATTTCAGCCCTGCAAAAGGAAATCCGCCGCGGCAATACTGAAAATGCTGCCCTGGTCGCTTACGAGCTGTGCATTACCAGCCCCGAGCTGGAGGCCAAAGTCTGGCAGCGGTTGAACGTCATTTCTGTGGAAGATATTGGCATGGGTGACACGAATGCTCCGGTGCTCATCCACAGTCTGAGCCAGATGCGCCTGGCGTTCGATTATGGAGCTGGTGACCGGAATTTGTTCACCATCCATGCTGTGCGCTATCTGTGCGGCTGCAAAAAAGATCGCTCCAGCGATGAAATGCTCAATTGGATCAAGCAGGCCATGCAGAAAAAAGACCTGCGCCCGAGCATCCCCGATTATGTGCTGGATATGCACACCCGGCGCGGAGCAGAAATGGGCCGCGGGGTGGACCATTTTCTCAAGGAAGCATCGCGCGTCAACCCTGAACTTGTCGGTCGTGATACAACCTACCGCGAACGGCTGCTCAAATTCAGCCGCGAGGATCAGGCCATTAAAAATGGAGAGAAAAACGGGAAGTGAGATAAAATTTTTCTCAGCCCTCATGACAAAAACGAGGGTTGCGTGTGCATATAAAGATCATTGTATGATTGGCCCTTGGGCGGATGCTTCGTTGTCACTCAGCATGCCAAAGACAAGTGGCGTTTTGTTGGATGATTTGGTGTGTTTAAGGGGCATACGCTCCTGGATGTAATCCTGAACGAAGTGAAGAATCCGCCCGGAGGCGAATCATTGAGGAGACAAGGGTGGGTGGAGGAGTGATTTCTCCATCCACCCTTTGCTTGCAGCTATCTACCTAATGATGCCACCGCCCTGAAAGAATTATAGGCGGTGACCATGTCAGGGGCGGTTATATCCAGGGTTCGTCCATCCACACGGGTGGTATTGGGCAGGATGCAGGCACTGTCGGCCTGGTTTGGGGTTGTGAATTCCACACGAATGACCACCGGCGTATCGACGACGATGGGCTTGGGCGCCTGGCCTTTGAGAAAACGCTGCACTGCCTTGCAGGCGGCCTCTTCGATCATCACCTGTGTTTTCTCGGGGGGCAGACACTCGGCGGCATAGCGCCCACTGGCGGTTTTTACACACACCGTCTCCAGGTCGGGAACCCATTCAAGCGCTTCCTGGCAGACAGCCCTGTCGCCGGTCAGTAATAAAGGCGGCACGCCAAATGAGCCAGCAACAGAGCTATTTAATCCGAATTCTCCGGTTATGCGTCCGTTGATCCAGACATTTGTGGTGTTAAGGGACCAGGTATGACAAAGGACAGCTTTCAGTGTACCTGCGCGGGCATGATAAGCGATGAACATAATGGCATCGACATTCTTGTCAACACCCTCAACCATCGAGAGAGAAGATGGAGAACCATAATTTAAATTGGCACGTGGATCAAGTTCCTCAATCAGAAGATTTCGGGCGTAATTGTGCCCGTCTGATACGACAATTTCATCAGCGCCGCCCTTGCATGCGCCCCGGATGGCTGCGTTCACATCGCCCGTTAAAACTTTGCGGAATCGCTGATAATCAGGCTGATCATCCATTACCTGGCTCCAGTCAATCACGCCAGTGGCCCCTTCCATATCATCTACAATCAGTAATTTCATGTTTTATCTCCTTGTTGAGTGATAACTATAACAACTGTACCGGCAAAAGCCTGTAACAGAGTAATAACAGCAAAAGTTGAAGCACACGATCCCGGAAGTGAAACCTTTTTTGTTTATCTTCCGTGCAGGCTCGGATCCAGTGCATCACGCAAACCGTCGCCGACAAAATTAAAAGCAATCACCGTCAGCGAGATCAGCATGCCGGGCGGTACCCAAAACCACCAAGCCATGTTCAGCCATTTGCGAGCTTCAAAGAGCATGTTTCCCCATGATGCCTGTGGAGGTGGAACACCCAAGCCCAAAAAGCTAAGACTGGATTCCCGCAGGATGGCCGAAGGAATGCCGATTGTAGCGGAGACGATGACAGGTGCCATCGAGTTGGGCAAAAGATGACGAAGGATTAGTTGCTTTGGATCTGCCCCCAACGCACGGGATGCCGAGATATAATCCATTTCTTTTAATCGTAAAAACTCGGCACGCACCAGGCGTGTCACCGACATCCAACTGAACAATCCAATGATGATCATCACGTTGTAGATGCTTTGTTTCATGTATGCATTGACTGTCATCATCAGGAAAAAAGATGGCACGGAAAGGAAAATGTCTGCCAGGCGGGTGATAATTGTATCCACCAGGCCGCCATAGTAACCGGCCAGGCTGCCAAGCAGAATTCCAATCAAGGTTGAAATGCCTACCGCCACAAACCCGACCGAAAGCGAAATTTGAGCGCCATTAATCAACCGTGAAAGGACATCACGACCATAGGAATCGGTTCCTAAAAGGTATTCTGCACTTGGCGGCTGCGGGATACCCAATGCGTAATCCGGATGCTGTTCCAGAGGGTCATGGGGGATGATAATTGGTCCTAGAATAACCAGTAGAAGCATCAGAAACAGGTAGACAATTCCGATGAGAGCCAACTTATGGCGTTTGAACGCCCGCCATACCATTTTGGCCTGGGTGTCAGGTTTCTTTAAGGCTTCACTGTGAATCTCATTTTCGGGTAATTGTAATGTCAGCATAGTTAACCCTGCCTGATGCGAGGATCGAAAAGCGCGTACAGCAAGTCTGCGAGGATATTTCCGCCAACGACCAGCAGTGCAGACAACATTGTGACACCCATCACGATGGGATAATCACGTTGGAGAATTGAATTAACACCCAGGCGGCCCAGCCCAGGCCAGCCGAAAATTGATTCAACGATGTATGAGCCGTTCACCAATTCCGGCAGGGTCAATCCAAGAAGGGTGATCATGGGTAGCAAGGCGTTGCGGAAGGCGTGTTTCCAAATCACATTCTTTTCTGTTACACCTTTGGCACGTGCAAGGCGGACATAATCCTGGTTCATCACTTCAAGTAAAGTTGAACGTTGATAACGGGCCCAGTAACCAATTTCAACGATCGACAAGGTAAGTACTGGAAGTATCATGTGCTTAAGAATATCCAACGTTTTTTCGGTTCCGCTCATTTCGAACCCAATGGTTTGCATGCCCACACTCGGCAACCAGTTGAAATGGTAAGAGAATATGAAAATGAGCAGCAAGGCAAACCAGAACCCGGGCATCGAAATACCAATAAACGAGATCACGGTTGTCAGATAATCGATAAACGAATAGTGTTTAATGGCAGAAAGCACTCCTAGTGGAATGCCAATGAGCAGCGTAAGCAGGAGTGAAGCGGCTCCCAGTAAAAGTGTGTTGGGTAAACGGGAGAGGATTTCTTGCAGCACAGGGGCTTTTGTCTTCAATGAATATCCCCAATTTCCCTGAAGGGTATTCTTAAGCCAATAAAAATACTGTACTGCTACAGGGCGGTCCAGACCCAGTTGATGACGTAATTGTTCCATCTGTTCGGGTGTCATTCCGCGTTTTTCCGGGTTCATATACATTGCCAGCGGATCACCTGGTGAAATGTGCATGATCATGAAAGAAAATAACGAAATGAATATCAGGAGAGGGATGGTTAATAATAACCGGCGAAAAAAATAGGATTTCACGATGACTCCTTTGGAATATTTCAGCCAGCATGAAGAAACAGAATATCAGGGAGTGGCTCGCGGCACTCCCTGACAGCCTGAAAACCTTAAACTTACTTTTCGACCCAGAGTTTTTCCGGGTAAGTAAAGACCCCGAGCAGAGAAGCATTCATTTCGGCGTCTTCCACATGGAGGCGGTTGCTTGCACCCCAAATTTGCTGTGGCCAGTACAGCGCGATCACCGGCATTTCATCCCAGATAATTTCGGCAGCTTGTTTGTAGTATACATCGGCTTCAGCCTGGGTTTTTTGTATCCGGGCCTGGTCAAATAGAGCCTGAACATCGGGATTGTAATACCCGCCGCGCGTGCTCTGATAATCACCTGCGGCAAAGAAGGTACCATACGTGCCTGCATCGGAACCAAAGAAAGCGCCGCCGCGGACACCGATGTCATAGTTTTTCGGATCCTTGCCAAGATTCTCTTCGGTATAGGTCGCGAAATCCACGACTTTTTGTTCAACTTCGATCCCGATTTTACCCAGGTAGGACTGAACCATGGTGGCAATTTGATCGTTTGGATTGGAACTCATGATTTCGATATGGAAACGAGTTCCCGCATCGACACCTTCGACATTTTTTGCAACCATTACGCCATCCGCTCCCATCTCCCAGCCGACTTCCGCCAACAGAGATAGGGCTTTATCCGGATTGTAATCATATTTTGGCAGCGGTTCGTAAGCGCTAACCACCGGATTGAAAGGTGAATCGGCGACGGTTGCGTAGCCCAGCATTACGGTGTTGATGATCGCCTGGCGATCCAGGGCATAGGACATGGCCTGGCGTGTCCGTTTGTCGGCCAGCATAGGTTTGTGGGTGTTGACATCCAGTCCACTTAATCTGTCCATGTTCAGAATGTGCAGGGTAACGTTCGGGTTACCTACAACCTGTGGAACATTTTGTGGATCAAGCTGCGTCCAATCCACCTCGCCATTCAATAGCGCGATCATGCGGGATTCCGCTTCCGGGATGACACGAAAAACGACTTTATCCAGTAACGGTTTACCCCGCCAATAATCGTCATTGCGGACCAATGTAACTGCTTCGCCACGAGTGTACTCGCCAAATTTAAATGGCCCGGTTCCAATATTCCCCTGCGTGTTGAAAGGTTCGGTTGCCATGTCTTTTGGCGTAATGTTGTTTTCAATGAAATAATGGGCAGGAATGAGCGGAACGCAGATCAGGTTCAGAAGATTTGGAACAGGTTCCTTGGTTGTTATCTGGACAGTGTAATCGTCAATCGCTTCGAAGAGGTATGGGTCTTCACCGGTGAAGAAGCGATAGCCAAACCAGGCGGCAGGCAGCTCGGGATCCTGTAAGGCTGAGGCCCAAAAGACCACGTCTTCCGAAGTGAACTCGGTGCCGTCATGCCATTTGACGCCCTGGCGAAGGTGAACGGTCCAGACCAGGCCATCCTGACTGGTTTCCCAGGTTTCCGCCAGGATTGGATTGAGTGTGGTAGGATAGTTTTCCCCTCCCCAAGTTAATGGCTCAGAATCGAATTGGAGCACATACAACTCGGTCCAGTTATCGCTGAGGATCGGATTGAATGACGGAGGTTCTTCAGGGATGGCCCAGGTAAATACACCACCCGATTTGTCGATTGCCACAGGTGTGGGGGTGACCACTTTTTCAATGACCTGGGGAGTTCCTTCCACAATGACTGTTTCAATGATTGTTTGAGGCGTTGCATCCGATGCTGCTGTAGTTGGGGTACACCCTGCAACTGAAACGAGCATTCCAAGAAGGATGATCATGGTAAAGAACATTTTGCGTGACATAAAAGTCTCCTATTGTTAAGAGCGTAAGAATCAGAAAATAATCATCGACTGTTCCAAGTATCAAGACAACAATGAGAATAGGGTTCTGTCGGGCCACCTCCTTTCTCGATATTAAATAGTATACCGAATTTCCTCACAAATAATCTTACTATGAAGCAGTTTTGGTGGGGGACAGGTGGATCATGAAAATCAGCGCAACATCGCTATAAAAGGAAAGCTTCATGATTATATAACTAACCCCATGGCATTATGTTTTATCAATTCGAACTTGTCAATATTCAGCCACTGAATTCAGGAACAGAAATATGCACATCATTTATTACTTATATTGGACAACGCGTGGTATGATTTCAGCGTTTGCCCAGCGGTTTGCCGGTAACACAGGTCTTTTCACGGGTTTATATTTCATATATCAGGATTACCATGGCGCGCTTTTTTAACATCCCGCCGGAAGCAGAAAATGATCCGGCCACGCCCTATATCAAGCGTAATTTTATCGTTAACACGTTGGATACGATGGCCTTTAATTTCGGTGATACGTTTGCCGCAGCCCAAACCATCCTGCCGGTTTTTGCTTCCACACTGACCAGTTCAACCGTTTTGATCGGCCTGGTGCCGGCGATCAATGACGCCGGTTGGTATCTGCCGCAGTTGTTCTTTGCCCCGCTGCTGGAGCGGGTCCAGCAACGCCTGCCGTTGGTAAGGTGGATGGCATTGATCGAACGGGTGCCATTTTTGCTGATGATCTTTGCTGCCTTATGGCTGCCAACATTGAAGGGTGATGCGGCTATCTGGCTTTTTCTGCTGTTGATTGCCTTCAAAGGATTGTCTGCCGGTATGGTGGGGCTGCCATGGCAGGAGCTAATTGCCACATTGATACCGGTCTGGCTGCGCGGGCGGTTTTTCGGCATTTCCCAGTTTCTGGGCAAGTTGATGGGTCTGGGAGGTTCGGCGCTGGCGGCCGTCATCCTGTCACGTTATGCATATCCCAATAATTACTCCATGTTGTTTGTGCTGGCTTTCATCGGTGTGATGCTGTCGTGGGTTTTTCTCTGCCTTAGCAAAGAGCCACCTAGTGTGGAACGGGTATCCGATCCGGCTGCCGTAAAAACCGCTTTTTCAGAACAGTTGTGGAGCATCCTGAAAGAAGATCGCAACTTCCGCCGTTATATCTTGAGCCGCAGTATGTGTTATTTGGGAAACATGGCCGTCAGTTTTGTGGCGGTTTATGGCATCCAGCGTTTTAATTTACCGGATGCCTACGCTGCAATCTTTACCTCGGTGCTGGTAGGCTTTCAAACAATTGGCTTTATTGTCTGGGGTGGGGTGGGTGACCGGTTTGGGAACAAGCTTGTTTTAATGGGCAGCGCTGTCTTATGGATTTTGGCGCTGGTGCTTTTACTAACGATACCTGCGCAGTGGGGGCTGTACCTGGCGTTTGCACTGTTGGGGCTGGCACAGCCGGGCAATACCATAGGTGATCTTAATATGGCGATGGAGTTTGACAGCGGGCCGCGGCGGCCATCTTACATAGGGCTGGCGCGCACATTGACTGCCCCCATGCTTTTACTGGCGCCGGTGATGGCAGGCGCTGTGGCGGGCTGGACCGGTTATCCGGCCATGTTTCTGCTGTCACTCATTTTTAGCGTTTTAGGATTGATGCTGCTGTCGTTGACTGTCACGGATCCACGCAAGGTAAAAACGTGTGATTGAAAGCCCAGACTGCTGCACCGGTCAGGAGAGTTTGCTGCGGCCGCATGTTGTGGTAAACTGCCGGAACCGGATCAGGGGGCGGATTCCCTCGCTGTGCAAGGAAATCGAAAACCGTTTTAACTGTCCAGACACTCATCCCGAAAAACGGCTGCGTCTGATCGGCAGGTGATGGGGGAACGGACCCCTGTAAAAGGAAGGATACTGTAATGATGGCTCAATCCGATATGCCGAACGAAATGTCAGAATCGCCAGTATTTGATATTGGTTTGGACCGGCTGGATGAAGCGGCTGAAGTTCTGACAACTGTATTTATCGATTATCCCCTGGATTATTACATCCTTGCCGGCCATGGTTCAAGACGGCGCAGGATGCTGACGGAATCCTTTCGGATGGATTGTCTCTGGAAACTGGGCATGGGCTGGCCATTGCTGGGTGTGCTGGCGGATGGAAAGCTGACCGCGGTTGCGCTGGTAGTGGGAAGCAGTACTTCGGAAGGAGGAGTCATCTGTTATGAAGGGAGTCCCCTGACGGCAATGCGCCTGGAGGAAATGGAAAATCAACTCAACCACACTTTTGGCGAGCAAACCCACGCGCGTATCCTGGAATATTATGCTCTGAAAGAGATCGGCAAACCAAAGCAGCCGCATCTGTACATTGAATCCATTGCCACATTATCAGACTATCGGGGAAAAGGCTTTGGAGGCAGGCTTTTGAAGTATGTGAACCGGCTGTCAGAGGAAGACCCGCTTTCAACCGGTGTGGGTTTGGACACTCAGGATCCGGTCAACCTGGCGATTTACAGCCATTTTGGTTACCATGTTACGGGGGAGGGCGATATCGGGCCTGTCCATACCTGGTTTCTTTTTAGCCCCAAAACCGGAGCGGCGAAATAGCCGGAATCCACCTTGAGATATCAGCGTTTCAGATTTTTCCCTGTCATACCCGGTGAGAATCGCCTCTATCTGCTGCCTTGGGCTCATTCAAAAGGCGGCAGGGTAGTTCGCCGGCGTTCTTACCCGTATGCATCTTCAAGGGATCTGATTGGTGAACGGCAGGCAGCGTAGTTGGAGGCTGCCATCGGCAGCCGTCAGGAGTTGTCAGCCGGTTTGTCGACAAATTGAAGCATGGCGCGTAGATGGCCGGCGGCCAGTTCAAGACGTTCCAGCCAGCGCTGCGGGTCGGCATCGAACTGGTTCAACCAGGCATCCAGCCCGCCGGCTGCCTGCACTTCAGGGGAGTGACGGTCCTGGGTTTCGAACCCCAATCCTTCGGTGAGGATACAAGTCTGCGTATAGCCAAAATTTGAAGATGTGAGACTGCGCAGGTACAACGGCCAGGAAACATCGGTGCTCAGATTTTCATCCTTGCAGCCGGAAAGCAGCGCCTGGGCGGCGCGCCGGGAAAGGCCGCGTGCACCGCTACATACATCCCAATCCAGGTTGGTAATGAGTTGAAAAACGTGGTTGATAATGGCTTCCGTATCACGCTGTACGCGCGGATGGGTCTGCCAGGCGTGCCCGGTGCGGCCCAACACGGTGAAGTCGAACTCCTGGATACGCTCGCCGGTCTCTGCCAGTTCAGCGGGATAATGTTCTGCCCAGTGCAGGGTGCGGTCAAAATCGCAATAAAGGATGAAAGGAGATGTGTTTTGCAGCGCCAGCGAGACTGCCTGACTGCGGGCCAGACCAAGTTTATGCCCGTCGCCGGCCGGAGCGGGGCGGTCATCCACTGTTATGCCGGCTGTCCGCAGGACATGAATCATATCGGGGTGGGTGGTGGAGCTGGTGCGAACGGTGATAGCCGGAAAGATTGTTTGCAAGGATGGGAGCACACGCAGAATTTGATCCAGCATGCTGGCGCGGGGATCATGCAATGTAGATGCAAGGACGGGCTGTGTCATGGGATTTACGTGCCTGTGTGTTTCAAAAAAATACAGAGGGGCATTTCCCTATTCCCCTCTGCGTGATTATTCCGAGAAAGGTGCTGACCCTGTTGAAGTGATCAGTTCCGATTTCCGGTTATGCCTTTGGGTTACTAGCGACGGCGCTCGTATCCTCCGCCGCCCCCACGTGACCGGTCATCACGACGGCGATCAAAACCACTACCGCGATTACCTCCGCCACCGCCGCGTTCTTCACGCGGTCTGGCAAGATTGACCGTGAGAGCGCGGTCCATAAAATTTGCTCCATTGAGCATACTGATTGCTTTTTGCGCATCGGCATCAGTGCCCATTTCCACAAAGGCAAAACCTCTGGCGCGGCCTGTTTCGCGATCTTTGACGACGGTAACGGATTTCACCGTTCCGGCCTGAGCGAATAAATTCTGCAGTTCTTCCTCTGTGGCGGTGTACGACAGATTTCCTACATAAAGCTTGGATTCCATTCTATCTCCATTTGACTAAAAAAAAATTAACAGCCAGGCACACACCAGGTTACGAACAAAGTGTTATTTGGACTACCAGTGCGACTTTAGGGAAAGGATTCAATACAAAAGTACTCTGATCTTATTCCTATTAATCGGGGAAAACACTGCTCATCTCAACAGCCGGCACAATCTCAGTATACCCATTAATATCAATAAACACAAGTAGAAAAGGCCGTCTTTTTACCACAATTGAGCTAATTTTGGGAAGTCGATACTGGTTTCCTGTTATTTTTCCAGTTAGAATGAGATTTGATGGAAGGTCTTGCAGCCGGTGTACACCGCTTTGCAAGCGCCGTAAGTTGATTCGCCTCGTGAGGACAATGAAAATACAATCGTCAATGGACGCGAAAGAGGATGGATATGAAACGTCAGATAAGCTTGATTGAGATGGGTACGATGATTTTGGGTATATTTATCCTGGCCGGTTGCAGCCTGGCTGCAGGAGGCGACTCGCTGGAGGGAACATCCTGGACGCTGACGAGCCTGGCAGGGTCGCCGTCAATGGAAAGCACAACGATTACGGTTCAGTTTTCCAACGGGGAGATCAGCGGCTCGTCGGGATGCAATTCGTTCGGAGGAACCTACGATGTAAAGGGCAACAAGCTTGGGACAGCCGAACTGGCCTCCACTCTGATGGCGTGTACAGACTCGGGTGTGATGGATCAGGAGCAGGCGTTCATGGCTTATCTGCAGGATGCGCAGAGCTTCGAGGTTGGCGAGGGGCAGTTGAAGATCATCACTGCGGATGGGGTGGAATTGTTGTTCGTTGCGGCGGAATGAGCCAGACACTATTTATCCACGAAAAGCACGAAATACACGAAGAAAAACAAATTCAAAAAATTGTTTCCTGCACAATCAAGAAAAACCGTCAATGAATTTGACAGCAGGCCATAAACTGCTGGCGCAAGCGGATAAAGGAATTTCAAAAAACACCTCCATTGTCTTTCCGAGCGAAGTGAGGAATCCGCCCAAGGGCTTGATGTACGGGCATCCCGTTATGGAAGGGGTTTTAACCACGAAATACACGAAATAAGGAAAAACATGAGGCCTTTATTCGTGATTTTCTTGCATGGGATAACGGCGGTGTATTTATCCGGAAACTGGCTAAAAAAGCGGTTGGACAGATCTCCGACTGGAAAAAATGTTTATAATTTGACTGTTGCCAACACAAAATCATCCTTAATCGAATATGGGGAATCATAATATGGAAATCAACGACTACGCCGAGAAAAATCGGGCTGCATGGAATGAAGCAGCTCCCTATCACCAGGAACATCGGAAAATAGATTTGCATGCAGCGGTAAAGGCCGCCGATTTCAACGTGCTGGGTGAGGTGGAGATGCAGGCGCTGGAGAAGATTGGCTTACGCGGGAAGAACATCGCACACCTGTGCTGCAATAACGGCGTGGAGTTGATTTCGATGCTGAAGCTGGGAGCCGCTCATGGCACCGGTTTCGACATCTCGGATGCGTTTATAGACGAAGCTCGCAAGCTGGCCGAAACAGGCGGGGTGAACTGTGATTTTGTGCGAACCAATGTGCTGGAAATACCGGAAACGTATGACGGCACCTTTGACCTGGTGGCGTTCACCATCGGCGCCCTGACATGGATTGCGGATCTGCCGCGTTTGTTTGCGATAAGCCGGCGGCTGCTCAACCCGGGCGGACACCTTTTCGTCTATGAGATGCACCCCGTTCTAAACTTATTTGCCGAACCAGGCGAGCCCGGATATGATCCAAATGATGAGTTGAAGATCGTTTACCCCTATTTCAACGACCAACCCTGGGTGAGTACCGACGGCCTGGATTACATCGGCGGTACCGCGTATGAGGGGAAGGTATCGATTGGCTTTGCCCATTCATTATCCGATATTTTGTCAGCGGTGATCGGCAGCGGGTTCATCCTGACCGGGTTCAAGGAATATTCGTACGATATTTCGCTGGCTTTTGCTCGTCTGGAAAAATATCAGAAGATCCCCATGTGTTATTTGTTGACGGCTCGAGCGGGAGATTGACAGAAAGGTTCTTCACAATGGCAACAATTTCTTTCACGCCTATCGGCATTATTCACACTCCATATACCCTTTTGGAAGATATGCCCATCCAGCCGACCGGGGCATTGGGCGTGCCAGGCTGGGTAGAGGTATATCCTGAATTTATCGAAGGGCTGACGGATCTGGAAGGTTTTTCTCACATCTATCTTTTGTTTCACTTTCATAAATCCGAAGGTTTTCGATTATCCGTAGTGCCTTTCCTGGATACCCGCCCGCATGGTTTATTTGCCACGCGTGCACCCAAACGCCCAAACCCGATCGGTCTTTCGGTGGTTAAGCTGGTCAGGCGTGAGGGACAAATTCTTTATATCGAAAACGTCGATATGCTGGACGGCACACCCTTGCTGGACATCAAACCTTTTGTGCCTGGGTTTGAACAGGATGCTGAAATCAGGAGGGGCTGGCTGGAGAACGCCAATGGCAGGGTGGATGATGCACGTTCTGACAGCCGTTTCCTGGATAAGCCTGATTAATAAACAAGCCCAGCCTGTCTGACGGGCTACTTGTCTGACAAGCCTTGTGTGAAACCTTTCTCTCGAATAGAATTAAAAAAATGACCCTGATTACTCCACGGGAGGCCTTAATGGAATCCATGTTTGAAGTGACTGACATTCCTTATCGAAACGGAACAAGCCGGCTGGTACTGCAAACCGGGGCAGTGCTGGACGATGTATTGACACACCCGATGTGCCCGGTGTTTTTACACAGCGTTATTTACGGAAAGGTGACCTGGCAGAAGCGCAGCGAGTTCAGCATTGACCACATCCTGGCCGCGCCCGGGTTGGCGCCCCAATTTGTGGGAGCACTGCTGGCCTGGGGGACAGGCTGCATCCTGGACGACGGCAGCGAACAGCCGCTGGAAGCCGTGCTGGCTGAACCTGGAGGCCACAACCGCATCCGGACACTGGCTCTCCCATTGGATATCCCCGGCCGGGTGTGGGCAGAAACCCGCACCGGCAGCACGCCCACCGATTTCCCGATTGTGTGGGCGATGGCGGTGGTTGATTTGAAGGACGGTGTGGTTCAGCAGGCCCGCATTGCGCTCAGCGGTGTCTGGAGCCAAAGCGTGACGCTGGCAAAATCAGCCGGAGTGCTGGTAAGTCACCCGCTGAATGAGGCGAACATCCATCAAACTGCCAATGCGGTGATGGAAGAGACTGCCCCGCGCGAAGATTACCGCGGCAGTGCTGAATATCGAAAATCGATGGCAGGCGTCATGACCCGCCGTGCCCTGCAGGCCTGTCTGGAAGGAGCAGCAGCATGAATGATGATTTTATCCTCAACGGGCAAAAGGTTCACACTGAGGCGCACCGTAACAAATCCCTGCTGGTGATGCTGCGCGAGCTGGGCATGTTCAGCGTCAAGAACGGCTGCAGCACCGGTGACTGCGGGGTCTGCACGGTGCTGGTGGATGGCAAGCCGATGCGGAGCTGCATGCTGCGGGTGGATGATATGCAAGGCCGCTCGGTGATGACCGTGGAAGGACTCAGCCAGGGCGGACAGCCACACCCCATTCAGAAAGCATTCATGGAGAGCGGAGCCATCCAGTGCGGTTTCTGCACACCGTCACAACTGCTGGTCAGTTATGCCCTGCTTTCCGCCAACCCGAACCCGTCGGAATGCGAGATCCGCGAGGCATTGGGCGGGGATACCTGCCGCTGTACCGGCTGGGTACGCATCGTCGATGCAGTCAAGCGGGCGGCTGCGATGATGAGAGGTGAAGAACTGCCGCCTGTGACACACATCGAGCTGGAACTCCCAAAGGAAACGCGCAGCATCCGCCTGCCGGAAGCCTGGTATCGCAAGGACGGCAACCGCTGGCCGCTGCCTCCGCTGGTTTACACTCCGGCTGAGATGAGCAAAACCAGATATGTAGGCAAGGCCGAGAAAAAGGTGGATGTCGAAAAACTGGCCGCCGGACGGCCGGTATACACCGGCGATGTGCACATTCCCGGCATGCTGTACGGGGCGCTGCTTACCAGTCCGCATGCGCATGCCCGCATCCAGCACATCGACGCCAGCAAGGCACGCGCCCTGCCCGGCGTTCAGGCTGTGCTGACCCATCTGGATGTGCCGCGCGTCAAGTACGCTTCGGGCGGACAGAGTTATCCACAGCTTCTGCCGTATGACCAGGTCAGCCTGGATGACAAGGTACGTCACGTAGGCGACCGGGTGGCCGTGGTGGCCGCCGATACGCCCGAAATTGCCCGCCAGGCGTTGAAACTGATCGATGTGGTGTACGAAGTACTGCCGGCGGTGTTCGATATGGAAGAAGCCATGCAGCCCGGCGCGCCGGTAATCCACGACGAGCCGGATACGGAAGGAATTTACAACCCGCAGCGCAACCAGGTCTATCACATCGAGGAAGAAAACGGCAATGTGGATATGGCTTTTGCCACTGCCGATCTGGTGGTGGAAGGGGAATTTCACACCCCCAAGCAGCAACACGCCCAGACCGAGCCGCATACCACCATCACCTGGTGGGATGAGGATCACCGGATGGTGGTACGCACCAGCACACAGGTGCCTTTCCACGTACGGCGGATTATCGCTCCATTGATTGGGTTGCCGATCAAGCAGATCCGCGTCATCAAGCCGCGTGTTGGCGGCGGCTTTGGGGGCAAACAGGAGATGCTGCTGGAAGACCTGTGTGCGCTGTTGACAATCAGGACCGGGAAGCCGGTCAAGCTGGAAATGACACGCAGCCAGGAATTTACCGGCGGACGCAGCCGGCACCCCCAGACCATCCACTACAAGGCCGGTATCAGGGACGACCAGTTGAACGTACTGGAGCTGCGCCTGATTGGGGATACCGGGGCTTATGGATCCCACGCCTTGACAGTGAACATGGTGGGCGCTTTCAAGGGGCTCACACTGTACAATCCACCCAACGCGCGCCTGATCTGCGATGTGGTGTACACCAACACCCCGCCTTCCGGGGCCTTTCGCGGCTACGGAGCCATGCAGGAGCAGTTTGGCATCGAAGTGCTGATGGAGGAGATTGCCGAAAAGATCGGCATGGACGTGGTGGAGTTCAAGCGCCAGAATTGGATCCAGGTGGGTGAGCCGATGTATATGTCGCGCAAACTGGGCGAGGGGCGCGAGGGTTTCGATCAAAAAATGAATACCAGCGCCATGGCGCAATGCGTGGATATCGGGCTGGAGGCAACGAATTATTATGCCAAGCGGCGTGCTTATGAGAAGCAGACAGGGACGAAGCGCAAAGGTATCGGCATGTCAGTGGCATTCCACGGCAGTGGTATCGCCGGGCTGGATATGGCTTCCGCCACGCTCAAGATGAATGACGACGGTTCGTTCAACCTGCAGATCGGTGCGACGGATATCGGCACCGGCTCGGATACGATTTTGGCACAGATTGCGGCCGAGGTGCTGCAGATGCCGGTGGAGGATTTTATCGTCTATTCCTCCGACACCGATTTCACTCCCTTTGACAAGGGCGCTTATGCCAGCAGCACCACCTACATCAGTGGCGGGGCAGTACGGAAGGCGGCCGAAAAGATCAAGGAGCAGTTGTTCGAGCAGGCGGCTGTGATGCTGGATCTGGACAGCAGCGAAGGGATGAAGACGGGGGATCGCAAGGTGACCGCTCCGGACGGGCGCTCGCTGACCTTCCAGGATATTGGTTTGAGCAGCCTGCACCAGCAGAACCAGCACCAGATCATGGCGACCGCCTCGCACATGAGCCTGGAAAGCCCGCCTCCCACCGCAGCGCAGTTTGTGGAGGTGGAGGTGGATACCGAGACCGGTGAGATCAAGGTGGAGCGCATGCTGATGGCCGTAGACTGCGGGCGGGTGATCAACCCGATGACGGCCGCCGGACAGGTGGAAGGCGGCATGACGCAGGCACTGGGCTTTGTGCACACCGAAGAGACGATCTTCGACGAGCAAGGCGATGTGGCCAACGACCGGCTGGGTGCCTATCACATTTACCGCGCGCCGGAAATGCCGGTGACCGATGTGATCTTCGTGCAGACCGATGAGCCGAGCGGGCCGTATGGGGCCAAGTCGGTGGCGGAAATCTCGATCGACGGGGTTGCGCCGGCGCTGGTGAATGCGGTGCACAATGCCTGTGGTGTGTGGATGCATGATCTGCCGATCACGCCGGAGAAGTTGTGGCGGGCGCTGAAAGAGAACAAATAGACCGGGGTTCACGCGGAGACGCGGAGGATGCGGAGGGTAAAAGTCAGACCTCGAAAAACACAAAAATCACGAAAAAGGGGAAATTCAAAGGCTGTCCTTGTTTTCGAACGCCCGATTTTCGTTTGACGCACAATTATTCGATCTATGTAAATACCATATCATCATAAAAGGAAGCATCAGCGATGAAATACTGGCAGCCGGGAGAACATTGTGTCTTACGTGGTATCGTGAATGACCGGGTATGGATGGGTCAATCATTGATTGTCGTACAGGATTCGGCGGAGCGAACCATCCTTTTCCTGCAGCCCGGTTCTCAATGTGCCCTGCCTGAAGGATACTGGTTTTGGAAAAAAGGTGATTACTCCCGCGGCACGCGCTGGGGTGAATCCAAAGCCGAACACATCCAACACCGGGTTTACTCCTGGCATACTAACCGTGTCCTGATGTTTCTAGAACCGGAAAAATACTATGCCTGCATGTTATTTTGGCATCATGAAACGAACCAGTTTGTGAGCTATTACATCAACTTTCAGCTTCCTTTCCAACGCAGCCGGCTGGGCTTCGATAGCCTGGATCTGGATCTCGACATCGTCATCGAGCCTTCTTACGAATGGTATTGGAAGGACGAGGCTGATTACCGCAAGGCAATCGATTCAGGCGGTATCCGCCCTGAATGGGTAAAGGGTATCGAGCAATCACAGCCGGAAGTATTCGAGCGCATCGATCATCACTTGTACCCGCTGGATGGATCATGGCTAAACTGGCGGCCGAACCCGGAGTGGAGTCCACCGCTGCTGCCGAATGGGTGGCAGGTGTTTTGTGAGCTTTATTCAGGGGGATGACTGGAAAAGACCACCAACCAATTCGGCCTGCGGCTGCAAACGAATAAACGAACAAGCACGGGTGTTCGCTGCATATTTGGTTTGTTGTGGAAATAGACCCCTGGGCGGATGCTTCACTGTCGTTCAGTATGACAACGAGAGTGGTGTTTCGCATGTTGGTGACTCGCTGGAATCATTTTGCTCCTTCCGCGTGTATTGTAAGGAAAGGTCCGTGATCGCCCCGTATTTACCCGTGAGTGTGCTTTCATAACCAGCCTGATATGCACCGGCTTACCCATATTGTCATTCTGATGAGTCCGTTCGAAGAACGACCCATCAGAATCCGCCCGAGAGCTGGTTGAACAATGATCTCAATATGCTGTAGAGGTCATTGCGGCCATTTTCCATTTTGCGTATTTCGTGGTTATAAAACCATCAACGAATGATGACCATATTTTACATTTTCAGATTATCTCTGAAATATATATATATTCCAGACTATAATATTATATAATTGAATAGTCATGAATATAGAGAGAAAAAATATGTTTATCAACCGGCAGCATGAAATGGTTTATCTCAACGACCTGCTTGCCAGGGCGCAGGCGGGTTCTGCCCGGTTGGGCGTTGTGACAGGACGGCGACGGGTGGGTAAAACAGAGCTGCTCCTCCACTGGGCAGAACAGAGCGGGACGCCGTACATCTACTGGGCGGCGGTCAAGGAACCGGCCGTACGGCAGCGAGCTCGTTTATCTGCCAGGCTGAACGATACGTTGCTTGACTTTGCGCCGGTTTATGGCTCATGGAGAGAGCTGTGGGACGCGGCCGGCCGGGTGCTGACGAGAAATCACCGCATCCTGATCCTGGATAATCTGCCGTATGCAGTCGAAGCGGATGACGAAATGCTGCCCGCACTGCACGCGGCCTGGGAGCGTTATTTTCAGACATCACAGATGACAGTAATTTTGTGCGGCTCGCATGGGCGCATCATGGCGGGGCTGCTCTCGGATAAATCTCTCCTCCAGCAACAGGTGACGGCCAGGATGGATTTGGCTCCGCTTCCATTTTCAGATATGCAGGAATTCTTCCCCGGCTGGGATGCTGAAAATCGTGTGGCGGCGTATGCCATCAGCGGGGGGGTGCCGGCCTATCTCAACTGGTTGAACCCTGAGTTGAGCCTGACGGACAATTTCCAGCAAACGATTCTCCATCCCGGAAGCATGTTCCTTGCGGAGCCGGACTTCCTGCTTTATGATGAGCTGCGCGAGCCCAACAACTATCTGGGGATCATGAAAGCCATCAGCAGCGGAGCCCATACGTTGACGGAGATCAGTGCGGGGACGGCCATCCCGGCCACCAGTGTGACGTTTTACCTGGGCGTTTTGCAGGAACTGCACCTGGTGGAGCGGCGGCTGCCGGTCACCGTTCAGGCATCCGGACGAGGGCGGGCCCACAACGGCCGCTATTTCATTTCCGATGCCTATTTTCAATTTTATATGTGGTTTTTGGAACCGTTTCTTTCGTCTTACCCCTTTTCCAGCGGGCAAGTGGCGGATTTCTTTCGGGGCGGCCTGTCTGACTTTGTGGGCGAAAGCGTTTTCCCTGAGCTGGCCAGGAACTGGCTGCAGACGCAGGCCTCCGCCGGGAAAGTCCCTTTTACGATGGATGATATCGGGAGTTTTTGGAATGGCCGGGTAACCCTGGATGTGGTGGGGATTAACTGGACAAGCCGGGATATTTTGCTGGGGGAGTGCAAGTGGAAGACCGATCCGGTGGATGTGCTGGAGGTTCGGGCGTTGACGGAGACGAAGTCGCGCTGGGTGCTGCAGGATCTGCCAGCCGAGGGAGAGGGCTGGCAGGTACATTATGCGTTCTTTTCCCGAAAAGGTTTTCTGCCGGCGGCCTACAACCAGCTTCAAAAGTTCGGCGGGCTGGCGGTGA
This sequence comes from Chloroflexota bacterium, assembly GCA_021372725.1. Lineage (GTDB taxonomy): Bacteria > Chloroflexota > Anaerolineae > Anaerolineales > Anaerolineaceae > JAJFTV01. The sequence continues at coordinate 49,139 of JAJFTV010000121.1, read as the reverse complement.
ATCTCAACAATCTGGATGCGGCGTTAAAATAACCACGAAACACGCGCAATATCAATATCGAATTTTCGTATACATAATCTTGGTGGCGGGTTTCTCGTTTTTCTGGCAAACGGGAAAACCTCGATTTTGGTTTGACATTTTCACACAAAACCTTAATAATTGGTTTACCAAATATTTGGTTTCAAATATCTGGTTTTGCTTGACGCGTTATTCAAAGGAAGATAAACTGTTACAATATTCTGTAACACTAAAATTCTCATAATACATTACAACACATATTGTTTTCCAATAAACCAAGATCAGCAATTTCAGAAAAACCCAGGAAAATTTCATCATTAAGGAATCCTCTTAAAATATGGAATGGAAAATAGAGCGTGATTTACCCATCCCGATAGCTGAACAGATAACAGGACAGATTGTTTATGCTATTTCATTTGGTACGCTTCAGCCGGGGGAAGCCCTTCCTTCAATAAGGGAACTGGCAGGCATTCTTAAGGTTTCGCCCGTAACCATTTCAAAAGTTTATCGCGAACTGATCAAAAAAAGTTTGTTGGTCAGCAAGCCCTATATTGGCGTATTTGTAAATGAACTGGGCGTCATAAATGGTCAAAATTTTGAAGAAATCACACATCAAAATTTGCAGACCATTTTTATTAATGCAATCCGGCAAGCAAAACTGATGGGTTATTCCACGGAAGAAATTCGAGCTGCATTTTCACAGGCCGATTTGAATCTGGCAAATGCTGATATTCAAAAGACGATCCTGGTGATTTCGAATTTTTATGATGCCACCCATTATTATGCCTTGGAAATTGAATCGATTTTAGAGGGGATTAACCTGAAGGCTGTGCCGCTCATTCTGACTGATTTGAAGACCCGCTTACCAGAGTTATTACCTCAGATCAAGAACGCTCAATTTGCGGTGACTGTTCCTGAACGGTTGCAAGAGGTAAGGGAAATTCTGGAGCCTGATTACTGCCGGGTTTTGGCTATTGCCTTTGAACTAAGCCAAACCACAATAAAACAATTGTCAGCCATCACTCCGGATCAAAAAGTCGGTATTGTCTCTACTTATCCTGAATATGTCAACACAATGTTGAATGAATTGACAGCTTATGGGCCAATTACCCACACACCGATCGTTGCGCTTCTCTCCCAGGAAGAGCGCGTAAAGAAGATGTTGCTCGAAATTGATGTTTTGATCTATGCGAGCGGATCGGAAATTGTCAAGGAATGGGCTCCAAAAGGCCTGGAGATGTTTGAATTTTTACATACGCCAAAACCCGATTCCGTCAATCGTTTGAGGCCTTTGCTTTAAGCAGAAATTTCCAACCCAAACAAAAATTTCAACCCCCGTGAGTAAATCATACTCCAACGGTAGAAAATTCATTCTAACTTTTACGAAAAATTATCAGTTTTTTCTTTTTTCCACGTTAATTCTTAATTTCTGGGCAGTCAATCTATTTTCACATCGAACGTGGGTTTATTCAACACCAGTCCTCATGCAAGATTTCAACTTTGGTTTGGCGAATTATCAAAAAAACCTGTCAAAAAACTGAAGATCGGACAAGAGACCGGACAAAGGAATTGTTGGGGGATAAGCCTTTGGTTAGGCGAAGCCCTGCGTGCTTCCCTTTTTCCTGAAAATTCTCGCAAGCACCTTCTCTATTCTGGCATTTTTGTCTTCCTCAAAGCTTAAACCTGATCTCTCTCCACCTCAACTCGCTAACATTTCGCTTCTGGCTTGTTCTTCTTTCCGTTCTTTCGTCACCAATGTCCGATCTCTTGTCCGAACTTGAGTTTCATATCTTGAGTTTCATATCCTTGAAATACGACTCCCCTTGTGATATAAATAGCTAATTTGGAGTTGCAAATTCAATTAAGTAAAGGAGACCTATCATGACAGATGAAAGAAAGAAACCCCTGGTTTTCAGGTTTAAAGATCTTGAACCTGTTTTTTTCCCAAGGAACACAATTGGTGCATCTGACAGAACCTGGTGGCTATGTACCAACAAACCAGAGGATTCCAGGTGGCTTGCTAACGGTAGTGGTGGGTGGGGGTGGCTGTATCTTCCCCCAGGTGCGAAGACTGGGTTCCTTTCACATTCGTCTGAGCATGAAAAGGGATTCGAAGTTGTCTACCAAGTGATGGAAGGGAAAGCTACTCTTCGTACAGAGTTTGAGGACTATGTACTGGAAAAATATGACTCAATGTTTGCTCCAAACGATGCCGCCCACCAAATAATTAATGCCGGAACAGAGGGTGCATGGTTTTGGTCTTTTTGGTCAATGGGAGGGAAAAAATGGGAAGCCGATATGAAAGGGGACGAAGCAGGTGAAAAGGTACCTGTCTCGCCAGAAATCACCGGCCCCGGATATTACGAAGAGTTCCTCCGCATACAGAGAGCGAGAATGAAAAGAGGGCTCCCCATATCACCAGGTGTAATGTTAGAAGCAAAAGAGGATGAGGAGCCTCAAGCAGAAAGGCCGCATGTTACCGTATTCAGGAGTAAAGAAGCAGAACCCATTTTTTGGCAAAGGGACATCATAGGTGGAACCGATAGAACCTATTTGGGTGGATGGTTTCCAGAGAAATCGCAATGGTTCAATGTTCCAACCGGTGGATATAGCGTCTGCTGCCAACCCCCTGGAGCGAAAGAATCATGCCATACACATCTGGAAGAAATAGAAGGACATTTCGAGGAAATTTACGTAGTGTTCGATGGGATAGCTAAATTATGTACAGAGTATGAGGATTACACGCTAGAAAAATTTGATTCAGTGTTTATGCCAACAAACTCGAGCCACCAAATTCGGAATGCCGGAACAACCGACCTGTTTTGGGGAGGTGTTTGGACATCTGGCCCCGAAAGGGCGACGGAGTATTCTACGTGGATGCCTGCGGCGAGACCTGGATATTACGAAGAGTTCCTCCGTATACAGCGGGAGAGAAAGAAAAGAGGTCTCTCTATATCACAGGGAGCAGACGTGTAAGCAGAAGAGGAGAAACCTTAAAGGGAAAACCCTCCTTTCTCCTTTTTTATCCATTCTTTCCTAATGGTGATCGGCAGGCGGCTCTGGAAGCCGCCTGCCGATCGTTTTTCAAGCGCTTTCTTTTTGGCACTGGCCGTCGGTTCCAGTCACTGAGTCTCCCGTCCACCACGCGTTGGCGCACCTCAACCCGGCAGCGGACATGCGCGCCGCGTTGCAGATCGGGCGTAATCTGCAATGTATGGTCGTCAGTAATGGGATTGATTTAGATTTACTCTCAATCCTTTACGATGTTCACGCTATAATTAACAAACTATGGAAGGAAAGAATGCTGCTCCACAACGTATTGCCATGCTCGCGAACCCCGCCATGCCTGAAGCGCGCGTTGAAGCTGAGGGAGTGATGGAGTATCTGCAAGCCAATGACATAAACCCTTACCTGGGGACCCCGATTGATGATCGATCACAGGATGAGATACGCTCGGGCCGGTATGACCTGGCGATTGTGCTGGGCGGCGATGGCTCGATGCTGCGCGTTGGTCACCTGTGCGTGGCAGTGGACGTGCCGGTATTGGGAATCAACCTGGAGCGGTTTGGTTTTCTGATTGAGGTGCAACTCGACCGTTGACGAAAGTTCCTTCCTCGCCTGTTGGAGGGTGACTACTGGTTAGAAAAGCGCATGTTGCTGTGCGTCGAACACTGGTGTGGAGACGAGCGCCTGGGTGAGTGGGAAGTGCTCAATGAGGTGGCGGTGGCCCGCGGCCGCACGGTGCGTCCCATCCACCTGGTTACCGAAGTAGATGGACACTATCTCACTACCTACATCGCTGATGGATGGTTTATTCACCGGCGCGGGGTTGGGAATTGCGACGGGCGGCTGGAAATCCTGCATCGGTTTTATAAAGTAATCAATTTATAAAAAATCAAAGGCGCTTTGGTGAATATAACCGTCATCGCGAGCACAGCGAAGCAATCTGGTTTGCTTTTCAATCTCAAAACCATAACCCAGATCGCCACGCCAAAAATTGGCTTGCGATAACATAATTGATTTTCCGAAAGCAATATCCTGCCAATTATGCTGTTACTCCCCCTTCGGAGGGATAACTTTTATTTATGGGGGTCACTGCGCAATGGCAGGCGCAACCAGCAGCGCGTGGCCGAGTTTTTGCAGGTCATTCAGCAGATGGTGATGTCCATGCCGCGCAGCATGTTGGTCAGCTCATCGGTGCGCTTCGCCGACCCCATCCCAGTCAATCGATGTTGTTTCCACAACCCTTCCGCTATCATGAGCTTTCTCACACTCTCATCAGATATCTTGATTCCATGGTTTTCTACCAGTTTTTCTGTCGCCAGGGTTGGACCGAAATCTCGGTATTTTCCAACAAAATATCCAATACTCTTTTCTTGAGTTCTTCACTCAGTTGATTATGGCTTGTTTTTCCTCGGCTTTTATGCAGTAGCCCTTCAGTTCCTTTTTTTCTCATGGTATCAGTTCACTTTTAAAGTTTGGCTGACACACCTGTCAAAAAACTCTTGACATGACTTAATAAAAATGCTACACTGTAACAGCACTCTGTAACAGAAACATCTCTGTAACACTTAAGATTTGTTGCACCAATAAACCCGAACCAATAGCTGCGCATTCTGCCAAACAAATTCTTTTCATTGAGGAATCTTCAAAAAAATGGAATGGAAACTGGAACGTGATTTACCTATCCCCATCGCTGAACAGATAAAAGGGCAGATTATCTATGCAATATCATTGGGCACACTTCAGCCGGGAGAAACCCTTCCTTCGGTAAGAGCACTGGCAGGTATCCTCAAGGTCTCGCCGGTGACCGTTTCAAAGGTCTACCGTGAATTGATCGAAAAAAGTTTATTGATCAGCAAACCCTATGTCGGAGTTTTTGTAAATGAGATGGGATTAACCAACGGCAAGAATCATGATGAAATCACCCAACAAAATTCGCAAACAATTTTTACTCAAGCGATCCGTCATGCAAAATTGATGGGTTATTCCATGGAAGAAATCCGTACCGCATTTTCGCAGGCCGACGAGAATCTGGCCAATGCTGATGTACAAAAAACGATCCTGATGATTTCGAATTTTTCCAATGCCACCCACTATTATGCGCAGGAAATTGAGGCGATGCTGCAAGATCTTAATGTAAAGGTCGTGCCTCTTACTCTTGAAGATATGGATACCAAATTGCCGGAGTTATTGCCCGAGATCAAGAACGCCCAGTTGGCATTGACTATCCCCGCGCGGCTGCAAGAGGTACGGGAAATCCTGGAACCTGAATACTGCCGGGTTGTGGCTGTTGCTTTCCAGGTTAGCCAGATCACCGTTCAGCGATTGACAGCCATCAAGCCGGATCAAAAAATCGGTATCGTTTCAACTTATCCTGAGTATGTCCATACGATGTTAAATGAACTGGCGGCTCATAACCCGATCATTCGCCCGCCTTTGGTTGCGCTGATTTCACAGGAAGAGCTTGTCAAGGATATGTTAATCGAGATCGATGTCCTGATCTATGCCAGCGGGTCGGATATTGTCAAGGAATGGGCTCCGAAAGATCTGGAGATGTTTGAATTTTTACACGCGCCAAACCCCGAATCCATTAACCGTTTGAGACCTTTGCTTGTGAAAGAATTGTTCAATCCGAAAAAAATCCTGGAAAAACAGGTGTAAATCGCACTCCCATGACAGAAAATCTTCCCCAATCGGTCTCGAAAAAATATCAGGCTTTTGCCGATCTGCCGCGCCCTGACCGTGAATCTTTGAGACCATTTTCTGAAGTGGGTGTCTCGGATGTTATGGAAGGCCTTGGTCTGGAGACGTTATTGGGTTCTGAGATCAGACCGGTGTGGCATGGCGCGCAGATTATCGGACCGGCGCTGACCGTCTTGAATACCCGCGGTGATACGTTGATGATGCACTATGCGCTTGAGTTGAGCAAGGCGGGTGATGTGCTGGTGATTACCTGTGAAGAAGAAAACCCCAGCGCCACCTGGGGAAAAATGGTGACGGTGGCAGCCATGGGGCGCGGGATTGCCGGTGCAATTATCGATGGCAGCGTGCGGGACTCTGCCCATATTCGTGAGGTGAAATTCCCCGTTTGGACGCGCTCCTACAGCCCGCGTGGAAGCCAAAGAAAAGGACCTGGCAGCATCAACGTGCCGGTAACCTGTGGCGGTGTGTTAATCCACCCAGGCGATCTGATCATGGCAGATGATGACGGTATTGTCGTTTTCCCACAGCAAAAAATGGAAGCTGCGCTGGCGGCTGCAAAAGCCAGAGTGCAGCGTGAAGAGAATATGATGTCGAAATTGGAACAGGGAATAACACCTTATACGCTCCTGGGGATGGAGGAAGCAGTAAAAAAGGCTGGGCTGACGGCCAAACCTGGTGAATACAGGGATCAAGATTAATTCAATGGAGACGAAAATGGCAGACGAAGATAATTTGCAGCTCGCGGATCGTGTAAAAGGTTTATCTGAATCTCCAACCATTGCGGTGATGGATAAGGCCCGCAAGTTGAAAGCTGCCGGGCAGCCGGTGGTTGACCTGAGCGGTGGCGACCCGGATTTTGTTACCGCTCCGCATGTGACGGAAGCAGCAATCTCGGCACTAAAAGACGGTTTCACGCACTATACACCCAGCCGCGGGTTCCCTGAATTGCTAAAAGCAATTGCCTATAAAACAGAGCATGAAAATGGTGCAGCCTATGATGCCAAAAAAGAGATCCTGGTAACTCCCGGCGCTAAAACGGCTTTGTACACTGCCGCCCAGGCAATTATCAACCCTGGAGATGAAGCGATCTTGTTCGACCCTTGCTGGGTTTCCTATGCTCCCTGTATCGAGCTGGCCGGTGGGAAGTGCGTCTATGTGACCATGGATAACCATACCACGCTGGCTGTTCTAAAAGCCAATCTGCAAAAAGCCGTATCCGGCCGAACCCGAATTGTCATTCTCAACACCCCCAATAACCCCAGCGGTTTTGTCTGGTCAAAAGAACAGCTTGAAGTCGTTGCAGATTTTGTTCAGTCACATAATTTATACGTTCTCTCCGATGAGATATACGAAAAACTGATTTTCGAAGATCAGCCGCATGTATCGATTGCCAGCCTGCCGGGAATGACGCGAAACACTCTGGTTTTGAATGGGTTGAGCAAAAGCCATGCGATGACCGGATGGCGTATGGGCTGGCTGCTCGGGCCCGAAAAAGTGATTTCAGAAATGCTGAAGATCCACTCACATTCATCCACCTGCGCAGCCTCATTTGTACAGAAGGGGGCAATTGCAGCTTTGGAAGGTTCACAGGAATACACAAACTACATGGTCGGCCGTTATAAAACGCGCCGCGATAACCTGGCTGCCGGTTTGAACAAGATCCCCGGCATCCATTGTGAGGTTCCGGCGGGTGCATTTTATGCTTTTCCAGAAATATCCCACACCGGTTTGTCCGATATGGATTTTGCTTCCAGGCTGTTGGAGGAAGAACTGGTTGCCGTGACACCCGGCTCAGCGTTTGGACCAGGTGGTGTGGGGCATATACGCCTGTCTTTTGCAAATTCGGATGAAATGCTGGCTGAAGCCGTTATCCGTATCGAAAAGTTTGTCAGCATCCTTTAATGAACCTTATCAAGTTGAAATATCCCGAGGTGAAATGTGAGTGAGCGTGTTTTATCGATGAAATTCGGGGGAACATCAGTTGCTACCCCTGAACGGCGGGCAATGATTGTAGAGCATGTACGGCGTGAAGTTGATGCCGGGTATCATGTTGCGCTGGTCATCTCGGCCATGGGTCGCAGGGGTGATCCCTATGCCACTGATACACTGCTTGATCTCATGCGCAATGCGGGCGGTACCGTTGAACCACGCAATTACAGTTTTCTATTTGTTACAGGTGAAATTATTTCTGCCGGTGTTATGGCACACACGTTAAAACTGGCAGGCTTTGATGCCGTATCCCTGACCGGCGGCCAGGCAGGCGTTATTACTGAAGATTTTTACATGAGCGCCGGCGTGGTGAGACTGGATAACAGGCGCATAAAAAAGATCGTCAGTGAGGGGAAAATCCCGGTTGTAACCGGTGGACAGGGTATCACCCAGACAGATGGAGACTTCAGTATTCTTGGACGGGGCGGCAGCGATACTTCAGGTGTGTTGGTGGGTGTGATGCTGGATGCCGAACGATCCGATATTTATACCGATGTCGAGTACATGCTTGCCATGGATCCGCGTGTCATTCCAGACGCCCCAAAACTGGAAGAAATTTCATTTGAGGCAGCTTATGAAATGGCACGCTTTGGTTCCAAGGTGATCCATCCCAGAGCTGTAAAAGTTGGCATGGAAAATCATCTGCCGATACGAGTACGATCTACATTTTCGCAATCTGAAGGCACACTGATCAACGACAAACCTGATCGAAAGCCGCTGGTTGGTTTTTCTCTTATCTCAAGTGCTTATGTGGCTGAAGCAACCGACCATCATCTTTCCCAAAAGGATCTGGATACGCTGGAGCAGCATATTGGTCTGTTGACGGTGGAAGATAGTCGTTCCGGCAAACTAATCTTTTGTGCACCGTCCGGTGACACCATTGGTGAGGTAGATACAGAGCTTTCAGCACATGGTGTGCCACCGGTTACCTGGCAGACGGGGGTAAGTCTTGTTACTTTGGTTGGAACACCCGAAGCACAGCCGGAAATTGATGGCCAAGCGGAAAAGGTACTTACAAAGGAACAATTACCGGTTCTTTATCATGACATACAGCCTCGCCGGACAACCTTTGTTGTTGAGGAAGGTAAGGCGAAGAAGACATTGGAAACACTCTACAATGCATTGAACGGCTATTTATAAATACCGGCGCTTTGTCAAACATAAAACCGTGATTTAGTCTTGCCCAGGTAATGTTTGACAAAGCATAAAGCGTTCTGTTCTGGTTATTTGTAGATTTGTGATCGATATTCGATAAAACACCAGTTGTTCAACACTGAGATAACCGTACAGAAAGGCTTTAGGGAGGAGGTGAGTTAACGAAGATATCGATTGTGTTTTGTGCAGTTTTCAAAGAAACTGCAATAACAACCAGATCCACTGGTAATTTAGTTCATCTAAAATTTCTGGAGGAAAAAATGTCAACTCGTTTTAAAGGATTTAGTTTTGCACTATTGTTTGTGATGGTTTTTGGCATGCTTGCCGGCTGTGCACCTGCCGCGACAGAAGCGCCAACCGTGGAAGCACCCGCAGAAACTGAAGCGGTTGTACCTACCGAAGTGCCCGCTGTTGCCACCGAAATGCCCGCAGCTACCGAAGTACCTGCCGCTACTGAAGCACCCGCAGCGAAAAAGGTCTTCACATTCGGGCGTTTTCTCGATGCTTTCCTGCCTGATCCTGTCATGAATGATGCCAATGCTGATATTTGGTATATGCAGCAATATTATGCAGGTCTGGTACGCACCAACGCGACCGCAGAAATCGAACCCGAGCTGGCGGAAAGCTGGGAAATGAGTGAAGATGGTTTAACCTTCACCTATTACCTCCGCAAAGACCTCAAGTTCTGCGATGGCAGTCCCATTACCCCCGAGGACTGGCTGTGGTCGTTGGAACGAGCCCGCAACCCCGAAAATGGTATTTGGAGTTTCACGCTTGAATATGTCGATACCATTACAGCAGATGAAGAAAAAGTTGTCTTTACACTGAAAGAGCCCTATGTGCCTTTCATGTACAGCCCGACATTGTTCAATGCAGTCGTCATGCCCAAAGCCCAGGTTGAAGCCGCCGGCGGTTGGGAGAACTTTATGTTACATCCCTGTGGAGCCGGTCCATTCATTATGAAAGAATGGATCAAAGGCGACAAGATGATTCTTGAGAAGAATCCTTATTACTGGGATGCAGCAAATGTCAAACTCGACGAGATCATCCTGAAATTCATCCCCGATGACAATGCACGGATCATGGCTCTTCAGGCTGGCGAAGTCGATGCGATCAATTATCCGCCCTTCTCCCGTGTTGCTGAGCTGGAAGCTGATCCCAATATCGAAGTCTTAAAATTCCCCGTCGGACAGATTGTACAGGTCATCCCCAACCACCGAAATGCTCCATTAAATGATGTAAGAGTACGCCAGGCATTGAACTATGCCATTGACCGGCAGGCGCTGGTTGATAATGTCACCTTTGGTTTAGGTATTCCTGCGACAACGTATCGTCCTGCGGGTACTCTGTATTTCAATGACAGCCTTGTAGGGTGGCCGTATGATCCTGAGAAGGCAAAAGCGCTTCTGGCAGAGGCTGGTTATCCGGACGGCTTTACGATCAAGCTTGATGTTGTAACCGGACGTGAACAACAAATGCAGTATGGAACCATGCTGCAGGCTATGTTCGCCGATATCGGTGTCACGCTTGAAATCGAACCGCAGGAAGGTGGTATCAACCGCCAAAATTACTGGGATGGCAACTTCCAACTGCACGCTGCTGCCTGGACTGATGATATTCCCGATCCATCACAGCACACCAACTATGCAGTGGTTTACGACACCATTCAGTCCTATCACTCCGATTACAACAACGCTGAAATTCAGGAGCTTGCCAAAGCCGCCTTAACCGAGCAGGACCCTGACAAACGCAAAGCCATGTACTGGCGCATTCAGGAAATTCACAACGAAGATGCGGCCTTCATTCCGTTATGGTCAGAACCCCTCGTCGTAGCAGTCCGCAACAATGTCGAAGGTTTCCAACAATCCAATCTTGGGATTTACATTTGGAGAGACCTCGATATCAAGTAGATCCACTGTAGTAGAAGGCTCCTCTGCGAGAGCAGGGGAGCCTGCCCTGTTTTCTTGAATTGTAGTTTCGGAGTTTTTGAAAATTTATAAATTTTAGGAGGAGGGGTTATTCGTGCAAAGGATCAACTATATCCTTGTCCGGCTATTACAGCTAATCCCGGTCGCGCTTGGGATTACGATCATCCTGTTTTTTGTTGTCCGAATGATCCCTGGCGATCCGGCGTTGATTCGGCTTGGCATACGAGCCACACCCGAAGCTGTGGAAAATGTTCGCAGGCAGATGGGGCTTGATAAACCGGTTATCGTGCAATATGGCATTTTCATGGCAAAACTGGTCAAGTTCGATTTTGGAAATTCTCTTCTTTATGCAACCCCGGTGAGCGATTTAATTGCGGAGAGATTGCCGAGAACTGTCACTTTGGCAGTGTATGCAACGCTCATTTCAATTATCTTAACCGTTCCGTTGGCCATGGTGGCAGCCTTTAAGAAAGATCAACCTGTTGACCAGGTTATCCGGGTCACATTTATGGTTGCGCTGGGCATGCCGCAGTTCTGGATCGGGACGGTTTTATTGATGATCTTTTCGGTCAGGCTTTCTATTTTTCCGGTCAGCGGTTTTGGTGACAACTTCAAGGATACACTCTGGCATTTATTCTTGCCAGCTTTAACCCTGGCGATGTCACAATCATCCTGGCTGGTTCGCTCCCTGCGCTCTGACATTATCAATGTGATGAAATCCGATTACGTTGATTTTGCACGCGCCAAAGGATTGAGAGAACGTTTTGTGTACCTTCGTCATATCCTGCGCAATGCGCTTTTACCTACTGTCACCATATTAGGGCTTAATTTTGGAAAATTACTGGGCGGCTCGGTTGTGGTTGAGAAAATATTTTCACTGCCCGGGATGGGTACCTTGATGATTGACGCCATTTTCTCGCGCGATTATGTTGTCATCCAGGCTATCACCTTTTTCTTCGCGATCCTTGTGATTTTGATTAATCTCATTACCGATCTCTTGTATTCGGTTCTTGATCCGCGGGTAACACTGGGTTAATAAGGAGCTGGTTATGACAGTTGTAACTTTACAAAATGATGAAAATGAAAAACCAACCGGAAGCTGGTTTACCAGTAAAGCCCGTATCTGGCGGAAAAACCCATCCTTTTTCTGGGGGGTGGTGATTCTGCTTCTTGTAATCCTTGTGGCAATTTTTTCAGATCGACTGGTACCCTATGACCCGGTAAAACAGGACTGGAAAAATACCCTGCAACCACCCAGTGCTCAACATTGGCTGGGAACCGATAATTATGGACGGGATGTTTTTTCGCGGATTCTGGCCAGCACCAGGCTGGATCTGACCGTTGGTTTTCTGTCGGTGTTATTCCCCTTGATTATTGGGATCATTGTTGGAACATTGGCCGGATATTACGGCGGTGTTCTCGATCAGATCCTGATGCGTCTGGTGGATATTACTTTAGCCTTTCCCTTTATCATATTGGTTATCTTATTGATCGCGGTCATTGGTACCGGATTACAGAATGTTGTGATCGCGGTAACGATCGGTAGTTGGGTGATCTATGCCCGCATCGTCCGCAGTGAGATTTTGGTTCAGAAAAATAGTGAATATGTGATGAGCGCCAGGACACTTGGTTTCAGTGATCTCCGCATCATGGTGCGCCATATTCTTCCGAATACAGTATCGACAGTCATCATCTTTGCTGCACTGGATATAGCCCTCGACATTTTACTGATAGCGACACTGGGCTTTTTAGGGCTCGGCGTAAAACCACCTACACCAGAATGGGGGTCCATTGCTTCTGAAGGAATTGGTTTCATCGGTAATGCATGGTGGATTTCGTTCTTCCCCGGTATTGCAATCATAATCACCGGTACCGGGTTTGCGCTGTTGGCAGATGGTCTGGCAGATGTGCTACGAGCTGGCGGACAGGAGGATTAAAAATGGCACCCAATAAAGAACCAGATAAAGGAAAAGAACTGCTAAAGATTGAGGATTTGCACGTTTATTTCGAGACTGCCAAGGCGTATATCAAGGCTGTGGATGGCGTTTCATTGTCAGTCCGGGAAGGAGAAGCCTTTGGCCTTGTTGGTGAATCAGGCAGCGGCAAGAGCGTGACCATTAAATCGGTCATTGGACTGATCCACCCGCCAGGGAAAATCGTATCGGGGTCTATTCAATACAAGGGACAAGAGCTGACCAAAATAAGCAGCCGGCAATATTATGAAATCCGGGGCAACGATATTGCCATGATCATGCAGGATCCGATGACGGCTTTGAACCCGGTGATGAAAATACGGGATCAAATCAAAGAAACGCTTGAAGAAGATATCCACATGAGCGAAAAGGATATCACCGAGCGGGCTGTGCATTTGATGAAACTGGTGGGCATTCCTGCACCGGAAAGACGGTTGAACGAATACCCGCATCAATTCAGTGGCGGCATGCGGCAGCGGGTAATGATCGCGATTGCATTATCGCGCAACCCGAACTTGATGCTGGCTGATGAACCGACTACTGCCCTGGATGTGACCATACAGGATCAAATTCTAAAGCTTTTGGTCAGCCTGCAGCAAAAACTGGGTATGGGGCTTGTGCTGGTCACGCATGATTTGGGTGTGATTGCACAAACCACAGACCGTGTAGCCGTGATGTATGCCGGACGGATCATGGAGATGACAGATACGGTGACACTGTTTAAGAAGCCGCATCACCCGTACACCATTGGATTGATGAACTCAATCCCATCGAAAAAACTGGCAGGCGAAAAGCTGGATCCAATCCCGGGATTGCCACCGAACATGGCACATGTTCCGCCAGGCTGTCGTTTCAACCCGCGCTGTGTTTATGCAACAGATGAATGCAGGCAGGGAGAAATCGGCTTGCGGGAAGTAGCTCCCGGGCACGTGTCAGCCTGTATCAAGGATGTGAGGTGACACAAATGGAAGCGATGATGGAAAAAACAGATAAACTCGACGGGCACGGTGATCAACAGCCGTTGGTTGAAATAAAGCATGTCAAAAAATATTTTGACCTGCCGCGTGGACTGCTGAAGACTATCTTACGGTACGAAAAAGAAACGGTTCACGCAGTGGATGATGTATCGCTTGACATTTACAAGGGCGAAACGCTGGGTTTGGTGGGTGAATCCGGAAGCGGTAAAACCACATTATTGCGGTGCATTGCGCGTATTTACGATCCCAGCAGCGGAATCATCATGCATGAAGGCAAAGACATCCTGAAATTGAGTAAAAAAGAGCTTCGAACTGAACGACGCAAGTTCCAGGTTGTATTTCAGGATCCTTACTCATCGTTGAACCCGCGCATGACTGTCAAACAGGTTTTGATGGAGATATTGAGTGTTCATAATATCCGGCCTGAGGAAGAACGTCTGGACAGGGTGAATGAATTGCTGACGATGGTTGGGTTGACATCGGATGCTTTGAATCGTCTGCCAGCAAATTTCAGCGGTGGGCAACGGCAAAGGATTGGCGTTGCAAAAGCGCTGGCCATGGAACCCAGGCTGCTGCTGGCCGATGAACCGGTCTCTGCGCTGGATGTGTCCATTCAGGCTCAAGTCATTAACCTGCTGCTGGATTTAAAAGAAAAGCTCGATTTGACCATGTTGTTTGTAACACATGATCTGCGGGTGGTGCGCCATGTCAGCGACCGGATTGCGGTGATGTATCTGGGCAAGATTATGGAAATTGGCTCGACCCGCGAGATCTTTAATAATCCTGTTCATCCTTACACACAAGCATTGCTGGCGGCTGCACCGGAGCTGGATCCTGAAAACCGAACAGAAAGACCTGCCTTACTTGGCGACCCTCCAAGCCCGATCCATATACCACCCGGCTGCCGGTTTCACCCGCGCTGCCCGCTGGCTATTGAAAGCTGCAAAGTGGATCAACCTGAATTAATTGAAGCAGGTTACAAACACATGGCTGCCTGTCCGGTGGTGATGAATGCAAGGAAAAACCTTTAATAGGGGAAAGTAACCTTTTCGTATGGTTATTTTTGACTTGGGAGAAATTCTAAAAGGAGGTTTTTGAAACATTAATGATTGATATTGGTTTGAAAACAGAATCAGATCGGCAAAACCGGTGTTCACCGGTGTGACTATTGAATAATGTTCTTTAGAGGAGGAATAATGTCAACAAGATTTCGGGATATTAGTTTTGTTGTCTTCATCGTCATGATGCTTGCAATGATTGCAGGTTGTGCACCATCTGCGCCGGCTGAACAAACGTCTGCAACCGAAGCCGCCCCTGCTGAGAAGAAAGTATTTGTATTTGGTCGTTATATGGATGCGGTAAACCCGGATCCGGTTATGAATGATGCCAATGCTGATATCTGGTACATGCAGCAGTATTACTCCGGCTTACTTCGGTTTACCAAAGATAACACCGTCGAAGCTGATCTGGCTGAGCGATGGGAAGTGAGTGAGGACCAATTAACATGGACTTTCTATCTTAAGCCTGATCTTAAGTTTGCCGACGGTTCTCCAATAACTCCTGAAGACTGGGAATGGTCATTGAATCGGGCAAGAGATCCAAATAATGGAATTTGGTCATTTACATTTGATGCTGTATCAGAGGTAACCGCTGACGAGGAGAAGGTCGTTTTCTCACTGACAGAACCATACACTCCATTCATCTATACACCGGCATTATTTAATGCAGTGGTTATGCCAAAGAAACTGGTGGAAGCAGCCGGTGGGTGGGAAGCATTTATGGAAAAACCCATCGGTGCCGGACCCTACATTATGAAAGAGTGGAAGCGTGGCGAATCAATGCTGCTTGTCAAAAACCCATATTATTGGGATGCAGCCAATATTTCCATGGACGAAATATTAATTAAAACCATCCCGGATGATAATACTCGAATCATAGCTCTTCAGGCCGGTGAGGTGGATGCCATAAACTATCCACCCTTCAATCGTGTAAATGAACTAAAAACGGATACTAATCTAACAGTTCTCACTTTTCCATCAACTTACACCGGCTCTGTAACACTCAATATGAGAAATGAGCCGCTAAATGATGTAAAAGTACGCACCGCATTGGCTTACGCGATTGACCGCCAGGCTCTTATTGATGCGATCAATTTTGGAGTCGGTGAAGTTGCAACCACTTTTCGACCACGGGGCTCGTTGTATTACAACACTGACCTGGAAGGTTGGCCATTTGACCTCGAAAAAGCACAGGCTCTGATGCAAGAGGCCGGTTACCCTGATGGATTCAAGATCACTGTTCAGATAATAACTGGCAGCGAATCATCACTTCAATTGGCAACGCTGATTAAAGATATGTGGTCCAAATTGGGCGTTGATTTAGTGATTGAGCCACTTGAGTCTGGCCTGTGGAATCAATCGTATTATGACAATAATTTTGAGCTGCAATTCAATTATTGGACAGACGATATTCCGGATCCGAGTGAAAGCGTGAACTATTCCGTGGTGTACGATACTGCAGAGTCATTCCACACTGGCTTCCAAAATGATGAAATCGATCAATTGGCAGCGGATGCCTTAAAAACCCCGGATGGTCCTGAACGTGAGGCGATGTATAAGCGTATTCAGGAGATTTTTAATGAAGAAGTACCTTTCATTCCTCTATACCACAATCCATTCCTGGTAATTACTCGCTCTAATGTCCAAAATTTTTATCAGACACCATTAGGAACCTATATTTGGCGTGATTTAACTGTTACGGAATGATTTCGTGCGTTCCACCTCCCTCGTATCCCAATATGAGGGAGGTGGAACGCCTGTTTACTTTGTAACGCGGAGACCAGGAAATGCAGCGAGTGAATTATATTCTTGTTCGACTAATGCAAATGGTGCCAGTTGTTCTGGGTATCACAATCGCATTATTCTTCCTGATCAGGGCAATCCCTGGTGACCCTGCTGTTATTCGTTTGGGAATTAGAGCTACACCTGAAGGGGTTGCGAACCTTCATCGTCAGATGGGTTTGGATAAACCAGTGTTAGTTCAGTATGGCATCTTTGTAAGAGATATTCTTACATTGAACCTTGGTAATTCAATTATGTACAATACTCCTGCCTCCAATTTAATTGGCAGAAGATTACCAATAACCCTTTTTTTGACACTTTATGCTACGATAATTTCCATTTTTATTACGTTACCCACGGCCTTATATGCAGCATTGCATAAGGATTCACCCGCTGACAACTTGATTCGCGGTGGATTTATGATCGCTTTAGGAATGCCTGATTTTTGGGTAAGCATTATTCTCTTATTGATTTTTAGTCTTAAATTTAATATTTTTCCCGTAAGCGGTTATGGTGATACTTTCCCTCAACATTTTGTACACCTGTTTTTACCAGCTTTCGCACTTGCCTTACATCAATCTTCATGGATGGTTCGATCCCTGCGTTCAGATATTATCAACGTTGTTCAGGCTGATTATGTCGACTTTGCCCGGGCGAAAGGTTTACAGGAGCGGCTTGTTCTTATTCGCCACATTCTGCGTAATTCGCTAATACCGACTGTAACAATATTGGGCGTGAACATTGGCTACCTTGTTGGCGGAACAGTTGTTGTTGAAAAAGTTTTTGCCATACCTGGTATGGGCAGCCTGATGTTGGATGCAATATTTTCCCGCGATTATACAGTGGTGCAGGCGGTGACTTTGTATTTTTCGGCAATGATTATCCTGATCAATCTGGCAACAGATCTGATGTACTCAGTTATTGATCCTCGTGTGACACTTGAGTGAAATAAATTGGAGAACTGTTCTATATGACCCTTTTATCATTATCTGACCAAACAAACGAAATGGATGTTTGGCAGTGGTTTTCCAGCAAATCCCGCATCTGGCGAAGGAATCCATCATTCTTTTGGGGCATGATCATTGTCTGTGCGATTGTAATTGTTGCAATTTTTAGTCAGCAAATATCACCGTTCGATCCGGTTGAACAGAACCTGAAAAACTTGTTACAACCACCTGATCGTGTACACATTTTAGGCACTGACCAATACGGGCGAGACCTGTTTTCGAGAATTATCAGTGCAACCCCTCTGGACCTTGAGATTGGTGTTTTATCGGTATTATTTCCATTGATTATTGGCATCATCATCGGATTGATTTCAGGATATTATGGAGGATTTCTTGACACCCTATTTATGCGTTTGGTAGATATCGTGGTTGCTTTTCCGTTTATGGTGCTGATCATTGCCTTGATTGCTGTTTTAGGGCCTGGCCTAAAAAACGTAATTATTGCTGTAACGATTTCAAGTTGGATTATTTATGCCAGAGTTGTACGCAGCGAAATATTAATAGCAAAAAAACAGGAATATGTTATTTCTGCCAAAGTGCTGGGCTATAGCGATCTTCGTATCATGCTGCGGCATATTTTACCGAATGTTGTCAGTACTGCTATCCTTTTTGGTGCTCTTGACATTTCTTTGGATATTCTGTTGGCTGCCACGCTGGGCTTTTTGGGACTGGGTGTTCAGCCACCTACACCAGAGTGGGGGACGATTATTGCTGAAGGGCGCAACTTTATGACCACAGCCTGGTGGATTTCCTTCTTCCCTGGGATAGCCATCATTATCACTGGCGGTGGTTTTGCCTTGCTGGCAGACGGATTGGCAGATGTATTAAGGGTTGGTGGACAGGAAGCGTAGAGATGCTGCAAAAAGACGGAGATAACAATGAATTAATGCGGCTCATGATTTTATTTGAGCAACCTTTAAAATATTTATTAAATGAAAGGAAAGAGCATGTTAGTTGAAAAGTCAAACTGGATGATGGTTGAAGAGTATCTGAAAAAAGATGACCGGATTGTGTATGTTCTGGGGGCGACAGAGGAACATGGGTACAACACGCTCTCGACAGACACTCAGTGTGCCTGGGAAATTGCCAAAGAAGCCTGTGAACGACAGAATGTGTTGTTGGCTCCCCCTCTCCATTTTGGGCCCTCTGCTTTTTCGCTGGCATTTCCGGGAACTGTATCCCTGCGAAATGAAACATATCTGAATGTGATCAAGGATATGATTGACAGCGCAGCCAGGGTTGGGTTCAAACGTATTCTGTTCTTCAGCGGCCATGGCGGCAATATGCGCGCAAAAGAAGCCAGCACTGAATATCTGTTAACCCGCTCAGACCTTACACTTAAATTCCGCGAATGGTATCTGTTACCAAAAACATACGCCAGAATCACGGAACTTGGATCCACTTCCTGGGATCATGCTTCCTGGCTTGAGAGTTTTCCATGGATCAACCAGCCGGTTGAGATCCCCGACAAGTTCAAGGAACAGGTCTATATTGCAGATCATTATGCCCTGTCACCTGAAGAATTGCGTTCGGCAATTGGAGATGGTGTGTTTGGCGGTAAATATACACAACCGGAACCTGTGATGCGTGGGCTTTATGAGCTGGCAGTCAGTGAACTGGAAGATTTTCTGCAAAATGGCTGGGACAAATTCCTGAAGACTGAACCGGTAAAGTAACCGGCAGTGAATTGTGCCAATAAAGAACAAACTGTTTACAGACAAGGAGAAAGTATATGTTAGTTGAAAAAGCAAACTGGATGATGGTAGAAGAATATTTGAAGAAGGATGATCGTATCGTCTTTGTTTTAGGCGCAACTGAGGAACATGGTTATGCATCGCTTTCGACAGATACGCAATGCGCCTATGAGATTGCAAAAGAAGCCTGCACCCGGCAGAATATCCTTCTGGCACCGCCGCTTCACTTTGGGCCCTCTCCATTCTCGCTGGCGTTTCCCGGTACAGTCTCGCTGAGAGTCAGCACTTATTACAGTCTGATCAAAGATATGATCGACAGTGTTGCCCGGGTTGGTTTTAAGAGAATATTGTTCTTCAGCGGTCATGGCGGCAATATGCGCGCCAAGGAAGCGATCACAGAATACCTGGTGGATCATTCCGATTTGACATTGAAATTCCGCGAATGGTATTTGATGCCGAAGACTTATGCCCGTATTAACGAGCTGGGCGGTACACAGCGCGATCATGCCTCGTGGTTGGAGACCTTCCAGTGGATCAATATGGTTGCGCCCATCCCGGACAAGTTCAAGGAGCAGGTTTACTTCGAAGATACGTATGCACAGACCCCTGAAGATGTCAAAGCCGTCTCAGGAGATGGGGTAAAAGGCGGCAAGTATTTGCAGCCTGAACCTGTCATGCGTGAATTCTTTGAGCTGGCTGTTACAGAACTGGAAGATTTTCTGCAAAACGGCTGGGATAAATTTCAGAAAACGGCTAATGTTTGATTGGGTTATTGGAGGGTATTATGCCTGAGAAAAAAGGCGTGAAAGAGCACGGCTGGCTGACTTTTCAATATCGGAATACCGGCGAACCCATTCGATTTCCGGTCGGCACCGTCTATGGTGAAAATGACGGACCCACACTGCTGGTGTTGGGTGGAATGCACGGCAGTGAATTCGCCGGAATTGAAGCCGCGATCCGGCTGTTCAATGAAGCCGACCCCAAAAAATTAAGGGGTGTTTTGAAAGTTGGCATGATGTACAACGTGCCGGCTTTTGAAAATAATCTCGGATTTCTGGTGCCGCATGATGGCAAGAACCCGATGAGCACTTTTCCAGGCAGCCGCCTGGGTACGTACGGCGAAGCCATGGCATTTTATTTCAACCAGGAAGTGCTGAGCAAGTGCGATTATTTTGTAGAACTGCATGGCGGCGATATTCCTGAAGCGCTGACACCCTTTGTGATGCATTTGCGCAGCGGTGACCCGGATGTGGACGAAAAATCCCGCAAGATGGCTGAAATTTACAACATTCCACTGGTTGTAAAGGGAGCACAATTCTCCAAAGATAACCCGCCTCACAATGCCTTTGGTACGGCCATGATGCGCGGGGCACCATCCATGCTGGCCGAATCTGGACAGCAGGGAATTTTAAAGATGGAC
Organism: Chloroflexota bacterium; assembly: GCA_021372725.1. GTDB lineage: Bacteria > Chloroflexota > Anaerolineae > Anaerolineales > Anaerolineaceae > JAJFTV01. Next base: position 28,432 of record JAJFTV010000121.1, on the reverse strand, counting down.
GAAGTCGAGACTCATCTTACAGGTTTGCGGAATATTATGGTGCACCTGGGAATGATGAACGGAGAGATTGTCAACACCGCCAAGCGCAAATTCATTGAAAACTATACGTCAATCCGTTCAGAATATGCCGGTATGTGGTACCCGGTTGTTCATCTCAATCAGCGCGTCACAACAGGCGAGGTAGTTGGCTATATCCGCGATTATTTCGGTGAGCCTGTGGCTGAAGTGAGGGCAAAGCTGGACGGGATCGTCTCAATGGTACGTACAAGCCCAGCCATCAAGGTTGGCAACACGTTGATTGAACATGGCTTTATCGCAAGTGAAGAAAGTTAGAACCAAATAGTTTGAAGATTATAGGAGATGATTAACAATGAAAAAATATAATGTTGCAGTTGCAGGGGCACTTGGACTGGTTGGAACCACCATGACCCAGATTTTGGAAGAGTATGATTTTCCTGTCGATGAATTACGCCTGCTGGAAGCTAAAAACATGGTTGGCGCGCCTGTTAAATTTAAAGACAAGATCTATCTGACCCAGGAAGCATGCGAAGAGGCATTTGAGGGAATGGATATTGTTCTGTTTGCCACCAACGATGAAATCAGCAAAGACCTTGTACCCAGGGCTGTAAAAAAAGGCGCCATTGCCATTGATAACAGCCGTACTTTTCGACAAGTTCCCGACGTACCCCTGGTGATTCCCGAAGTTAATGGTGATGATCTGAACTGGCATCCCGGCATCGTTGCCAACCCCAACTGTACTACTGCTGCCTGCATCATCGCTGATAAAGTTTTATACAATCTTTCACCCATCAAACGAATTGTCGCCTCGTCCTATCAGTCCACTTCAGGCGGTGCGGTACGCGGCATGATGGAATTGAAGAAACAGGCTATGGATGGAGCTTCCGGTTTCCCGATAACGCCGCCGCAGATTTTCAACTATCAAATTGCTTATAACCTGATTCCTTTCATCGATAAATTTGGCGATCAGGGGTATACCCTGGAAGAATGGAAGATGGTCAATGAAACACGCAAGATATTGCACGATGACAAGATCGCCATTACCTGCACCTGTATTCGTGTTCCGACTTTGGTTTGCCATGCTGTCAGCCTGAATGTTGAAACCGAGCGAAAAGTGACCGCCGATGAATTCCGTGAAGCATGCCGCAAACAATCCGGTTTGAAGGTCGTGGATGATATCGAGAAGCTCGAATTCCCGCAGCCGGTTAAAGTGGCCGGTGGCAATGATACTCATATCGGCCGGATCCGTGAGGACATCTCCAACCCGAATACCTTGAATTTCTTTGTAGTATCCGATAATGTACGCAAGGGTGCTGCCCAGAATGCAGTTCAGATCGCACAGGAACTGGTCAAACGCGGTCTGGTCGACGAGTGGAAAAAGAAACATCAGTAAAGAATATTGATTTACGAGTATTCTATTGAGGTGGAAAGGGGGACTTTGATTTCCTCCTCAATAGAGGACGTGAAATTTGGCTTGAAATGGGCATGCGGGAATTATTTGAAAAACAGAGAGAATGACCTTGAACAAATCGAAAAACTTCAATCAAAATGAAACAACGGGAAAACTGGCGCCGCGTGTGGGCTTGGCAGTTGTTTTCGCAGCGCTTGGAAAAGAGGAAGAAGAGTCAATTGTTGCCGCATGGGACGCAGCCGGAAAGATGGAGAAAAGCTGGCTGCCGGCGTTTTCGGTATTTGGTATTGACCCGCTGCCTGTTGATCCGGATGATGTTGATATTCTGGTGTACCTGGGTGAATCGTCCCGTTTCGAGCGGGTAGCCGGTAAACTGTCAGAGAAAGTTCCCGTCGTATTTGTGAAGAGCACAGTGGAGGAGCTGATGGAATGGCCTCAGACCTCAGCCCGCCGCTATCGAATGTCCACCGGCGTGGATGGTATTGCCCGCGCATTGGCCGGTGCAGCACCCCTGGCGCCTTCTGTTGATTGGACTGCGCTGCCATGGCCAGAGCATTTGCTGCCATTAACCAAACTGGATGAGGACGAACAGCGTTATGTGAATAAAAGCCTGGAGGCGTTTCGTTTTGCAATCGAAAAACGGGGTGCAGCCTGGCTTGACAGTCTGCCTGCGGAGAACCAGCCATTCTCTGTTTTTCTGACTATGCACGATCCGGCTGCAGCAAAACTGGCCGAAGCGGCGCTGGAACTCTGGCCGCAATGCACGGTGCTGACGGCCGATGGCATGGTATCCACGGTTTCACCCTCCGGTAAACTCTGGCCGAACCGTATGGTGCGTGTTCGGCACTGGTCACCCCAGGTACCGTCGCACAGTAATGAGTTATTCCGCCTGGCATTGAACGGTGATCCGTTGCCTGATTTTGACTCTCCCGGCATGACATTTGGGGCACTGGTTTTTCTCGATCATGCCTTTAAGGCCGGTGTCGATGCTGCCCATCTGGATAATGCGGGATCACAGCCTGGGCCGGATGGTTTAATGAAGATGACCTGCTCAGGGAAACCTGATCCTGAACGGTTGATTCTGTTCAGGGGTGAAACGATGGAAATTGCCGAGATTTAGGCAGGCTATTTACAACATCACTACCAAGATAAGCAACAAAAAAAATTTGTGTTATGGAATACAAAAACAAGGAGAAACTAACATGACAAAGACGCCGGGTAAAAAAGAACAGGGTTGGCTGGAGTTTACTTATAAACCAACCGGTGAAGCAATCCGTTTTCCGGTTGGTACGGTTTATGGTGTTGAAGAAGGCCCCACACTGGTTGTTCTGGGCGGCATGCATGGCAGTGAATTCTGCGGGATAGAAGCAGCCATTCGCCTGTTCCGTGAGGTTGAACCGGAAAAACTGAAGGGCACTCTTAAAGTTGTCATGATCTATAATCTGCCGGCATTTGAAAACAACCTGGGCTTTTTGGTTCCCCAGGATGGCATCAATCCAGGGCGGGTTTTTCCGGGCGATCCGGAAGGCTCATTTAGCGAGGTGATGGCTTATCACATCACCGAAAACGTTCTGCGCACGGCTGATTATTATGTAGAATTGCACGGCGGTGATATTCCGGAAGCGCTGGTGCCGTTTGTCAATGCCCCAATCACCGGCAATGAAGCAGTGGATGAAAAATCCCGTGAATTGGCAATGGTCTATAACATCCCGATGGTGGTAGGCGGTGACCTGACCCAACTCCCCAGACCTTTGCACACATCCGGTTTCCGGGCGATGTCGCTGGAAGGTATTCCGTCGATCCTGGCGGAGTCAGGAAAACAGGGTATTCTGACCATGGAAGATACCGAGCGCCACCTGGTGGGCCTGCGAAATATCATGATCCATCTGGGTATGCGGAAGGGAACCATTGTCAATACGGTCAAACGCATGTTCAGTGCTGAACATGCTGCCATCCGCAGCGAGGTTGACGCCATGTGGTACCCGGCCGTCAAACTGGGCGACTGGGTGAAGGAAAGCCAGGTGATCGGCGAATACAGAAATGTATTTGGCGAGCATATTTCCGATGTGAAAGCGCTGTTTGATGGACACGTCACGGTTATCCGCACCAGCCCGCATGTCGATGCCGGAAATGTGGTCATCGAACTGGATCGTGTGACAGGACATGAGGATTAATCAGCGATGAAACGCGGTAGTGTGAGTGCTGAGACGGCTTTGCTGCTGGCAAAATTGGCAGGCTTTGGGTTAAATCTCGAACGCTGTGAAATCCTCGCACCACAGCTTGACTGGATGTTGGAGGAAGCCGGCAAGATTGAAGCCCTGAACCGCGCAGGTGTTGAACCGGTAAATTTCTTTCAACCTTCTGCCTGGATGGTTCATGACCAGGAGAATGAGCAACAATGAGCGACAGCGAGCTTTTATATCAGGATATCACTTCGCTTGGCAAGCTGTACCGCAGCGGCGCTCTGTCTCCGGTTGAGGTTACCCGGGCTGTGTTGGACAGAATCGAACAGGTGGATGGCCGCCTGAATGCATTTATCACCGTGCTGAGAGAACAGGCGCTGAGAGACGCTCAAGATGCCGAAATAGCCCTGCGTAGTGGTCTGGATTTAGGCCCGCTGCATGGCATCCCCTTTTCATTGAAGGATATTTTTGATACCGCCGGTATTCGCACGACTGCCGGATCACGTCACTGGGTAAACCGTATTCCCGAACAGACGGCAACCAGCGCCCAGCGGCTCATGGATTCCGGCGCAATTTTAATCGGTAAATGCAACTTGCTGGAATTTGCCTATGGCATTGTGCATCCAGATTACGGTCAGTGCAATAATCCGTGGGATGTTTCCCGGACGGCAGGCGGTTCGAGCAGCGGATCGGCAGCATCCATTTCAGCAGGGATTGGCTGGGGTTCCCTGGGAACAGATACGGGTGGTTCAATTCGTATTCCGGCGTCTTACTGTGGCGTTGTGGGGCTTAAACCTACCTACGGACGGGTAAGCAAGCATGGTGTATTTCCGCTTTCCTGGTCATTGGATCATGTTGGAATTATGGCACGCTCGGTTAAAGATGCGGCGATTCTCCTGCAAGTGGTCGCCGGATATGACCCGCAGGATCCAACTTCATCCCGTAGCCCGGTGCCGGATTATTGTGTCGGTTTAAACATGGAATTGAAGGGGGTGAAAATTGGTGTTCTGGAACATCATATAAACCATCCTGATCTTCGTCCCCTGGTTGGAGAAGTCAGTTGGAAAGCTGTAAAAACGTTGGAAGAACTTGGCGGTGAACTGGTGCCGGTTTCCATACCGGATATCGATCTGGCGGACCAGGCTATGCTGATTTCAATATTGCCTGAAGCCACGCTGGCGCATGAACACATGTTAAAGGAAGAACCCGAGAATTATGCGGAAATGACGCGCCAGCAGCTTGAACTTGGCACAATGCTTTCCGCGGTGGATTATCTACGAGCCCAACAATACCGCAATAAACTGCTGGCAGCTTTTCTTGAGGTTTTTCAAAAAGTGGATGTGATTGTCAATCCAACAGTGGCTTTTGAGGCGCCAGCGGAGGACCCGGTGGTGGCAGCGGGTCAGGGTTCAGATGAGGCAAGACGAACAGGAATTTACAATCTAACAGGGCTGCCGGCAGTGACGGTTCCCTGCGGATTTGGGCAGGATCATCTGCCGCTCGGGCTGCAGATTGCCGGAGCACCAATGGCTGAAGCTACAATCTTGCAAGTGGCTTCAGCATACGAACGTGCAGCATTCTGGTACGAAAAGCACCCTATAATGTAGCTGCCAGAGGAGAAATATATTTATGTTGCAGGTTCAGTTTGAATGTTTTTGAAAAGGAGGTGAGGACGAGATAAAACACACAAAATGGAAAGACATGGATCCTATCTGACATGTCTGAAATGTAGAAGTTTATGATAAATGAGTAAAAGGAGAATTTGTAATGAAAAAAAACGTAGAAATCTTGTTAAGCCTGATGATCGTTTTTACGATCGTTTTGGCCGGGTGTGCTCCTGCAGCAACTGAAGCACCGTCATCTGAAGCCCCTGCTGCAACTGAAGCACCGGCAGAAGTTGAGGCCCCTGCTGCAACAGAGGTACCGGTTCAACCAACCATACCACCAACCCCCGAACCACCTGCTTCCGGAATTGTTCGCGGCGGTACACTCTCCTGGGCGCGCGGTGCCATCCCGGAAAACCTGGATATGACCTGGTCAACTGCTAATCAAGACTGGTGGATTATGGTAAACGTAATTGAACCACTGGTCATGCTCAACGACGCCGGCACAGACCTGGAACCCGGCCTGGCTGAGACATGGGAAATGAGTGAAGATGAATTATCTTACACCTTCCATCTGAGGGATGCCAAATTTAACAATGGCACTGATCTGACTGCAGATGATGTCGTCTTCTCTATAGACCGTGCCCGCACCGATGGCTCAAACACCTGGTTGTTTGAAAATATTGCCTCAACAGAAGCCGTTGATGCCAAGACCTTCAAGATGACCCTGGCTGAGCCCTCGCCGTCAGCCCTTTCTCTTATGTCGCTGCTGGCAGTTGGTGTTTATAACAAAGCGGAATTTGAAAAGTTGGGCGTCGATGAATTTATGAAAGATCCGGTAACCACCGGCCCGTTCATGGTTAAAGAATGGAAAGTCGGCGAAGTGTTCGTTCTGGAGCCCAATCCCTATTACTGGCAGTTGGGTGAAGATGGCCAGCCACTGCCCTACCTGGACGAAATAGTTGTTACCCAGGTCCCTGAAGCGACCACCAGGGTTCTTCAGGTTCAGTCTGAAACCGTATTGGGTACTGATGGGTCTCCTTACTCAATGATCGAAACGCTCAAGAGCGATCCCGTTGCCAATCTCACACTGTGGCCGGCCACCCAGAGCCGTTATATTTTCCTCAATCACACCAAACCCCCATTCGATGACGTGAATATCCGGCTTGCTTTGAATTACGCTATTGACCGGGAAGCCCTGGTACAGGTTACCACCTCTGGTGTTGCCACCCCCGCCAAATCATTCTTCTCACCCGGCAGCGCCTGCTGGACCGGCGACTATGGTTTTGAATACGACCCGGAAAAAGCCAGGGAATTAATTGCCCAGTCAAAATATGCAGGCGGCGAGATTCCAACCATTCACATGGATATTCCCTCCAGTTCTCTGATTGGCAGCGACATTGCCACAGCATTGCAGGATATGTGGAGCCAGGTTGGTTTTACCGTTGAAACTCAGCAGTTGGAAGGCCCTGTGGTCAGCGAATCATTCTCGCAGAAAACCTTCACCGCCATTGCTGGTTATCAGTGGACAGATGATGTCCTTGATCCAGAAGAACAGACTGCTTTCTTCATGGTTGACCCGGCGTTGTATTCCGGCTGGACTGACGATGCTGCCCTTGAACTGGCAGACAAAGCCCGCAAAGAATTTGATCCTGACGCTCGCTGTGACATGTACAAAGAATTGCAAAAGATATTCAACGAACAGGGTGTAGCTGTCATTTTGTTCAACAACCCGTTCGACACGTTCGTAAACAAGAATGTCAACAACTTCTATCAGATTCCTCTGGGCTGGTTGAAGTTCGGTAAGGTTTGGCTTTCTCAGTAAGTCGAATTCAGGCAAGATTGTGAGCTGGCTGAAAGGCCAGCTCACAACCCCACTGTCATCTGGAGGGCTTTGTTGAATGAATGACAAGTTTATCTACATTGTGGGAAGAATATTACAGGCTATTCCTACAATTATCATCATCACGGTGGTGGTGTTTTTTATCATCAGATTAATCCCTGGTGACCCGGCGACAGTCATGTTGGGGTTAAAAGCAACACCTGAACGGGTGGAAGCGTTAACCCGTTATATGGGTCTTGATAAACCTTTGTATATGCAATTTGTAATATTTTTACAGAACATTGCAAAAGGCCAGCTTGGTGATTCGGTCATCCTGCGCACACCTGTGACTGAATTAATTCAAAACCGCCTGCCTCTAACTCTGTTCCTTGCCTTTTATGCAGTGTTTATTTCATTAGTTGTTTCTATTCCGCTTTCGCTTCTGACTGCGCTTCATAAAAATGGCTGGTTTGACCAGGTGGTTCGAGTAGTGTTGATGGGTACGTTATCAACACCCAATTTCTGGGTTGGGATTATCCTGCTAATTCTTTTTGGAGTGAAAATTCCAATTTTCCCGGTTGGGGGCGTCAGGGAAGGTTTTCTTAATCGTTTACAGGATTTATTCCTGCCGGCTGTCACATTAAGCCTGCACATGACGGCTGTGTTAACCCGTAACATGCGCGATAACATCATTAGCATTTTACAGTCGGAGCACGTTGTCTTTGCCCATGCGAAAGGGCTGCGTGAACGACTGATTTTTTTACGGCATGTACTGCGAAATGCTGCGATTTCTAGTGTCACCATTGTCGGTCTTTATTTAAGTTCGATGGTTGGTGGTTCAGTGGTTATTGAGACCGTTTTTGCCATCCCCGGCATGGGTTACACGATGATACAGGGTATCAACGGGCGAGATTACATCGTTGTCCAGGGTCTGACACTGGTCTTTGGGATTCTGGTATCGTTCATTTACCTGGCGAACGATATTGTTTACTCCTTCCTGGATCCAAGGGTGACTCTATGAGGAGGCTTCTTCATGACTGTTGTAACGCTTGAGAAAAAAAATACCGGTAAAAACACCTGGAAACATCTCTGGCAGTTTATTGTGAGGAGAAGGACATTTGTCCTTGGCGTCGTTGCAGTTTTGTTAATCTGTCTTGTCGCCCTTTTCGCTGAGAGTCTGGCGCCATACGATCCCATTGAAACCGATTATCAAGCTATCTTAAAACCACCAGGCACAACTGGACATTTGCTGGGTACCGATAAATTTGGTAGAGATATCCTGTCGCGTATCATCATTGCCTCGCGGCTCGACCTCTCAATTGGGATTATTTGCGTTTCAATCCCGTTCGTTTTTGGATGCGTGATAGGAGCGGTATCCGGTTATTATGGCGGAGCGATTGATTCAATATTAATGAGGTTTGTGGATATCAACGTCGCTTTTCCGTTTTATGTGTTGGTGATTGTGATTCTTGCAGTGCTGGGACCAGGTTTAATGAACATGTATATTGCCCTGATTCTGGTGGGTTGGATTTCTTACGCCAGGATTACTCGTGGAGAAGTGCTGGTGGCGAAGAACCAGGAATATGTCCTGGCTGCCAAGGCGCTGGGATACAGTGATTGGCGGATCTTGATCCAGCATTTGTTGCCCAATATCATCTCACCGAATATTGTGTATGCCATGTCAGATGTTGTTATGTGTATTATGGCCGGAGCGTCCCTGGGATTCCTGGGGCTTGGTGTACAACCACCAAAACCGGAATGGGGTGTTGAAATTGCCAATGGCCGCGAATTTATTACCATTGCTCCATGGTTGAGTATTTTCCCTGGATTGGCGCTGGCCGTTGTTGGCTTTTCTTTCAGCTTGTTCGGAGACGGCTTATCCGGCTTACTGCGGCCGAAGGATTAAGCTCCAAGGAACCAGTTTTTAGGATAGTGAGAATGGATATGGCGGAAATCTTAAAAGTTCAGGATCTAAAAACTTATTTCAAACTTCAGGATGGTTTGGTAAAAGCTGTAGATGGTGTGACATTTTCTGTCAAGGAAGGTGAAGTATTGGGATTGGTTGGAGAAAGCGGCAGCGGTAAAAGTATGACCTGTCGTTCCATCCTGCGGCTTGTCCCGGAACCTGGGAAAATTGTCAACGGAAAGATTTTTTACAATGAAATGGATATCCTGGATTGGCCGGAGAGCCGATTGGTGCAATATCGCGGAAAAGAAGTCTCTATGATCTTGCAGGAGCCGATGACAGCACTTAACCCGGTCTGGACGATCGGGGAACAAATGATGGAGACGATTGTGCAGCATGAAGGTGTATCTCAGTCAGAAGCCCGCAATCAATCCATCGAGCTGCTGCGCAAGGTGGGCATACCTGTGCCTGAACGCCGGATTAGCGAGTACCCCCATCAATTCAGCGGAGGTATGCGCCAACGGGCAATGATCGCCATTGCTCTATCGTGCCGTCCAAAAGTTTTGCTGGCCGATGAACCTACGACAGCCCTGGATGTGACCATTCAGGATCAGATCATCAAGCTGGTTCAAGATCTTCAGGCTGAGACTGGCGCCAGTGTGGTGTGGGTAACCCACGATTTGGGTGTTGTGGCACAGCTCTGCGATCGGGTGGCAGTGATGTATGCTGGCAGAATTGTGGAGATGGCAGATGTGATCGAGCTGTTCGAGAACAGCCGGCATCCATACACACTCGGCTTGATGGAATCAATCCCAACCGGTGAGTTGAAAGGTAAAAAATTGGTCCCGATACAGGGGAACCCGCCTGATTTGCTTAATTTGCCGGCAGGCTGCTCGTTTGCTCCCCGCTGCCGTTATGTGATGGATGCCTGTAGAACAGCAGATCCGCAGCTCAGGCCAGTAAAGCCAGGCCATTTCTCTGCCTGTATTCGATTTGAGGAAATATGGAGCTGAACCCGGTGGAAGAGAAAATAAATGTGGATACTATTGAGACGCCTTTAGTGCAGGTTAAAAATCTTTCGAAAACGTTTGTGCTGGGTAAATCGGTTTTACGCCAGGCGCTGGGAAAGAAACCCGAATATCTGCGGGCGGTTTATGAAGTTGACCTGGCTATTAAAGCCGGTGAGTGTCTTGGCCTGGTAGGTGAAAGTGGCTGTGGCAAAACTACGCTTGGACGTTGTATCTTGCGCCTGTATGAACCGGATAAAGGCGAGGTGTTATTCGAGGGCAAAAATTTCCTGGAGATGAAAGGCCGGGATGTGGTAACGATGCGCTCCAAGATGCAGGTAGTTTTTCAAGATCCCTATTCATCATTAAACCCGCGACAGAAAGTCGGCCGGATAGTTGGTGAACCGAATCTGGTACACCACATTTGCAGCGTTAGTGAGCTTGACGACCGTGTGAAAAATCTGCTCAACACGGTTGGTCTGGGACCTGATATCGCAGAGAGATACCCGCACTCATTAAGCGGTGGTCAGCGGCAACGGGTGGGGCTGGCGCGCGCGTTGGCAGTAAACCCCAAATTTATTGTGGCGGACGAACCCGTTTCGGCACTGGATGTATCCATTCAGGCGCAGGTGATTAACCTGTTGATGGAATTACGAGAAAAATATCAACTGGCTATGATGTTTATTACCCATGACCTGCGTCTGGTACAACACGTAAGCGACCGCGTTGCTGTCATGTATCTGGGCAGCATTGTAGAACTGGCTCCTGCCAGAGATTTGTTCATCTTACCTCTGCATCCATACTCACAGGCGCTGCTGGCTGCTGCACCAGTGGCGAACCCGCGTAAGCGCAAGAAGGCGATCGCCATTGCCGGTGAACCTCCCAATCCAATCAATATTCCGCCTGGCTGCCCATTCAGGCCGCGTTGTCCGCTATCATTCGACCGCTGTGCAGTGGAATTCCCAAGACTGGAAGAGAAATCCAGCGGTCATTTTGTATCTTGTTTCGCTGTGAAATAGGAGCGCATTGTGAAAATCATTCGTAGCGGTATTCTGATTGACAGTATTCATGAATATGTAATGGAAAATTACTCAATTCTGATAGAAGGCAGCCGGATAAAGGCTGTTCTGCCAACCGAGGCTGTGCAGGTTTCGCCGGAAGACGAGGTGATCGATGCAACGGCGTACACTGTCATCCCTGGTATGGTGGATTGCCACACGCATGTCCATGTGGAAGGCGGCCTGTCAGACTATGAGCTGGATAAAATCACACATTCTCAAGCTGATCTTGCCTTTCGTGCTTCTGCCAATGCCAGGAAAGATCTGGAGGCAGGGTTTACAACCATACGATGCCTGGATGCACCGTTTTACGTGGATGTGGCCTTGCGGAATGCGATTAACGCCGGCCTGGTAATTGGCCCACGGATGAGAACAGCCGGTCAGGGTATCTGCGTAACGGGCGGGCACATGGATAAAGCATCGGTTGTGCCGGAAGTGATGGTCTGGGGAAGAACCGGTGTGGGTGATGGCCCCTGGGGCTGCCGCAGAGCGGCACGTGAGCAGCTTAAACGGGGAGCTGATACGCTGAAGGTGAATGCTGCCGGCGGTTCACATGATTTGTCTGAACCGTACCGTCAGGAAATGAGTTATGAGGAAATGGCTGCTGTGTGTGAAGAAGCCCGTTGGGCGAAAGTGCGCGTAGCCGCACATGCGCATGGCGGCCAGGGAATAACCGACGGCATACGGGCCGGCTTAAATTCCATTGAACATGCCCCGTGGTTGAGCGATGAGCAAACCAAAATGATGGCAGAGAAAGGAGTCTTTTATGTGCCGACACTGACGACTCACACGCAGGGTCTTGCTTATGGCAAGGAGCGGACGGGTTCAAGTGAAGGCGGCTGGAACTGGATTCTTAAAGTATGTGATGACCGCTGGGTATCTCTGGAACGGGCGCACAAGGCGGGTGTAAAAGTATGTGTCGGTACGGATGCCGGGTTCTGGGCATATCACGGAAAAAATGCCATGGAACTTGAAGAGCTGGTAAACGGTGGATATTCACCCATGGAGGCCATCATCGCAGCTACCCGAAATGGAGCTGAATGCCTGGATATGGATAAAGATATCGGTACCATCGAAGCAGGCAAACTGGCAGACCTGGTGTTTGTCAAAGGTAACCCGTTGACCGATGTGAGCATATTGCAGCGGAAAGAAAATATCGTTCGAGTCTATAAGGGCGGAGAAGAAATCTGATATCTTCCCGCTTTGGACTAATAGGAAATTTTGGAGGGTTTAAAGACATGACAAAGGGTTATTTATTGGAGAAGCTTACCTGGCCGCAAGCACGGGAAGCTTTTAAAGAAACGACTGTTGTTGTCATCCCAACCGGCTCAAATGAACAGCATGGCCCTCATCTGCCAACTGGAACCGACTGGATTGTCGCAAAGGAGCTTGCAAGGCGCGTTTCGGAAAGGTCAAAGGTGATTGTCACCCCCATCCTGCCTTTCGGATATGCCAAGTATCACACCGGTTTTCCCGGAACCATGGCATTGCAGGAAGAGACGCTGCAACATGCTTTAATCGATGTCTGTGAGGATTTATTGAAGTACGGAACCACTCATATTTTGTTTGTAAATGGCCATGGCGGCAATCATGGCCCGCTGAAAAAGGCCGGTGAATGGCTGCGTGAAAGATGCGTACCGGCATCTGTCGCATCATGGTGGGAGATGGCCACCATCGCCGATCCCAGCTATAACATGATCGGACATGCCGATTATATTGAAACGGCCGCCATGCTGGCGATCGATCCCGCGCTGGTCGATTTACAGGTAGCGAAGAACCATAAAAACCGCAGCCTGACACCCGCTCTGCAGTTGGATAACCTGGGTGTTGTCAGGTTCAAAGGGCATACATTGATGATTAATGGTGTGATGACCGATGTGACCGTGACCGGCGATATGCTGGAATACGGCGAGTCTGCGGCAGAGAACTATGATATCGAACCGACGACAGCCAGCGCCGAGATGGGCAACAAGATCTTAAATTCTCTGGCGGACTATCTGGCAGAGTTTATTGAGGAATTTCGCAAGGTCAAATTCCCGCCAGTGGGTGAGGAAGGCCCTGCTGCCGAATTACGAAAACAAAAGAAATAACTATCATACATCACACAAAAAGAGGACAAAATGGAAAAAGGATACATGCTGGAAAAATTAACCTGGCCAAAAGCGAAAAAAGCTTTTGAAGACACAACCTTCGTAGTCATACCGATTGGATCAACTGAACAGCACGGCCCGCACCTCCCGGTAGGGACAGATTTTATGGTTCCCCGTGAGATTGCTGCCCGTCTGGTAAAAAAATCCAAAGTCATTGTCACCCCCACCATCCCGTTTGGTTATGCCAAATATCACACCACCTTTCCGGGGACCATGTCCTTACACGAGGATACCCTGCGTCAGGTATTGATTGACCTCTGTGAAGATCTTTTGAAATATGGAACCACGCACATCTTGTTCATTGATGGCCACGGCGGTAACTTAAACGCTTTGCGCCAATGCGGCATCTGGCTGCGCGAACGCTGTATCCCTTCAGCCGTGGCGGTTTGGTGGCAGATTGCACCGGCCATTGATCCAAGCTGGCAGGCCATTGGTCATGCCGATTATGTGGAAGTATCGGCGGTTTTGGGTATCGATGAGAGCCTGGTGGATATGGATGTAGCCAGGCTCCCCAAGAATAAGGACCTGAGCGACAAACTTGTTACGCTTGATCCGCATTCCACAAAATTCCAGGGCGGTGTTGTGGGCGTGAACCTGTTTACCGCAGACATCACCGACACCGGCGATCTGATGGAATTTGGATTAACTGGAGCCAAAGACTATACAATTGAGCCTTCGACCGGAACCAAAGAAATTGGTGAAAGATTCCTGGAAGGCCAGGCTGACTATCTGGCTAATTTTATCGAAGAATTCCGCAAAGTAACGCTGCCCCCGGTGGAAACGACCGGCCCCCTGGCGAAAAAATAAGCTGAGAAGAGGAGATATTTTGTGAAAAAGGAATGTGTTGTCAGTACATTATCTGCCAAAGCCGGCGAGAAAGTGACAGGTGTTGTTGAATTTCCAGTAAATGGAAAGCCATTTTCCCTGCCTGTGTTTTTGATCAATGGGAAAAATGACGGCCCAACTCTGGTTATTTTTGGCGGCATCCACGCGGCTGAATATGCCAGTGCCGCGGCAGCCCTTGAAATTGGCCAAACCTTGAAACCTGAAGATATAAATGGCTGTGTGATTGTTGTACCTGTCGTCAATCAAGCGGGCTTTCCTGTTCGCTCGATCTATCTCAATCCGATGGACGGCGTTAATCTAAACCGTGTTTTCCCCGGAAAAGCGGATGGCGGTCCATCAGAACAAATTGCAGCCTGGCTGACTAAAAACGTGATCCAACAGGCAAATTATTTTATTGATCTTCATGGCGGCGATTTGATCGAAGCACTGGTTCCTTTCGCACTCTTCCCGGAAACAGGCAACCCTTCTGTTGATAAAGCCTCGCTTGAGCTGGCACAGGTATTTGGCATCAAATATCTGGTTCGCAAAGTAGGCACAGCCGGGTCAACCTTCTCGGCAGTTGCGGGCGGCGGTACTCCGGCCCTTTTGGTTGAATCCGGTGGTCAGGGCATCTGGCCGCGCAAGGATGTAGAATGTCTTGTTCAGGGTGTCAACCGTGTCATGCGCCAGTATGACATGCTGAGCGGTGGTAAACCAGAGAAAGTTGAAACAATCGTTTTGCAGGATTTCATCTGGCTGCGCAGCGAGCATACCGGTTTCTGGTATCCGGGCATTAATGTTGGCGAGGATGTGCAGAAAGGCCAGGTTCTGGGCAAAGTTACAGACGTCTGGGGCAACACCCTGCAAACTGTTACAGCCACTGCAACCGGGCGGGTATTATTCCTGGTCTCGTCGTTGGCCATCAACAACGATGATCCTTTGCTGGCCATTGGAGCTTAATCACTTTCGTTCATTTTCATTTTTCTCCCTTGGTATGAGAGACTGTTGGAAACAGCAGTCTCTCTTATCGCAAAACAGAGGAAGCAGCGGATAGAGTCGCCCTGGATTGGAGAAGCAATGGCTCAATCAACCTTAGATTATCTTGACGCGAATTTCGACCCGATCATGGATCGATTATTGGCATTTGTCAGTATCCCAAGTATCAGCGCTGATTCAAATTGCCACGAAGCGATCGAAAAGGCGGCGGACTGGCTGGTAAATGAGCTGGCATCTGCCGGTATGCATTCAGTCACAAAATTTAGAACAGAACATAATCCACTGGTGTATGCCGAATGGCTTGATGCACCTGGGAAACCCACAGTCCTGGTCTATGGGCATTATGATGTTCAGCCGGTCGATCCGCTCGATAAATGGAAAACGGATCCATTCAAACCGGAGTGCAGGGATGGCAGAATCTATGCGAGGGGTGTTTCTGATGATAAAGGGCCCGTTCTGACTGCTGTTGAGGTGACCAGGGCGTATTTATCAACAGCCGGGGCTTTACCGGTTAATATCAAATTTTTGCTGGAAGGCGAGGAAGAGATCGGCAGCCCCAGCATCGATGAATTCATGCGGACACATTCCGAGCTCCTGGCCTGTGATTTTGTGCTTTCCTGTGATGGCGCAATGTGGCGTATCAGCGAACCCTCGTTGACTGTCGCCAGCCGTGGCAGTATGTCAATGGAATTCTCGGTATATGGACCGAAAAAGGATTTGCACTCCGGGCGGCATGGCGGCGCGGTCGCCAATCCGCTGCACGCGCTGGCAGAGCTGCTGGCCAGTTTGCATGACCCCGATGGCAGGATTGCGGTAAACGGTTTCTACGACCAGGTTGCGGAGTTGTCCGAATCGGAGAGGATGGCGATCAGAGAATTGCCGTTTGATGAAAAGAAATATCTGGAAGAAGTGGGTTCCCCGGAAGGATTTGGTGAACCTGGTTTCAGCCTGTTGGAACGCAATTGGGCTCGGCCGACGCTTGAGATTGTCGGCATGTGGGGTGGGTATCAGGGTGAGGGGATGAAGACTGTCTTACCGGCAGAAGCCCATGCAAAGATCAGTTGCCGGCTGGTACCCAACCAGTCTCCTGCGGATATCCGCGAAAAGATCAGCAGGCATTTGCAAGAACATCGACCGGCTGGTGTGCGGTTGGAAATAAAAGAATCAGAAAGGGGCGTGCCCGCCTACAGCGTGCCGGAGAACCATATTGGTTTGCAGACGGCGAAAAACGTGTTGAAGGAAATTTATCAGCAGGAACCGATCATTGTGAGGATCGGTGCCACGCTGCCCATTGCTGAGGCCTTTAGAAATTATCTGAAAGCAGATACCATTTTCTTCTCATTTTCCACAGCCGACGAAGATTATCACGCCCCCAACGAATTTTTCCGCGTGCAACGCCTGAAGGATGGATTGAGAGCCTGGGTGCTGTATTTTAAAGAACTCGCGGCCACTTGAGCAACAATTTGAAAGGACAAATAATGAGCGCTTATGATGAATTTAATACTCATATTGGAAAAATTAACGATCTGTGCTGTGTGTTGAATCTGTTAACCTGGGATGCCCGCACACAGATGCCGGAAGAAGGCACAGTGACCCGTGGTCATCAGATCAGCACGGTAGCTGGAATTGCCCAGGAGATGTTTACGAACCCCAAGACGCTTCAGATGATCGAAGCCGCTGAAAAAGAGGTGAAAGGTGAGCCGGAAGACAGTTACCGCGTACGTGCAGTACGTTATGCGCGTGAGCATTATGAAGTAGCCCGAAAAATTCCAGTTTCATTGGTCACAGAGCTGAATGAGTTAAAAATGATCTCGCAGACGGTCTGGATTGAAGCCCGCAAGAACGATGATTTTCAGTCTTTCGCACCGTATTTAGAGAAAATGGTCAAACTTCAGCGCGGAATAGCGGAAGGAGTCGGTTACTCCGATCATCCTTATGATGCCTTGCTGGTTCGTTATGAACCCGGCATGACTGCAAAACGTTTGAAAGCATTATTTGCGGAGTTGAAAGCTGGCTTAACACCCATCCTTGAGCGGGCAAAGGCATATCCTGAAGCACGGCATGATTTTCTGACCGAGCGGCTCTACCCGGCTGACAGACAAAAAGCATTTGCCACCGACATCTCCAGGAAATTCGGTTATGACTTTAAACGGGGCAAAGTGGATTTGACTGTTCATCCATTTGAGATTTCTTTTACCCGGCAGGATGTCCGCATTACGACCCGTTACGACGAAAAGTATGCTCCACAGGCTTTGTTTGGTTTGTTTCATGAAACCGGGCACGCGCTCTATGAACAGGGTGCAAATCCTGCCATCACCCGCACTGCCCTGGCGACCGATCTGCTTGATTTGTATGCCGTTGCCGGCACCAGTTACGGTTTTCATGAAGCACAATCACGGATGTGGGAGAACCTGGTCGGGCGCAGCCAGGTCTTCTGGAATAACCATTTTCCATTGCTGCAATCCTATTTCCCTGACCAGCTCAAAGATGTGGATGCAGAGCAGTTTTATCGGGCGGTCAACCGTGTTAAACCGAGCCTGATTCGAACCGAATCAGACGAGGTCACCTACAATTTTCACATCATGATTCGCGTGGAAATTGAAATGGGTCTGCTGGATGGCTCTATATCGATTAAAGAGCTGCCCGAGGTCTGGAACGCCAAATACCAGGAATATTTGGGTGTTACGCCGCCCAATAACCGCCTGGGCGTGTTGCAGGACATCCACTGGTCGTCCGGTTTATTTGGTTCCTTCTGCAGTTATACACTGGGTAATGTGGTATCAGCCCAGCTTTATGAAGCAGCCTTGAAACAAAACCTGGAAATCGAACCGGCTCTTGCAAAAGGCGAATATCAACCCTTGTTGGACTGGTTAACAGAAAATGTTTACCGTCACGGCCATGCCTTCCTGCCCGACGAGCTGCTGCGGCGGTCAACCGGTAGCTCGTTAACGGTAGAGCCGTATTTCAGGTATCTTAATCACAAGTATGAACAACTGTTCCCGCCAAAGGGATAAGCAAATCGGTACAACGATAGAATACCGCTCCCTGTATTATGATAGGGAGCGGTAACCTGGTTTCGAAATTTTGATACAATAAACCATATTTGTTATGATCATTGCCAAATATGCAACTTGAGGTTGTGGTTTTACGGCTTACGACTATATTGAGGTGTTGATGAAACGTTTATCAGTGGGTGACCTTGCCCCGGATTTTATTCTCCCCGATCATAAGGGTGTCGATATTAGATTGTCTGATATTTATCAAAAGCAGAATGTTCTGTTGGTTTTTAACATCGGTTTTGCCTGACCTCATTGCACAAATCATATGGCGCAGTTGCGCCATGATTATCAAAAATTCAAGAATTTCAATACAGAAGTGCTGGTCATTGTTCCCAATGGCCCTAAAATGATTGAAAGGCACTATAACAGTAACAATCCACCTTACATGATATTGAGCGACAAAGGTTCAAGGGTGGCAGCACGGTATTTTCAGGTTAAACATTTTTTATCGCTCGGCACACCGACCGTATTTTTAGTCGCTAAAGCAGGCGAAATATTATTTACTCATTATGCAACCTCATACCTTGAGGAACCGGATAATAATGAACCGCTTGCTGTATTAGCCCAAATGAAAAGCTGACATCAGACAGGTTGAGTAATAGGGAAAATGCTTTTTAATTTGTTTTCTTGCCCATTACAAACACCCGCGGGATTATTCTGTTTCATTGCAGGTCTGACACTGCACTTGACCACCTTTCGGGATTATGGCATAATCTACCTTATTAATACGTAAAAGCTGTGATGGAAACGAGTAGGCCTGTACAAGGTTTGGCAGCGAACCCGGGGTGGTGAGAGCCGGGGCAGCCTGACAGGTTGAAAATCCTTCCGGAGCTGCAAACTGAAAGGGCAGATGGAATAATACCTGATTAGGTACGCCGGGAATCGTCCGTTATCAACGACACGGGATAATAAGCCATGTCTTCATGGCCAAACGTCCTGGCAAGTGCCCGTTATACGGCGGGAAGCGGGGTGGTACCGCGAAGTGTGAATATATCGACCTTCGTCCCTGTGTGCGTAAACCTTTTGGTTCGCCCGGGAGGAAGGTTTTTTAATATTTGACGATGGAAAGAGGAAGTTTGCCAATGTCAACCAAGACGTTCAAAAAAGCAGCCAGCATGGTGAATTTTGTCGAGCAGGAGCACGAAGTGCTTGATTTCTGGAAAAGCAGCGCTGCTTTCCGCAAAATGTGTACACTTCACAAGGGGCAGCCCAAGTGGTCGTTCATCGATGGACCAATTACCGCCAACAATCCCATGGGTGTCCACCATGGGTGGGGACGTACCTACAAGGACGTTTTCAATCGCTTCTGGGCCATGCGCGGCCGCGAGCTGCGTTACCAGAACGGTTTTGACTGCCAGGGTCTGTGGGTGGAAGTGGAGGTCGAGAAGGCGCTGGGCTTTGCCAGCAAGAAGAATATCGAAGAATACGGACTGGCCAAATTCGTGCTCAAATGCAAGGAGCGTGTCCTGCGCTACGCCGCCGTCCAGACGGAACAATCCGTCCGGCTGGGTTACTGGATGGACTGGAACGATCCCGAGGTGCTGCGCCAGATGGCCGACAAGCTGGTGGAAGATCCGTCACAGATGATGACCGTGCAGGGAGCGGATGGACCCGTCACAGGTACGGTCGAGCAACTGGTAGGTCGGTTGGGCATGGCTGAAATGGGCGGAAGTTACTTCACTTTCTCCAATGAGAACAACTACATGATCTGGCGTTTTATCAAGACCTGTGCGGAGCGTGGCTGGCTTTACCAGGGCGCTGATGTGATGCCGTGGTGCCCGCGCTGTGCCACGGGTATCAGCCAGCATGAAATCGTCACCGACGGGTACGAAGAATTGACCCACCCCAGTGTAACGCTGCGCTTTCCGCTACGCGGCCGGCCAGGGGAGTCACTGCTGGTGTGGACCACAACTCCCTGGACGCTGACCAGCAACGTGGCTGCTGCGGTCGGCCCGCAATTAACCTACGTTAAGGTCAAGCAGGGGGATGAAATCTTCTATCTTTCCAGGGGTACCACACACATGCTCAAAGGCAAGTACGAGGTACTGGGCGAGCTGAAGGGTACTGAAATGGAGGGCTGGACCTATGACGGGCCTTTTGATGATCTGGAGGCAGCCAACATGATCGGTGGGCGTACCGAACTGAAAGAGCTGGTCAAGGATGTGAAGATCAGTGCTGTTCAGGCTCATCAGGTGATCCTGTGGGAGGATGTTGGGGATGCTGAAGGGACCGGTATTGTGCATATTGCCCCGGGCTGCGGTGCCGAGGATTTCCAACTGGGTCGTGAGCACGGCTTCCCGTTGCTGGCTCCGCTGGATGAAGAGGGTTATTTCCTGTCACATTACGGTGATTTTACCGGTATGCATGTGTCTGAGGTGGCCCAGCCGATCTTCAAAATACTGGAACAGAAGGGTTTGCTGTACAAGGTGGAGAATTATACCCACCGCTATCCCACCTGCTGGCGCTGCAAAACCGAACTGGTCTTCCGCCTGGTGGATGAATGGTACATCAGCATGGGGGAGAGCTACGACAAACCGCGCGAAGAACTGACCGCCGAAGAAAAGAGCCGCAGCCTGCGCTACCAAATCATGGATGTGGTTGACCAGATCCGCTGGATCCCCGAGTTTGGGCATGCCCGCGAACTGGACTGGCTGCGTAATATGCATGACTGGATGATTTCCAAGAAACGCTTCTGGGGGCTGGCGCTGCCGATTTGGGTGTGTGATTCCTGCAAGCATCACGAGGTGATCGGCGATGAAATCGAATTGAAAGAGCGCGCTGTTGAGGGTTGGGAACAGTTTGAAGGCCATACCCCACACCGGCCTTATATCGATGCCATCAAGATCAAATGCCCGAAGTGCGGAGGATTGATGCATCGTATAGCCGATGTGGGCAATCCCTGGCTGGATGCCGGCATTGTCAGCTTCAGCACCACCCGCTACCGCTCTGATCCGGCTTACTGGCGCGAGTGGTATCCAGCCAACTGGATCAGTGAATCATTCCCCGGTCAATTCCGCAACTGGTTCTACAGCCTGCTGGTGATGGCGACCGTCATCGATGGCAGTGCGCCGTTTAAGCAGGTTTTCAGCTATGCAGCCCTGCTGGCTGAAGACGGGCAAGAGATGCACAAGAGCAGGGGCAACTCGATTGAGTTCAACGAGGCGGCCGACAGGATGGGTGTGGATGTGATGCGCTGGATGTACTGCGCCCAGAAGCCCGAGAATAATCTGTTGTTCGGCTATAACCGGGCGGAAGAGGTACGCCGGGGTTTTCTGATCCCGCTCTGGAATGTGTACAGTTTCTTTGTCACGTATGCTGCAATGGACGGCTGGCAGCCCGACCCGGCTGGCTTCGATCCGCAAATACCCGAAGGTGCCGCCCCGGTCAGCGACAACCCGCTGGACAGGTGGATACTGGCCCGCCTGAACGATGTGACGGCGCAGGTGAATGAAGCGCTGGAAAACTCGGATGCGTTCGCGATGACACTGGCGGTGGAGCCGTTTGTAGAGGACCTGACCAACTGGTATGTCCGCCGCAGCCGCCGGCGTTTCTGGAAGAGCGAGCATGATGCCGATAAAAACACTGCCTATGCCACGCTGTATCACGTGCTGGTCAAACTGGGACGGCTGCTGGCACCGGTACTGCCGTTTGTCACCGAGGTGATGTACCAGAACCTGGTCCGCTCGATGAATGAGCAGGCGTATGAAAGTGTTCACTTTACCAGTTACCCGCAGGCTGACACGTCGGTACTGGACAGTGAACTGGTGACGCAGATGGAATTGGGCAGAAAGATTGCCAGTCTGGGTTTGGGAGCACGCGCCAGTGCGAATCTAAAGGTACGCCAACCGCTGGCCCGCGTGCTGGTTTATACCGCCGATCATGGCCGGGAGCTGCCGGACTTTCTGGTGGAGATCATCCGGGATGAGCTGAATGTAAAATCTTTCGAGACGGTCTCACACGCCGAGAAGCTGGTCAGTTACCGTATTCTGCCCAACAACAAGCTGCTGGGGCCGCGCTTCGGCAGCCGCTTCCCGGCGCTGAAACAGGCTATGGCTGAAATGGATGGGCATGCAGTCAATCGGGCTGTTTCTGCCGGCGAGTCGGTTCCGGTGACGCTGGATGGCGAAACGGTGGAACTTGCCCCCGAGGAGATACTGGTGGAGACTCATCCGGTGGAGGGCCTGACCGTAGCTGCCGACCGTCTGGTGACGGTGGCCGTCGATTCGATCATCACGCCCGAACTGCGGTTGGAAGGCCTGGCGCGCGAGGTGGTGCGGCGCGTGCAGAGCATACGCAAGGATGCCGGTTTTGAGATATCAGACCGGATCAAGTTGTACTACCACGCCTCGGATGGTTTGCAGCAGGCCATGAAGGCTCACCGCGAATATGTCATGGGCGAAGTGCTGGCCCTGGAGCTGGCAGAAGGTGATGCGCCCGAGGGAGCGTACAGTCCCGAACCGTTCAAGTTTGACGGCGAAGAGCTGTCGGTGGCGATCAAGAGAGTCGAAAAGTAAAGGAAATGATTTGATGAACGAGGGCTGCCCGATAAATCATCGGGCAGCCCTTTTTAATTCAAGGAGTGGCAGGTTTAAAGTGCGAATCCACCTGACAACTGCATATTTGGAGAGTTGTGGAGGCAGGCCCTTGTACGATCCCTCACTGCGTTCGCGATGACAACCGGGGTGGGATGTCCGCGCCGTTGTCATGGTGAGCGCAGCGAACCATCCGCCCAGGGGCCAGGTGAATAATTAACTCAATGCGGAAACGCAAGCGGTACTTACTTCTACACCAATTCCTTGTTTTTCTTCAGGTTATAAAGCTGAACGAGAACATAACCACCTGCCAGGGCAATGATATAGTTGGCGCCGCGTCCCATGGCATAGCTGTAAACCACGCTGCCCAGGATGGTTGCGCCAAACAGCCAGATGACAAGAGACTTGCCTTTTGTCAGGAATCTGGAACAGATCACCAGCATTACCCCCATGCCGATGTTGAACAAACCATCGGCCAGGCTGGTTTTCGGGGCCAATGACTGCGTTTGCGCAGCAAACAGATTGATGATCCCGGCTACGACGCTCAACACTCCTGCAATCACCATGACACGCATGAGGTTCAGGAAGAGACTGGATTTTTGTGATTCTGGCGGGTTGATCTCTGGCACTGGAGGGATTTCATTATTTTGCATGGCTTTGTTCCGATCCGGGGGAGGTCGAGTTCGCATGATAGCGTGATCTTTATTCTACCATTTCAGCCAACTCACAAAAAGGGGTTAAGAAATTTGATAGTTTTGGATAAAAATACAAGGGAGGACAGACCTTCATGCTATACTATGGCGGTAAATATTCTGTCTTATTTCGATCTATGGGAGGAAAAGCATGAAGCATCACAAGGCAAGATTTTCTCGTGCATTTGTTCTTGTTTTAATCGGATTATTTATGATCAGTTGTGCCATTTCAACAGGGGATGACACAACCACGAACCCTACAAATACCAGTGAACCGGCGGTAACACAGCCAACCAACACAGAAATCCCATCCCCTGTGCCCACTGACCTTCCATCTCCGACGGTGCCGGTGCCTACAATATCCATCCCCACCGATTCACCGACCGTTGTGGTTGAAGCCAGTCCCACCGTACCTGCCAGCGCCCCCGATTTTTTCACCGAGGAGTTTGATGGAGATTTGTCGAATTGGGAATACTTCTTTATGTCAGGGATAGAAGATAAGGCAGATTTCTATACCAAAAATGGGAAACTGACATTTTATTTGAACGGCGAGGATATTTACGCCTATCTGCTGTATTCGCCATATTCTTATGAAGACGTAGCGCTTACCGCTGTGGCAGAGAATCGCGGCTACAACAACAATAACGTCAGTTTGATCTGCCGGTATGATGCAGAACGGGGCTGGTATGAGTTTAACATTGCCAACAGCGGTTTGTACTGGATCTACTTTTATGATCTAAGGGATCCTCATTACAAATTAATTGCGGATGGCGGATCCACTGCAATCCACACCGGCAAGGATATCAACGAGTATGCAGTGGTTTGCAAGGGAAAAACATTGATCCTTTACATCAACGGAGTTGAAACAAGACGTCTTGAGGAAACCAAATATGTATTGAAGGAAGGACAGGTCGGGGTTTCGGTCTCATCGTTTAATGTTTACCCCATTGAGGTGGAATTCGAAAGCGTCACCATCGACTACCCGTGATAAATACTTTGCACACCGGGTTGACAACAAACCGCCATTGCGCTGAAATTGCAGTGATGGCGGTTTGTATTTTCTTTCTGAACAGCCAGAAAACTAGGCTGGCATTCCGGTAAGGCCTGCCTCGCGGTTGTATTGAGCCCAGGCTTCACCAAAGGCCGGATCGGCGAATTGCAGATCTTTTCTCCCGGCCAGCAGGTAGATCCAGCGGCTGGTGGCCTCGGCAGCCCTGCGAAAACACTCATCCATGAACTGCTGTTTTTCGATACGGGTGCCCTTGATGACGCTGCGAGCTTCGATGATGAACTTGTCCTCCAGGGCGTCAAAATCCTTGCGGATGGCGGGCACGGCATTGTCAAAATCGGCCATGGCGCGGCGATGAAGCAGCTCGCCGATCCACCACATGGATTGCGGGTCGAAGGTTTCAGAGGGATAAGTGCCCATATCCGGTAGATCCAGGCCGGGGAAGACCGGCTTGAAAATGGAGGTACAGGTTCCGGATGTACCGGTAAACCAGCCGATCATCCCGTCGGGGCCGACCTCGGAGGCCATGGCTCCACAGGCATTCCACAGGCCGCTGCCCGGGCCGGCATGCGAGCAGATGGGGTGCCCGTTTGGTTTGGAAGGATGATACCCGTCGGGATGGCTGCGAAGAAGGTTGAAGGCATCACGGATGGTGATATTCTTGCCGATGTCATTGAGAAAACCGGCGGTCGTCTGCTGGCGTTCGATGGAACCCAGTTCTTCCAATTTGGTCAGATCGGCAATTCTGGCATTCCAGTCCAGACCGGGCTCCTGCTCGCCTAGCGAGCACAGATCCCAATCGCTGTGGATGGTATAGGCGTTGGAGATGGAATCGATGGAGTTGGTCTTTTTTGCTGCCCATTCGCGGCCGGCGGTTTCCAGTATCCAGGCTTCGGTCGTATCGGCAATCAGGAAGCTCGAATCGAAATGCGAGTTGCCGCACACCTCACAGTTGCCGCCCTGTCCAAAGCGGTGAACCAGGTCACCGATGATCTGCACAGCCTGCCGGGCGGTTTTGGCGCGCTCGAGCCCCAGCCGCAGCAGATCCATGGTGATCAGGCCGTCGTCTTTTTCATCCTTCATGACGGTGGAGTAGACGGCTTCGTTTCCAATGGCCACGCCGTACTCGTTCAACCCTATTTCACCGCCCCAGGTCCAGAATGAACGGCTGAGGATGACATCACAGGTCTCCTCCGCTTGCGGGATCATGATATGGGTGGCCAGCAGCATTTCACCGGGATTATGCGTCCGGCGGGGAAGATGCAGCAAGGCATGGGCTTCATTGACACGACAGTCGGCGCTTTTAGCCAGGATGATCGATTTTCCGGCGGTGGCAGGGGGAAGGGCAACAAATGAATCACACATGGAAACCTCTATATTGGATGATGAGAATCATTAACAGGATTATCTTAACACAAATACCGGCGCATGACCGAGATTACCATGGGTGGATTTCTCTTTCGTGATGACAACCGGGCGTAACACTCCTGGCTGTGAGGTAGGGACTGTCTGAAAAGAAACCTCCTGAACCCCATATTTTGTTTGATCAACCCAAAAACACTCTCCACATCCGCAGATCGCTTTTTTCGAAGTTCAATACCTTTGAATCATGTTTCTTGAACAAAGTACAGAGGCTGTCTACTTACTTTTTGGACAGCCTCTGTAAAGGGATGGGGTGAAATTCATCAATTTGGAGTACAATCGCTCCTGAAGCATTATTCCTTACAAGGTAAGCGTCATTTATGCGGCAGCGCCGGACAAAACTATCCATATATCGTCGCTCTTTACAGGGGACGGCTTTTTGCCTGCTGTTCCTGCTGGCGGTCTGCTTTCTGCCGGCCAAAGCCGCCCAAACGCGCGCCACTTCGCCTTACGCTATCATCGATCAGGTCAATCTGCTGCGCGCCAGCTATGGGCTGGCCCCCTATACGGTGGACAGCGGGCTGATGAGCGCAGCCCAGGCGCACTCCAATTACCAGGCCTCCATTAAAACCGCCACGCACACGCGCGCCAACGGCTCATCTCCGTGGGAAATGGGTTATGAAGAAAACATTGCCACGGGCATGATCGGTTTCCTCACCCCTGAAAATGCTGTGTTCAGTATTTGGCAGGATGCCATTCACCTGAAGCCGATGGTGGGCTACGCTTCCGGGTCGATCGGCGCCGGGGTGGCCAACGATGGTGTGGATGAGTACTACACCATCGACGTACGTCCCCCCGGAGGGCTGCCCTCCGGCGACAGTGCGGCTGACCCAAACGCACCCCCCACCGAACTGCCCTCGCCCATCCCGCTGGTGCCGCTGGTGACCAGTACGTCTCACCCGGACGGTTCGCTGGTGCATCTGGTGGGCTACGGCCAGACCATGTGGTCTATCGCCGAGGCCTATCACATCAGCATGGATCAAATCCGCGCCTGGAACAACATTAAGGTGGACTCCAGCGACATCTACGCCGGGCAGCTGCTGCTGGTGTGGCCGCTGACTTTGGTGACCATCTCGCCCACACCCACAGCGACGGCCACCGTACCCACCTCAACACCCACGCACGCGGCCGATACCCCCACGCCAAAACCCAGCGCCACCATTACCCCCACGGCCAGTCCGTCGCCGACGAAGGTGTCTGTATTGCAGGCG
Organism: Chloroflexota bacterium; assembly: GCA_021372725.1. Classification (GTDB taxonomy): domain Bacteria; phylum Chloroflexota; class Anaerolineae; order Anaerolineales; family Anaerolineaceae; genus JAJFTV01. The sequence continues at coordinate 1,527 of JAJFTV010000121.1, read as the reverse complement.
GCGGGTGAGGATTTTCCGTTGTGGGGCGCGGGTTTGGTGGTGTTGGGGATCGTGTTGGGCGTCTGGCTGGCGGTGAAGGTGGCGCGTAAGAACCCGTAGGGTGTGTTATGAAAGCATCACAAAAAAGCCTGAAAATCGCCAAACAAAGCCTTCTCCTTATGCTTATACTGATGGCAATCTGGCTGACCGCTTGCAATCCGAAACCGGCCGCCGATTTATTACCGCAAGCGCCGGCGGCTACTGAAACACCTTTCAACACACCCACACCGGCCGCCACACAAACCCTCAGCCCCACCGCCACCGCGGATGCAGCCGCCACCGCAGCATATCAAAACCTGCTGTATGAACAGTCGGGCTTGAATTTGAGCGCCGTCAGCGCCGTGTTGCTGGATGCGCAAAGCGGTGAGGTTTTGCTTGGGAAAAACTCATCCCAGGAGATGTTTCCGGCCAGCACCACCAAGATTATGACGGCGCTGCTGGCGCTGGAGCATTTTGACCTGGACGAACGCATTGTGGTGGGTGAGGAGATCGATCAAGCCTACACTCCCTTGCGTGTTAATGCCAACAAAGCCGGTCTGGCTTTGGGACAGAATATTTCAATGAAAGACCTGTTGTACGGTCTGCTGCTTATTTCAGGCTCGGATGCCGCGTTTGTGATCGCGGTAAATACTGCCCGACGGGAAAGCGGCACGGCGTTTGCGTCCGTCGACGAAGCCGTGGCGTATTTTTCGGCGATGATGAATAAACGCGCCAAAGAAATCGGCGCGCTGAATTCACATTTCGTCAACCCGGACGGATTTCACGACCCCGATCATTATTCCAGCGCGTATGATCTGGCAATCATCGCGCAAACCGCCATGCAGAACAGCACGTTCAGAGATATTGTGCAGACACCCGTTTACCAAACTCGTGAGATCGTATCCGAAAACGGCTCCATTACCTTGCGGTGGCAAAATACCAACCGGTTGCTGGATTTGCACGATGTCTACTACTATGCTCCCGCCAATGGGATCAAAACCGGCACCACCAACGAGGCGGGAAGCTGCCTGATTTCCTCCGCGTATTTCAACGACAGGCTGATGATCGCCGTGGTGTTGGACAGCACGACGGAAAACGTGTGGAGCGATTCCATCAGTCTGCTGGAGTACGCGCGGATGAAATTATCGGATGGGTCGTAGAAAAGGTTTTTTCATCACATGGGCGAAGCATCTGTCAGGCGCCGGTTTTCGCAGATACTCAATAAAAGCCGGCAGACATGTTTTCCAGTTCCAGCCTACACGGCTACTCTATTCACGACATTGCCTTCAGCATCCGCCCATGAGGTAATTGTTCAAGTTCTATAATATGGAACCGGAATGCCAATGATTCAGCTTTTATAAAGGCCCATTTGAATAGCTGTGTCTGTGTGGATGGACGCATGGCACTGGGGAGGGCATCCGCACCCTGTGAATGGGTTAATCCGCGCTTGAGTAGGGTGCCGTTGAAGGGCAAAAAAATGGCCTGTAATTATTGGCGGCAATCCGCCCT
>JAJFTV010000170.1 GCA_021372725.1 Chloroflexota bacterium | reverse complement strand
GAGTGTGACCGGGTTACTGTGACGAATAATATTTCCTTCTGTTTTGAAAAGGTTCCATCAGATTGAGACCATGGTGGGAATATCCGGTCAATCCTTCATTTTCGACTCTGTTTTGGCTAGAAACCTACTCCGGTATCGCAGTAAAAAAATGAAAAGTACAAATTGAAAGATTGCCGCGATCATGGAACTGAATTGATCAAAATAGAAAACAAGGGGATTGACCAAAGTAAGAGTGATAAGCAGGTCAACGATGCCTGTCCACACCCCCTTTTTCTCTGCTTTCACAATCATCAATCCGGCGGCCACCAGTGAGATGACTCCAACACTGCCCTCGAGGAGCACCCGGGCTTCGAACCAGTTCAGCCCGCTGGCACTGCGCACCAGGCGGTTGGAAATCAACTGCTCAAGGAAAACCTGTAGTTGTGAGGCATTGCGCGAGGTAAGCAGGAATCCGATCGGGGAGACAAGCGCCCACACACCCCAGGCCAGAAGTCCGATGATCAGGATATGCCTTAATCGTTTGCGGTCCAACCACTTTTTTTCTACACTTAATGCCCAAATACGAATGCGATCAAAGAGCATCGGGTCTTTCGGGACAACCCTGGAACGATTTGCCTCCAGGGAATCCTTGAGACTTTGCGCCAGTTCCACCAAAGCCGTTGTTTCATTTTTTGTGATCACAATATCAAGTCGTGTAAGCAGGTCATTATACTCATCCGTAGAAAGATCATGATCCAAAACCTCCTTAAAATCCTCCAGGATGCCATACATTTCCGCCCTGGTCGAGGTTTTCCGACTATTACGAATCTGCGCAAAAAGCAGAACTGTTAATAAGAATATTACATAGACTATGGGTGCCGCGGCAGGGTAGAAATAATCGTTCGTCTGCGTGATAAACTTACCCACCTCATCGATAAATAAACCAATGCCAAATCCTGCCAGTAAAGCCGAAAGCTGCAGTGCCCATTCATTTGCTAGGATCAAGTGAAGCAAGGAAGCGATAAAGAGAAAGAGTCCCCCCCACAGCACATGGGCAATGTGGATCTCACCGCTGCCGAGCTTAGGGTATCCTGTGATCTCAAGAAATAACCTTGTACCGCCAACTGAGGTGGCAAAACTGATCAGCGTGATCAGCAGGTATTCCGACGCATGCTGGCGCTGGACTGGCGTTCGGTCTTTAAATGGATTCAATTTTTCCAACCGTACCTTTTTTCCCATTGACTTCCTTCTTAATATTTCAGACTCGAACCGCCAATGAACTCCCTGATAACAGAATCGAGCGGTACCTGCCCATCATCCTGAACCGGTGTAATGGATGCGAGTAGACGTGCGACCCTTTCCGCGCGGATGAAGGCATCCTCCTTGAGCGCGTTACCCCTGAATTCCTCCGCCCATCCCTGGAAAGCCTCCTTCAAGCGGGATGCATATAAGGAGAGCTCATACGGCATGGCCGAATTGACGATTGCATCCGTTGTGTTGATATTGGGAATGATATTTCGCATCTCACTGGAGCGAACATAGTGCCAGTGTTCCAGTGTCTGTCTGGGGTCATACGCGCGATGGGAAGCATCCCGGAGCATGCGTCGGATGAGACGGATATCTGTCCAATGTATGTATTCGCCGTCCATGCCCTTCATCTGCAGCAATGGCTCTAAGTAGAGCTTGAATTTCAAGGCATTGTCAACCCCCTCGGTCATGGCGGGGTACAGCCCATGCAGGGAATCTATAAGGATCAGGTCACTTGCTGTCAGTTTCATGCAGGTTTTATCAGGTACTCGTTTTCCGGCTATGAAGTCATAATACGGGATCATCACCTCTTCTCCGGCGATCAACCGTTGTAAATGGTCATTGATCAGGGGA
>JAJFTV010000163.1 GCA_021372725.1 Chloroflexota bacterium | reverse complement strand
AAAACGTGTTTTTTAGGAAAGACTTTTGGCATAGATATCTTGATAAGGATATTTTTTTGAGAGTTTCAATACAACACTTCTTGCCATTCTGATGATCTTCCCCGCCAGAAATATGTACTTCAACCGAAAGGTTTTGATTTGCTGCCGGTATTCCGTTCCATTTGCAAAGTCCATTTTGAACAGCAGAAAAAGATTGTAAGCCAGCATCATCAATTGAAAGATGGCTTCATTGGCCCAAAAGGATTGGAGCAGGAGGTGTCCAACGGCCATATCGTATTTGGCTTCCTTGATGTAATTTTCGGCATTGCCGCGTTTTTCATATGCAATAACTATTTTTTTCTGAAGGCATTTCGGTATTAGTCACAAAGTAGAAGCACTCATATTCATCACCTTCCAGAAGGGATAATTGCAACCTGTCTTTTTCTGGTTTCAATACCCGCGAGACGACAAATCTTCTGTCTTTGTCCCATGTGTCAAGTTTTGTAATAAGCTCGGTTGTTTCCCTACCTTTATCACCTTTGATGAATGAAATGGATGGAGCCGTGACTTGAGAAACGAGCGTTGGATACTATTTTCCCTTGATCAAATACTTGCAACCGGCTGATTCGATGGTTGTAATGATGTCGTCATCATTATCTCAGAAATAATTCTGAGACATGTTGAGACATAATAGAACTAATTGAAACAATTATGTAGACTGGATTTAGATATCTCAAGTTGTCTTAAGATTGTTCAGTGGTTGATTGAGAAACAACACATTGTTGGATATCCGAAACGAGGATACGAAATGAGTTTAACACTCGAAATGGTATTGGTATATTTTTACAGAAGCGAGGACTTCTAAAAAATTCAGTGCAAAAAATCGGCACAACGGGATTTGCGCGGGGGCAGGTAACTTTTTCTGCCTCTTTTCCGATTCTTGGTAGCGGCAGAAAATAACTATATCAAATTTGATAATCTATGCCTCGTGGTTCAGTATTGCATTGATTCAAATACCACAAGGAAGTTCCAATTCGTCGGGGGACATAATCATTTAAAAGAAATGTGAGATATTGTCGGATATTTTGTGCACTGACTTTATTTACATCAATATCTTCCTGAAATTCCAACCACAATTTAAGATCACTCGAATAAGAATCGACTGTTCGAGGACTTAACCCTTCGGCTTGTTGTACTGAAGGAAGCCAACTACTGCTTTTGAAATTACAAGGACTGGCGGTCTACGGTTCATTAGAAATCTCCTTTTGTAGGGGGATCCTTAGAACCAAAAACCGCCGGGCTATCCTTTTATAAGGAACCTGGCGGTCTAAGATTGGCTTTTAGTCGCGGGGAGTGGATTCGAACCACTGACCTCCGGGTTACTTAGTGCCACGAAGAGGTATGGGCAAAGACCCTGAATCTGTGCCACTGGATCGCCCTGCACGTAGTGCCAGGGCAATTGTCGGCTAAACCGACCAACGCTGGTTGCGAAGCACCCTGCAAAGGGTTCACACTTTGCCCGGCACGCAGCGATAGTTGATCGAGATTCGTATAGTAGGATCTTTATCTGGATAAGTCAAGACTGTCTAGTGCTTCTTGGGTGATTTCGTAAAACAAATACTATCTAAAAACCCACTTCATTAATTTTCGATATCTTTGAATCGATAGCCTACTCCTAACTCAGTGAGGATGTAGACCGGTTGGTTAGGGTCCGCTTCGATCTTATGACGAAGATTACTTATGTTTACTCGTAATAGACGGGATTCATCTTCATAGACGCTGCCCCAGACTTGGTGTATTAGCTTTCTGTGGGTGACTACAACCCCGTGACTTTGCATCAATACGGTTAGGATATCAAACTCGGTAGGAGTAAGGGCAATTTCCTTACTAGCTAATGTAACCCGGTGGCGACTAAGGTCTACAACCAGATCATCCGATATTAAAAGGGTTTTTGAGCTCTTTGGTTCTATGCGCCTTAGAACCACGCGTACACGTGCCAATAGCTCCCCCATACTGAATGGTTTTGTCAGGTAATCATTGGCGCCAGCATCAAGTGCTTCGATTTTATCATTCTCGTTGCTTCGGACAGAGAGGATAATAATTGGGACATTGCTTATTGACCTTATTTGGCGTGTAACCTCGACTCCATCAATATCCGGCAGTCCCAGATCAAGAATCACTAAATCGGGCTCTTCACTAAAAGTTGTGTCCAGCGCTTCCATTCCAGTTTTTGATTCGATGATCTCATGATAATAAAGTCTTAAAGACGCCCGCAAGAAACGCCTGATCTCAGTTTCATCATCTACTATCAGTATTTTCCGTAATTTTTCACTCATTTTTTAACTCTGGTAAGTCTCTAACAGGAAGACTGAAACGGAAGGTCAGACCACGGTCTGCATTCTTTAAGGCTTTGATCCATCCACCATGGGCTTCAACAATGCCTTTACAGATCGAGAGTCCTAAACCAGTGCCGCTAGTGCCTTTATGATAAGGGCTTCTATAGAATTTAAAAAATACTTTTTCCAATTCTTCTTCTGGAAGTCCAAATCCGGAATCGCGAATAAAAATTTCTATTGTTTTTTCCTGAACTTGTACTCCCAATACAATGGAAGATCCGGACGGTGAATACTTGCAGGCATTATCCAGTAAGTTCGTAATCACTTGGGCGATCAACATCGCATCACACACAACTATCGGGAGATCATTAGGTACCTCAAGATGCAGAGGATGTTCTTTTAGTCGCGTGGCAAATTGCTGTAATACTGAACCAATTAAATCTTGAAGATCACATGGCTCAAGGTTGAGATGGACACCACCTGCCTCAAGTCTCGTCATATTGAGCAAGTTCTCAACCAGGCGATTTAGCTGCCGGGCTTGGTCGGTCGCAGAATCCAGCAATTCAACCCTGGTATTGGGATCTAGTTTGCGGGATGTTTGATGCGATTTCTCAGATTCTCCCAAGGAGGTGAGAACACCGGTAATAGAAGCTAAGGGAGTACGTAATTCGTGTGAAATTGAATTGAGTAATGCCGACTGAATCTTTTCGGTATTGCGAAGCGTTTCACTTTGGGTGGCTGCACTGACAAGATTGACTCGCTCAATAGCTTGTGCAATTAGATTCGCGAGTCCATCTAACAACATGCGCTGATCATTCGTTAATATACTTACTCCTCCGCCAGGTTTTATACCAAGTACACCTACAGGTCCATGAGCTGTGATTAATGGTATAAAACGAATTGTTGCTGCAGGGAGTGTGTCAGTACCACAACCCGCTGGTTTTGCATGTTTAAATGACCATTCAGCTACCGCGATTTCATTGGCATCAACAATTAGACCTTGGGAAGCGTGCTTGGTCTCTAGAACTCCATACTCTGGTAACAGGATGATACTTTCTCGATTTAAGATAGTTGTTGTCGACTGGATAGCAATTTCAAGCACCTCATTAAGTGATAATGCTCCTGTCAATTCACGGCTAAGACTAAATAGAGATTGTGTTTGATTTTCTTTATTACGCATGGCAGTGACTTGATCGCGCAAAAGTGCAGCAGAATTACTTATAATCAAGCCAACCACAAGAAGGCCAACAAATGTCAAAATGTATTGAGTATCATAGACAGTAAATGTAAAGATTGGATTTATAAAGAAAAAATCAAAGGCTAACACACTTAATATAGAAGTAATAATAGCTGGTCCTCTGCCTAAGTAAACAGCAGAAATCACAACGGCTAATAGGTAGACCATGACCAAATTTGACGGTTCGAGGAATTGATCTACAAAAATTCCGAACAAAGTCACTAGCATTACTAGAAATAAACTAATTCCATATCGCCAAAAATGTTTTTGAGGACGTTCCCCAATTTTTCTGGCAGCAGGTGGTGTTGTTGAAATATCGCTGACAATATGAACATCGATTGACCCGCTGTCGCGAATGATTTGGTCGATAACCGAACCCCGCAAGATTTCATACCACCGTGGACGAAATGGTTTTCCGACAACTATTTTAGTAATGTTACGCTCACGTGAAAAGTGAATCACTGATTCAGCCACTGAATCACCGTAAATGCTTGCGGCTTTTGCGCCTGACTCCTCAGCAAGGGCAAGAAATCGTTGCACTCGGATTCGATTTACTAGTGGCATATGTAAGTGTTGTGGGGTTTCAACAAAAAGTACATACCACTCTGCATTGAGATCATCTGCTAATCGGCGTCCCGAACGTATGAGGCGTTCTCCCATTGGGTGAGAACTGATGCACACCAGAATTCGATCCGCGGCCGGCCAGGGGCCGGGGATGGATTTGTTCTGCATGTAATTCAACATCTGATTATCCACGCGGTCAGCGGCCCTGCGCATGGAAAGCTCACGCAGGGCGGTCAGGTTGCCCTTGCGGAAGAACTTCTCCAATGCGCGCATGGCCTGGTCTGAGATGTAGACCTTGCCGTCGCGCAGGCGCTTCAGCAGTTCGTCGGTGGGCAGGTCGATCAGTTCGATCTCGTCGGCCTCGTCCACCAGGCGGTCGGGGATCTTCTCGCGAACAACCACCCCTGTTATCTGCTGCACCACATCCGAGAGGCTTTCAAGGTGCTGGATATTGACGGTGGAATACACGTCGATGCCGGCTGCCAGAATCTCTTCCACATCCTGATAGCGCTTGGGATGGCGCGATCCGGGCGCATTGGTATGCGCCAGTTCATCCACCAGTACCAACTGCGGATGGCGGGCAATGACGGCGTCGATATCCATCTCGGTCAGAGTGGTGCCGCGGTATTCTATCTGCCGGTGCGGCAGGACCTCCAACCCTGGTAAAAGGGATTCGGTCTCTTTGCGGCCGTGGGTTTCGGCATAGCCGATGACCACGTCCACGCCCTCTTCGTGGCGCTGGTGGGCAGCTTCGAGCATGGCATAGGTCTTGCCCACTCCGGCCACGTAGCCCAGAAAGATCTTTAGTTTTCCGCGTTTGGCGTTGGCTTCTTCAGCCTGGATACGCGCCAGCAGTTCATCAGGATCGGGACGAGAATAGTCGGAGGTCATGTTTTTATTGTATCTTATCCAGCACCAGATTCAACTCCAGTACATTGACGGTCGCTTCACCCAAAAAGCCGAGAATACGACCGCGGGTATTTTGCTGGATCAGTGTATTGACCTGATCCAGGCTGAGACCGCGGGCCTTGGCCACACGGGCTGCCTGGTAATTGACCGCGGCCACGCTGATATTCGGGTCCAGTCCGCTGCCAGAGGAGGTGACCAGATCCACCGGGACGGGGGCTGTGTTGCCGGGGTCGGCCGCTTTGAGGGCAGCCAGGCGGGTCTCCACCTCGGTCTGAAGAGCGGGATTGAGCGCGCTCAAATTCGATCCGCCGGAAGCGGAAGCATTATAAGCCGCGCCGCCGGTAGCCGAAAGCCTGCCCCAGAAATACTGGGGTTGGTCGAACTGCTGACCGATCAACTCCGAGCCAACCACCTGACCGTTTTGCGTGATCAGGCTGCCGTTAGCCTGGTGTGGAAAGATTACTTGAGCTAAAACAGTGATTAGCAGTGGATAAAAAATCCCTGTTACAACGGTGAAAGTTAAAAGTATAGTCAAGGCGGGTTTTATTTGTCTCATCATTGCTTTTTCTCCGAGTGAATATTATTTTCCAAGCGGCGCTCAGATTTTTCTTGATCAACACGAGATTGATAAAATTGAGAAACTAAAAAGTTGGCCTCATGATGGGTGATCCAACGATTCAGTAAGAAACCAAAACCAAACACAATTCCAAAAGCCAATAATGTATGGTCACCTGGCTTGGTGTTCAAATTTTCTTCCCAGAAAAGTGCACCCATGAAAACCCCAACCAGGATATAAAGGGTTCCCCAACGGTAAAGCGAACGGATAATATTCATTCTTGCCTTTTTCTTTTTTTTAATGAACAAGTCCTGCAAAAGCCAAGAGCAGGTCAATCAATTTGATGCCGATGAAAGGAGCGATCAGACCACCCAGGCCATAGATCAGCAGGTTGTCACGCAGCAATCGGGCTGCACCCACGGCCCGGTAGGGCACACCCTTCAAAGCTAACGGGATCAGGGCAACGATGATGAGGGCATTGAAGATCACCGCCGAGAGGATGGCGCTTTCAGGTGAGGTCAGGTGCATAATGTTAAGCACCTGCAACTGCGGGTACGTTGAAGCGAAAGCAGCCGGGATAATGGCAAAGTACTTCGAGACGTCGTTGGCGATGCTGAAAGTGGTCAGCGAACCACGGGTCATCAGCAGTTGCTTGCCGATCTCAACGATCTCGATCAGTTTTGTCGGATTGCTATCCAGGTCGACCATGTTAGCGGCTTCACGGGCGGGCTGGGTGCCGGTGTTCATGGCCACCGCCACGTCGGCCTGAGCCAACGCCGGGGCATCGTTGGTGCCGTCCCCGGTCATAGCCACCAGCTTACCGGTATTCTGGTACTGTCGAATGAGTGAGAGCTTTTTCTCAGGAGTGGCCTGGGCCAGAAAGTCATCTACACCCGCTTCAGCGGCAATGGCGGCTGCAGTAAGCGGATTATCGCCGGTGATCATCACGGTTTTGATACCCATACGGCGCATTTGACTGAAACGGTCCTTCAGTCCACCTTTGACAATGTCCTTCAAGTGGATTACGCCCAGGGGAACATTGTTGCGCACCACCACCAGCGGAGTTCCTCCGCTGCGCGCAATGGAATCGACTCCCTGGCGTAATTCTTCAGGAATCAACGAATCATTGTTGGCCAGGTATTCGAACATGGCATCAGGCGCGCCTTTGCGGATGTGCACGCCATCAAAATCCACGCCGCTCATACGAGTCTGGGCCGTGAAGGGGATAAAGCTCATGCCTTCAGGGGCAGCGGCGGTAGGGGTCAACGTGCGCCCGCGCAGGCCGTATTTCTCTTTGGCCAGGACCACGATGGAACGGCCCTCAGGAGTTTCATCCGCAAGAGAGGAAAGCTGGGCGGCTTCGGCAAGGTCTTCGGGCGCAGTGCCGCCAAGGGGGATGAATTCCACGGCCTGACGGTTGCCCAGGGTGATGGTACCGGTCTTATCCAGCAACAACACGTCCACGTCCCCCGCGGCCTCGACGGCGCGCCCGGAGAGAGCGATCACGTTGCGCTGGATCAAGCGGTCCATACCAGCAATGCCGATGGCTGAGAGCAGCCCGCCGATGGTAGTGGGGATGAGGCAGACCAGCAGGGCCACCAGCACGGTAATGGTGATGGGTGTCCCCTGCCCAGTAACCTGAATGCTGTACAGCGAGAAGGGCAGCAGGGTAATGCACACCATCAAGAAAATGATAGTGAACGAAGCCAACAAAATGCTCAAGGCAATCTCGTTGGGGGTCTTCTGGCGTTTGGCACCTTCAACCAAGCTAATCATGCGATCCAGAAAACCTTCGCCAGGGTTGGCAGAAACTTTTACTACCAGCCAATCTGAAAGGATGCGAGTTCCGCCAGTGACTGCACTGCGGTCACCGCCAGATTCGCGGATGACTGGGGCAGATTCGCCTGTCACAGCCGATTCATCTACCGATGCAATACCTTCCACGATCTCACCATCGGCAGCCAGAATATCTCCGGCTTCGACAAGGAACAGGTCCCCCTGCCGCAAGGCTGCGGAAGAAGTAATTGTATATTTGCCGGGGCGTTCCCCTTTGGCGGGGACGTGGGTAATTTTTTTCGCGTTGGTATCTTTGCGTGTGCGGCGTAAAGCTTCGGCCTGGGCTTTGCCGCGCCCTTCGGCCAGGGCTTCAGCGTAGTTGGCAAAGAGCACGGTAAACCATAGCCACAGGCTGATGGAACCGACGAACAAAGGAGAAGCTTCGCCCTTGCCGGAGAGGGCTTGAATCCACAGTCCGGTGGTCAAGACGCTGCCGACTTCGACGACGAACATGACCGGGTTGCGTACCATGCGGCGTGGATCGAGTTTTACGAAGGCGTCGAAGATCGCCCGGCGGTAAAGCTCCCTGCGCAGGGAGTGGGTAGTTTCAACAGAAGTTCTCATGTTAAGCACCGATCATAATTAGATGTTCGATCACCGGGCCAAGCGCCAGCGCAGGTACGAAATTCAGCGCACCCACGACCAGGATGATGGCAATCAGCCAACCGATAAACAGCGGAGAGGTAGTCGAAAGCGTGCCAGCCCCCGTTACAGCCTTTTTCTTGGCAGCCAGCGAACCGGCCAGCGCCAGCGTCGGAATGGCCAGCCAGAAGCGGCCGATCAGCATCGCCAGGGCGCCAAGGAAGTTATAGAAATTTGTATTCCCGGACAATCCGGCAAAGGCGCTGCCGTTGTTATTCGCCTGCGAGGTAAAGGCATAGAGAATTTGGCTGAATCCGTGCGGGACTGGGTTCGAGACGCCGGCCTGCCCGCCCGATGTGACCACTGCCAGGGCAGTCAGCCCCAGCACCACGATGGGCATGATGAGGATGAGCAAAGCAGCCATCTTCATCTCGAAGGGTTCGATCTTCTTGCCCAAATATTCAGGCGTACGTCCGACCATCAGCCCGGCCACGAAGACGGCCACAATGACGAAAATCAGCATGCCGTACAGGCCGGAGCCAACGCCGCCCAGCACCACTTCGCCGAGCTGCATCATCAAGAGCAGGATGAAGCCACCCAGAGGAGTATAGGAATCGTGCATGCTGTCTACGGCGCCGGTCGAGGTGACGGTCGTGGTCGTGGCAAACAGCGAAGAGCGCACGATGCCGAAGCGGACTTCCTTGCCCTCCATGTTGCCGCCGGGTTGGATGGCTGAGGCGGTTTGATCGACGCCCAGTTTTGTGAAGAGCGGGTTGCCGGCGGATTCAGCCGCGTAGGTACAGCCCACGAACAGGATCAACAAAATCAGCATGGCAGTCAGCACCGCCCAGCCCTGGCGGGGTTCGCCCACCATTTTGCCGAAGGTGTAGGTCAAAGCCGCAGGGATGATAGTCTGCGCCAGCACCAGCAGGAAATCGGTCAGCGCGTTGGGGTTTTCAAACGGATGAGCCGCGTTGGCATTAAAGAAACCGCCGCCGTTGGTGCCCAAATGTTTAATGGCGAGCTGCGAAGCCACCGGGCCGACAGCGATCACCTGTTGAGAGACGGTCTGGCCGTTGCTATCAGTGATCGGTTGAGTTAGAGTGGCCGACACAGAAGTGGAGAAGGTTTGTACCACTCCCTGCGAAACCAGAATCATCGCCAAAATAATGGAGAGCGGCAGCAAGACGTATAACACACTGCGGGTGAGATCCACCCAGAAGTTGCCCAGCGTGGACGCACTGTGGCGAGTAAAGGAGCGAATGAAAGCCATCAAAACGGCCAACCCTGCCGCAGCAGAGAGAAAGTTCTGCACGGTCAAACCCATCATCTGGGTTAAATACGACATAGTGGATTCACCGCCATAATTTTGCCAGTTGGTGTTGGTAACGAAACTGACCGCCGTGTTAAAGGCCGTAGCCGAAGGTACGGCCGCCATCCCGGTGGGGTTAAGCGGCAGAACACCCTGAAGCCGTTGGATCAAGAACAGCAACAGAATGCCAAACAAACTGAAGACCAGCAATGCCACAGCATAAGTCTTCCAGGTCATTTCTTCTTCTGGGTTCACCCCGTTCAAACGATAGATAAACTTCTCGACAGGAGCAAGGACGGGAGTCAAGAATGTGCGTTCTCCCTGGAAAACACGGGCGATAAAACTGCCCACGGGTTTAACCAGCAGAAGAAGCACGATAAAATAAACAATTATTTGCAGCCAACCATTAAGAGTCATCCAAATTTCTCCGGTTTAAGCAACGCTGCGAACAAATAAATCATAAGAAGGAGGGCAATCCCTCCAGCAATCCAGTAAAGAAGCGACATAGCTAATCCTTCAGCTTTTCTAATCCCTTGATCAGCAAGATCGAAAGGGCAAAGAAGAAGAATACCGATAAAAGCAGGACAAAATCAAGCATAGGACCTCCAATTTCAGTCAATTTATACAATCAAAGGGGTTAAGATGGCGTTAAGAAAAAGAAGTCCTTTCATTGAGGACTCCCGTAGTAACTATTCGTCATATCAATTTGGATAGGTTCTTAAGTTAAAACGTATCAATATTGATAGATTGTGTTGAAATCACTGGAATGGTATTCTTGGTCTATCTCTAAGAGATGGTAAATGCCTTCCATCATTCTCTCTTCTCAACTAAATAGCTCAAGGAATTAACACATGTTTAAACCAAAAACGACCATTTCCGCGATCTCTGCGTCCCCGAACAGGGGTCGTGAGAGGGATGGTCGTCTGGAAAATAGTAGCGGGGAGTGGATTCGAACCACTGACCTCCGGGTTATGAGCAAAGATCCTGAATCCGTGCCATTTGTGCGGCGGGCTCTGCAAATCAGCCGACCTGACGAACTCTGGCCCATGCTTGCCGGGCACGCTGCGGTAGCTAATCGATATTCGTATAGTATCTGTTTTATGTAGGTTCGTCAAGGTATTCATAGACGGTTTTGTCTACAATCCATTACAATCATCCATTCATCGGTGAAGCCATAAGGGGTTGTCTTGTTTCCCATGGCCCCGT
>JAJFTV010000143.1 GCA_021372725.1 Chloroflexota bacterium | reverse complement strand
CTTTCCCCTCATGGGGTCATAAAAAGATGGGATAGAACAACCCTCTCGCAACACGCGAATGGGTTAAAAACCGCCGCCGACTGCTACCCCGGAGAGGGTTTTCAGGATGCGGTCGACCAGCGGGTAAAACAAAAGGATCACAATGGGACCGAGTAAAAATGGCATGGCTAACAGGGTGATGCGCAGGGGCAATCGCTGCATCTGTTCTTCCGATTGGTAGCCGATCTCTTCGTTCAACTCTTCAATGGCGTTGGCAATTGCCTGGTCGATATCCGAAACGCCGCCAGATTGTTGAGCTGCCTGAATACGCTGGACAAGCCTGGTAAACAGGGGCGACTGTAGATCTTCGGCAATCTGGTTTAGGAGTTCCAGTCCGCTGCGGGCAGAACAGCCAGCCAATCTTCGCTTGAGCGATTGATAAACCGCTGACGTTTCCAGAGTGGTTTTAGCGATGCTTTCCAGACCTAACAAAAGCGAACCCTGCAGGCTCATGTGTAGGCGCACATCAATTAAGAACTGGCGAATTTGGCCGACCATGAAACGTTTGCGCTGCTGGATCAGATATCGTTTGGACAACCAGACGAAAGCCGGCAGGGTCAGAAAACCGAATCGAATACTGGGTAGGGAAGGCCCAAGCGTAGCTAACAGAATAAGTCCGACTAACGCTGTGCCTGCATACAAACTGTTCCATGGAACATGACTCAAGCCAAGAACGGACTCTTCAGATTGGCTTCCTTCTTGTGCCTTGCGTATTCCGTTATGATCCCGAATGCCGAGCGCCTGTAAACGCCCACGACTTACACTTCGACTTAACCTCCTTCCTGTTTCAACAATGATCGATAGAACGGTATTGGCAATCATGCCCACTCCAATTGCCAGGCTAAAGCCCACCACCAGGGAATAGGTATCCATTAAGCCCCCTCTCCATAACTTAATTGGTAGACTTCATACTCAAAATATAGGCTGGCCAGCGCTGCCGCGCAGATCAGGACAGTCAGTAACACCCGATGGGAAACATCTTGAAGGAAAAACTCTCGCCAGGCTGGGGAAAGCACCACAAAAAGGATCGCCCCGGCCACGACGCCTTGGAGCAGCCGGATGGTGCCACGCACCAGGGAAAGTGTCTGGTGCGTTTTTGAACGCAACAACTTTTGCCTGTGGGCTTCCTGCTCCAGTGAAATAAGCAACCCATCTTGGGTTTCATCTGTCAATTGGGCGCTATGGGCAATCAAAGCAGACAACCGGGCAGTGACATTCCCTGGAAGTCCTTTGAAAGCTTGAGCAGCCTGCTCGGGCGGCTGGTGCATCCGTAAACGACTGGCGACCTGGTCAATCGCGTGTTTCATCATGCCGGTTGGCAGCTCGACTCTGGTCAAAGCATTTAAAATAGAACGGTCAACGCTCATCAAGGAGCGGATTTGGAGTGCAACCAATTCGGCATCTTCATTTATATGAGCGCGTTCAATCTGGCGTTTTTGAAAATCAACCCAGATCAGGATAACCAGGCCAATCAGCAACACCAGGGGGGATAGCATGAAATCATGGACGGCCAGGGCCATCACTGGGATGGTTATCAACAGGATCAATCGTTTCCAGTCCAATTCAACCTGGGCCTGGTACGGTTTTTCCTGAATAACGCCCATATCGCGCAGCCGGCGCCCGGCCCAACTGATAAATGTTTTCCGCCAGGCGCGAACTATCACTTCTGTCCCGGTTACCAGCAGGTTATAAAAGGTGAGAAAGATGCCAGAGGCCAGGAAAACTGCGCCGGCATCGATCAAGAAGCGGAATGGAGTCATACTGGATCCTCCGGATTCAATCGTTGATCGCTTTTAGATTTGAACCGGTAATCTTGGACATCCCTGGAAATTCCAAAAGCTCGACAGCGTTTTTCAATATCTCTTTTTGAGACGCCGTAGAGGGTTGCCACTTCAGCAATAGGAATTTCCCGGATCAATTGATCCAGTTCTTCTGGATCGATTTCCAATTTCTGTGAAACCAATCTCCGGCGCGTACGGTTATGGAAGAATTGCCTGTTTTTGCCTGAAGTGCGTAGTAAATGAGATAGGGATACTTTATAAAGAGCTCCGCAAATCGGGCAATAGAGCATTAGATTTGTAAAAGGATGTTCAGTGCAATCCCATAAGGAAATAATTGGAATGGTTTCGTCAGGATGCATACACTCCACCTTAATTCAAAGATGAAACGAGCATTTGTGGGAATTCAGCCGGTTCAATCTGCCAACACAGGAAACCGTACATAGGGTATGTCGGCGGCTCCCAGCCGTAGCGAATGAAACCATTGGAGATGCCGGTTCCCTGGTCGTCCAACACCAGGATGGTGTCAATCATCTGGGCCAGGTGACAATAATCCGAATCGCAATCATCCCAAAATACGCCATTCTGATTGACATATTCGCCTTTGAGTTGCACAGCAACCAATTGGCCTTCTTGTATGGCTTCGGTGGCTGTTTTGAAGACCGGTTTACCTGGAAATTGGATTTCGGTCGTGACCCAGGTGTAACTG
>JAJFTV010000092.1 GCA_021372725.1 Chloroflexota bacterium | reverse complement strand
TGATTGCTTTTTTTGTCATTCCCTCTATTCTTGAAAAGAACCATGAGGTGAACGATACAGACAAGGCTATTGGATGGTAATACATTTTCATTGATCTCTGCATCTTCTCAGATTGCAGCCGAAGAATCGTTGTACTGGGTGAAAGGAAAACCAGATGGGTTTTATTTCCCACTTAAAAGAGAACAGACATATCAAGCGCATAAGCAAGTCACGTACCTATTCCAGGTTCAGACAGCATTTTCCCCAATCATCATCGGGTTACGCTGAAGACCCGGCAATGATCGAATGGAAAGATGCCCAACCCGTTATCATGGAATGGCCTGCGGACATAAAGAAACCAGTTGTTGGCCTGGTACGGGATATCGATCCATATCCGCGCTGGACGAAATATGTTCGATTTTTGGAAAGTAACGCCATCCCATTCGAAATATTTGACCTGAATAAAAGCGACTGGCTGGAAAAAGTAAAAAACTATGATGCCGTCATTGGTTTATATTCCAATGATCCCAGCCATCTGGATCAATTCCGCAGGAAATACTATTTCCTGGAAAAAAATCTCGGCAAGGTGTGTTATCCCAGTTCATTCCATCTCCAGTTATACGAAGATAAACGTCTTGAGGCGGATTATTGCAGGCTCTTTAATTTCCCCTTCGCAAAAACCTTCACTACTTATGATAAAGCTGAAGCACTGGAGTACATCGAAACACTCAAGTTTCCAGTGGTGAGTAAATTGGATCCCTCTTCCGGTTCAATGGCCGTTGAGTTGATCCGAAATCTGAAAAGCTGCCGGCGGCTCGTCAACAGTGTTTTTTCTCCTCAAGGCAGGAAAACACACCTTCTTTATTTGCGTCAAAAAGATTACGTGTATTTTCAGAATTTCATTCCTAATGACGGATATGATATACGAGTGGAAATTTCCGGTAATTATGCCTATGGATACCGCCGCAAAACCCCGGAAGGTGATTTCAGGGCTTCAGGTATGAACCTGATTGTTCATGGGCATTTACCGCCTGAAACAGTAAAAATTGCAAGGCAACTTTACAATTCCTTAAAAAGCCCGATGCTGGCGGTTGATTTCGTACATGGTTTGGACGGACAGTATTACATCATCGAATTTTCACCTTTCTGCCAGATTAACAAACCTTCCGAGCTGCACGTCAACGGCGAAAAAGGTGCGTATGTATTTGATACCGATGAAGTTTTCCATCATGAAAAACAGTTGATATGGATACACGACCTGGCTTTACAGGAGTTTTTCAGACAGGAATTTCTCACAAAGCATGGTTTATCAGAGCCTTTTAGTTCTAATGGCTTTCCCGAACTCAAAAATCCAAAAACAGAAGAATAAGAAAAGGCATGGCAATGCAAAATGCACCTAAAAAACTCTTATTCATCATTGATAATTTAAGTACCGGCGGTGCACAGCGTCAGATGGTACAACTGGCGGTGGGTTTGAAACAACTTGAGTATGATATTGATATATTTTGTTATCACGAAGGAGATTTGCTAGCCCAACCGCTGTATGATGCAGGCATTAATGTTATCTGGCGCATGAAGAAATTTCGTTTTTCACCTGATACCATCTTTGAGATCCGCAAGCTTATCAATAAAAAGAGGTATGATCTGGTCATTTCATTTCTCACCACCCCCAATTTTTATGCAATAGTTAGCTGCCAGTTCATGGGCCGCCGCATCCCGGTGATTATATCCGAGCGTAGGGGTGATTTGCCAACAGGCCCTGAGAAAATTGAACAAATAGTACGTTCGTTTTATCGATTTGCGAATCATCTGGTTGTCAACTCACACCATCAATGTGAGAATTTTATAAAACAATATCCCAAGCTAAGGGAACGGGTTTCGACCATTTACAACGGGTATGAACTAAACAAGTTTGTTTTGCCATTTTCCACGAATGCTAATGATGTTCTTCGTCTTCTGGTTGTTGCCAGCGTAAGCCCATACAAAAATGGTTTATGTCTCATAGAAGCACTAAAAATATTGCGTCAGGATCACGGTTTATCACCCAAAGTTGACTGGATTGGCCAGCGATTTATGACAGGCGAGAACGGGGAATACCTGCAGCGGATGAATGAAAAAATCAGGGAATATAATCTCGAAGAACAATGGAACTGGATGGGTCAACGAGTTGATGTGATAGAGCAGATGCATCAACATGATGTGCTCATACACCCTTCCTATCTCGAAGGCCTGCCCAATGTCGTTTGTGAAGCACTGGCCAGCTCTCTGCCGGTCATTGTCAGCAATACTCTGGATCACCCCTTGTTGGTTCAGGATCGTGAAAGCGGTTTCCTTTTCGACTATCAAAGCGCTGCCGATCTGGCCGCCAAAATCATCGAATTCAAAAATCTTGCCCCTGAACAAAGAAAATGTATGGGAGAGAGCGGACGTCAATTTGCAGTAAACAATCTTTCCAGTGAACGATTTATCGATGCTTATAAAAGCTTGATTGATCATGTTCTTCAAGATTCATAAATCCGGGGAATCATGGATTTATTTCCGAGGGAACAGCGTTTGCCTGAAGAGATCGTTGAAGGGGCATTTGTTTGATGAGCGGAAGAATACAAAACCTGACCAACTGCCGGGTACTGATTTCAGGGCATTTACCACCGCCGATGGGTGGAATTGCCATGTTTTACCAATCGCTTCTGACTTCTTCTCTTTCCAAAAAGGTTGATCTTTATTTTGTGCAAACAAGCTCGCAAAAAAGAACTCTGGCAAATGCCGGGAAAGCTTCGCTTTCCAACTTGCTGTCAGCCGTTCAGGATTGTGCCCGCTTTCTGAGAGCAGTGATCAAGCATAAACCACAGATTACACATATTGCCACTGCACCCGGGTTCTCTTTTCTCAAACATAGTGTATGTGTCTTGATTGCCGATTTGTTTGGAAGTCGGGTATTGATCCATCCGCACTGCAGTCTGTCCGCGTTGTATTCTGACCGCCCTGGATGGTGGCGTTGGTTTGTGCGTCAGATACTTCGTCGAACCGATGGTTTGATTGCGTTATCCAGGGAGTGGGAGCAAATCTCAGACATTATTCCGGGTCACCCGGTATTTTTGCTGCCCAATGCCATACATCAAGATGATTACCTGGCCATCGCAAAGGAACGCAGCAAACGCTCAGACCTGCCGGTCATTATAAATATTCTCTACCTGGGTTATTTGGGAAAAGCAAAAGGAACCTATGATCTCATTGAATCGGCAAAGTTAATATTATCGAATCGCAAAGATATTGTATTTCACCTGGTAGG
Source organism: Chloroflexota bacterium (assembly GCA_021372725.1). Classification (GTDB taxonomy): domain Bacteria; phylum Chloroflexota; class Anaerolineae; order Anaerolineales; family Anaerolineaceae; genus JAJFTV01. The sequence goes on along the minus strand of JAJFTV010000092.1, from coordinate 28,143 downwards.
GGATGAATTGGCAATTGGGGAAAGAGCTGCGTTGCAACAACGGATTGCAACAGCCGGCATGGATCAAAATATCAGACTCCATTTACCGGTTGATTACCCTGACAAGTTGGAATATTACAGACAGGCAGATGTCTTTGTATATCCTTCCTATTACGAAGGGATGCCAATGGCGGTCATCGAAGCAATGGCAAGCGGTTTGCCGGTAATCGCTACAAAGGTTGGCGGGCTGCCCGATCTGGTCATGGATTATGAGAATGGTTTGCTGACAGCCCCCGGAGATCCGGAAGCGTTATCCAGGGCGTTGATCATCTTAATCGATAACGCTGATATGCGCCGATCGATGCAGGTCAGAAGCAGCCAACTGGCGGCAGAAAAATATGACATTGAGAAATTGGTGGATGAGCTGATCAGAATCTATAGTGAATTTTTACCAGGAACCAAACAGAATAGAAAGCAGTCAATTCATGAAGCGCGAGGAATTTCAAACAACGGAAACCATCCCAATGACTTATAAATCAGAGCCGGAATCTACAAGTTTGAAGGCCAGGCTGATGGCACCCCTGGACACTCCCTGGAAGGTTTGGAACACGATCCATTCATGGGGGTGTCTTCCATTTGTGCGTTTCATTTTCCTGTGGAACGGCATCGCCTGGGGGGAAAGTTGGCATTTCTTTGGGGTTCCGGTGATTCAAAAACACCGACGCAGCCTCATACGATTTGGCAGTGGATTAAGCTTGCGCTCCAGTTTGCGGTCAAATCCCCTGGGTCCAAATCATCCGGTTTTCATTACCACCTGGCAATCTGATGCGGTTCTAACGGTGGGAAGTCACTTTGCCATGACCGGCGGAACCCTGTGCGCAGCGGAGCGGATTGAGATCGGCGATCACGTAACGATTGGAGCCAATGTGACAGTGGTCGATTCAGATTTTCATCCCATCGATCCTGTCCGTAGATTGACTCATCCCAATGATGGGCAGACCTCACCGGTTATCATCGAAAACAATGTTTTCATTGGGATGAACAGCCTGATCCTGAAAGGAGTTAAGATCGGTGAGGGCAGTGTGATAGGCGCCGGAAGTGTGGTCACAAAGGATGTCCCACCAGGCGTCATCGTGGCAGGCAACCCTGCCCGTGTGATTAATGGTGTCTAACGAAACACTTGAGAATTTATCCATACGCAGGAACCGGGAAAATAATAAATGATACCTCGTTACAGGCCGACCTATTCATATCGCGATTTATTAGGTAGCTATCGTGATAGCTTTTCGAAAGAAATAATAACTGCTTTGGAAAACAGGTTGAAGAAAATATTTAATGTGCAACATGTTTTTTTGTTTGAAGATGGAAAAGCTGCCATTACAATGCTTCTTAAATCCATTAACCGGCCGGGCGAAGTCCTTACGCCTGCCTACAACTGCATCGCAGTTCCACAGGCAATCACCAGAGCCGGATACCAACCTCGTTTCGTTGATGCAGAAACAGGCAGATTCGATGTGGACCCCGTGAAATTTCGGAACGCCATCACATCGGCTATAAAGATCCTCATGCCAGTTCATTTATTTGGCATACCCTGGCGAATGGATGAATTTTACGAATTGTATCAGGATCGTGGAATACCCGTTGTGGAAGATGCGGCGCCTGCCTTTGGAGCATGCCGGAACGGGCAGCGGGTGGGTATCAACAGCGATGCCCTGATCCTGAGCTTCCATTGGACCAAACCGGTGTCAGGTGAAACTGGAGGAGCTGTTCTCACTAATAATGATGCTTTGGCCGGGCAAATCCAGGCAGGCATGAGCAGTGCTGCATCGCCCAATGACCGGGCCTTTCTGTTTATGAAATCCTGGTGGCGAAAATTAATTACCCAACCTTCCATATATGGTTTGACCCGTACCGGACACTCCCTGTTGTTTGGTGAGAAGATTTTTGAGGTGGTAAAACCTGAACAATTCAATGTGGATCAAAAATACCGTACAATATCGCCATTTTCATGTGCACTGGTTCTCAGACAATTGGATAACCTGGATAAGAATCTTGAATGCCGGCGCAATGTTGCGAATATTTACCAGCAGGAGCTTTCAGGAAAGGATCAATTTATCCTGCCGCGAGTTCCCGAAAACAGCGAACCCAGTTGGATACAGTATCCCATATTAGTGAAAGAGAAGCTGGCCTTCTTACACCACATGCAGAAAAATGGTTTGGATGTGACCTGGTCTTACCGTTATTCCTGCCCGGACACCTACAACCTTAAAGGTTTTGAGAACAGCCAAAGAATCGCACATGAAATTGCAGGTCTGCCCACCTGGCCGGGATTACTTCCTGAAGAGGCAAGGCAAATCGGGAGAATCGCTGCGGCTTTCCCTGGTTAAAAAGATCCTAAATTGGTGAGTTTTGTTGATTTACAATTCATTCTAATTATTCATACGTTGCAATTTACCGGACAGGAGATCATTATGAGCAATCAAAACATCAAAGTTGTTGTAACAGGGGCAGGGGGTTTTATTGGCAGTCATCTGGTCAGCTTTTTAAAACAAAAAGGCTATTGGGTACGTGGAGTGGATATCAAGCTTCCAGAATTTAGCCAGACGGACGCAGACGAATTTGAAATATTGGATTTACGCCGTTGGGATAATTGTTTGCAGGCCACGCGGGGTGCCGACGAGGTTTTTGCCCTGGCTGCTGATATGGGCGGGATGGGTTTTATTTCGGGTAACCATGCCCAAATCCTGCACAACAATACCCTGATCAACATCCATACTTTGGAAGCCAGCCGTGTCAACGGTGTAAAGAGATATCTGTACACATCGTCAGCATGCGTTTACCCGGAATATTTGCAGGAAAAAGTGGATATTGCGCCATTGAAAGAGGAAGATGCCTACCCGGCTCAACCCCAGGATGCCTATGGATGGGAAAAACTGATCACAGAACGATTGAACCGGCATTATTTCGAAGATTATGGTTTTAACACGCGGACGGTTCGTTTCCATAATATATTTGGCCCCCAGGGTACCTGGGAAGGTGGACGTGAAAAAGCCCCGGCGGCATTTTGCAGAAAAGTTGCTGTGGCAAAACTGACCGGCGACCCGGTCGTTGAGGTATGGGGCGATGGTGAACAGACCCGCTCGTTCTGTTACATTGACGACTGTTTGAACGGCCTTGATCGTTTGATGCAATCCGATCATCATGAACCGCTCAACCTGGGGCAGGACCGCATGGTGTCCATTAACCAACTGGCCGACATCATTTCCGATATAGCTGGCATCAAGGTTGAAAAGAAACATATCCCCGGTCCTCAAGGTGTACGCGGCCGTAATTCCGATAATTCCAGACTCCGCCAGGTTTTGGGGTGGGAGCCGGAAATTTCGCTGGAAGAAGGTCTCTCACGCACTTATGCCTGGATCGAACAACAGGTGAAGAATAAAATGGCCATGGGCGGGGAAACCGCCATGGAAGATCTGTCACACAGCAAAGTTTTGTTCAGGAACAAAATAAACTGAAAAGAACACCATAAAATGTGTCTTTTCACGGGGGATGTAAGATGGACATTCTGGTTATAACACCGTTTTACACTCCGGATCTGGGTCCAAGCGCACCGCTTTTTCAAATGTTGAGCACTGAACTGGTGAAGCTTGGACACCGGGTTTCGGTAATTGCAGCAGTACCGCATTATCCAACCGGCAGGGTTCAACCCGCCTTTCATCAAAAAAAAATTACCAGCAGTCTGGAAAATGGGGTGAATGTTATTCGGATACCGGTCCCTTCATTGGATAGATCGAATCTTACTAAACGATATTTTCAATTCATTTGTTATCAAATTGGGGCCGCTATTGCAATTACACGTCAGAAATTCGATGTGACGGTGGTTAGTAACCCAGCCTTGTGGGTATGGATGCCATTTATTGTTGCATCGGTCTTTAGAAAAAAGCCGGCTATTTTCTCCATCCATGATCTGTACCCGAATGTTGGGATTTCCTTGGGGGTTTTCAAAAGGAAGGCGGTGATTTCGGCGGTATCCGGTCTTGAAAAATTTGTTCTCAAGCGATCGGATGTTGTTCGTATCCTGTCCGAGTCATTCCGGCCGACAATGAACGCGTTGGGTGTTCCGGATGAAAAAATCGTGCTTATTTACGATTGGGTGGATACAGACTTGATACGACCTTTATCGCAACGGAATGGTTTTGCGAATGAGAATCATCTGGAAAACAAGTTTGTGGTCATGTATGCCGGGAATGTCGGTCTCTCGCAGGGTTTGGAACATGTCTTAACTGCCGCAAAGTTGCTTAAAGATCAGGAAGAGATTCAATTTGCGATTATCGGTGAGGGGACTGCCCGCAAGGAATTAATCAGGCAGGCTGATGAAGAAGGCATTAAGAACGTAACCTTTATTCCATTTCAACCGCGTGAGAGACTTCCTGAGGTGCTGTCCACTGCGGATATTTCGCTGGTTATATTAAGAGCAGGTGTTGGGGCTACTGCCCTGCCATCCAAGACTTATTCCATATTTGCCAGTGGCAGGCCTATTTTGGCCTGCGTGGATGATGGCTGCGAGACCGCTGATCTGATCCATAATTCCGGAGCCGGCATCTGTATTAAACCAGAAACTCCCGAAGAACTTGTGAAGACGATACTTTTCCTGAAGAACAACCCTGAACTGCGTGAGGAAATGGGTAGAAATGGACGCAAGTGGGCAGAAGCGCACCATTCACCGAGCTCTGCTGCAAAAAAAATCGCAGATCTATCGTGCAGGGTAATTGAAACCCACTCGGGGAAAGGGGGCAATACATGAATGCGGAAAATTTTGCAGGGTGGCTTCGCAAAAATGGACACACTGTCATCCAGACCCAAAGCAGTTACTGGTATGATGCCGGGCCACGCGTCATGCAGGCTTTCCCGTACCATTGGTTGATCGAACCCGAAGAGGATGAACTTAACGATTTACTCCAAAAACACAATTTGCTGGCACTCAGATATTCATGCCCGTTGAGATCCTCGAAAGGGATGATCAGCTATCATGCAATATATGAAGAACCGGATTACACACTTGAACTGCTCGATCGAAGATCACGCCAGAATGTAAATAAAGGGCTGAATCATTGTACAGTTGAACCCATACCTTTCCAGCGATTGGCAGATGAAGGCTGGCAGTTGGAAAATGACACTCTGGACCGGCAAGCCCGTGAAGGTCGGCACGATGAAAAAAGCTGGAAAAATCTTTGTCTGGCAGCCGCGGAAATCCCCGGCTTCGAAGCATGGGGAGCACTGGTCAATGGGAAACTGGCTGCGTCGATGCTTACTTTTCAGCAGAGCGATTGCTGTGAAATGTTGTACCAGCAGTGCCAAAGAGAATATATGAACGACAGGGTCAACAATGCCCTGACATTTGTCGTTTCTCAAACCATGATGCGGCGTAGTACAATCAAGTCCATTTTTTATACACTGCATTCACTGGATGCTTCACCCAATGTGGATGAATATAAATTCCGCATGAACTTTAAACCCAAGCCTGTTCGTCAACGAGTGGTATTTCATCCATTGTTTGTTTTATTTGCCAACAAGAATTTATACAACATTGTTGCCGGATTGTACAAACGGAATCCAAAGAGTCATGCCCTGGCAAAAACAAAAGGGATGCTGAATTTCTATTTACAGGGCAAATTGCCACTTGATCAACAAATCTGGCCAGTACCTCTTGAAGAGGAAAGAGAAACAATCCTGAAAAGTTTGCATGCAGATCGGTCCATTGAATCATCCAAAAAAAACCTGTCTCTATCGATTGATAATAATTTTCGTCACGAGTAAGAGTCTTACAAGTTGGGATGGGTATGGCCACAGATTTAAATGAAACAAAACTGTCAATGGAGTGTCACCTGTATTCTGTTTCCAATCAGGAATGCGAGCCTCTAGATTTGTAGGTGAAACCTTTCATCAGTTTCTCAAGGCATATTTCGCAAAGTCCTGGAACTTGACCGTCAAACCCTGATTAAAATCGTGTTACAGGAAATATATCCAGATTACTTCCCGGAAAAATGCCCGTCAAATTCCGGCCAGCCAGGAAAAAATTAAAAACGTTACAGAAAATTAACCAGCCAAGACTTCCAACGAGTTAAGCACGGGAGATTATGTGAGGGGTTAAATAGTATTGGGGGTTTTTTATGGAGAACCAATCGTTTCAAAATTATCGAATACATTTTATGTCATCTGTTTTTTCACAGACGGTCAAGCGTCTTTTCGATATTGCCGTTTCCTTTACAGCTCTTATTTTTCTTTCTCCTGTTTTTGGTCTTCTGGCAGTTGCGATCAAACGTGATTCACCTGGTCCGGTTTTTTATGGTGGTAACCGGATTGGAAAAGGCGGAAAAATTTTCAGGATTTGGAAATTCCGCACGATGTATGAAGACCGCAAAAGTTATGAGGGCCCGCGTGTCACTGCAAAAGGGGATGAGCGGATTACGCCGTTAGGTAAATGGCTTCGTGATACCAAACTCAATGAGCTTCCCCAGTTTTACAATGTATTAAAAGGGGAAATGAGCATGGTGGGGCCGCGCCCTGAAGATCCTTCTTTTGCTGAGACCTGGTCCGATGATGTCCGCGCTGATGTTCTTTCAGTCCGACCGGGTATTACAAGCCCTGCAACGGTCGTCTACCATGATGAGGAATCGATTCTGAGCAGTGGCAATCTGTTGCAGAAATATATCCACGAAATTGGACCTGATAAAGCACGACTTGATCAAATGTACGTGCGTTATCGCTCTTTTATGCTGGATCTGGATGTGATTCTCTGGACATTTCTGATCTTGCTGCCCAGAATTCGATCTCAAACACCCCCGGAGGAATTACTCTTTGTCGGGCCAATTTCCAGGTTATTCAAACGGTATATGAGCTGGGGAGCCATCGATCTCATTATCACATTTTCCTCGATCTTCCTTTCGGGTCTTGTATGGGGGAAAATTACTCCCATCGCAACTGAAGTAAAACAGGCTGTTTCCATGGCACTGGTGTTTTCGATAATTTTCAGCCTGGTCGGGACTTTGATGGGTGTGAACCGTATCAGTTGGTCCAAGGCGACCACGTATGACTCATTTCGAATTATCCCGGCCTGGCTTGTTGCAACCGGCATCGCCACGTATGTCAACTGGGCATTGGGTGTTCTTCCAGTAGGTTTGATCCTCATTGCTTCTGTGGTTTCATTGGCCGGCTACGTTTTTCTGCGTAATTCCAAACGAATGGCGATTGGCTTGCTCAGCCGCACATTGAAATTTACTGACAAGGCGGAAAGACCTCGCGAACGGGTTATCATCGTCGGATCCGGCCGAACTGCCGAGCATATCGCAGGCCTGCTTGACCACCCATCCAATGTAATGAAATATCAGGTTGTCGGAATTGTGGATGACGATCTGATGAGCCAGGGGATGGACATCTATGGAAAAAAGGTACTGGGCAGAACCAAGGATCTTTGTGTGTTGATCAAGAAGTATCGGGCACAAGTGGTGTTCCTGGCTTCACATACTCTGGATATGAATAAAGAGATTGAGATTGCCGATTTCTGCGCTGAGAATGGCGTCAAGGCGGTTGTTATCCCGGATATTTTTGGATCTCTGCAAAAGCTTTCTGCAAGTAATGGAGACGATCAACTGGCCTATTCACAGTTAGGGAATGCCAATTTGCGTTATGCCGGCCTTGAAGGTGGTGTTTCTGCAACTACTGAGGAGGTGGAAACAAACCATTAGGATATCGGAACATCTGAGAATAAGTCTTGTTCAATTTGAGCTGCTTGTTCTGTTAGAGATTTATTGTACTTGAAATTATAGATATTTTTAGAGGTTGCCATGAAAGCAGTTGTACTGGCGGGAGGTAAAGGAACGCGATTGGCTCCTTATACCAAGATCCTGCCCAAACCATTAATGCCAATCGGTGATATGCCCATTCTGGAGGTGATATTACGCCAGATGAAAGGCGCCGGAATCAATGAGGTGACCCTGGCAGTGGGTCATTTGTCAGAATTATTGCGTGCTTTCTTCAATGACGGCTCAAAACTGGATATGAAAATTTGTTACAGCCATGAGGATAAACCCTTGGGTACTGCCGGCCCGTTGGCATTGATTGGCGGGCTCGATGGAACTTTTTTTGTAACCAATGGCGATGTTTTGACGACCATGCCGATTGCAGATTTGATCCAGTTCCACCGCGATCAAAAAGCTGCCGCCACCATTGCAGTTCATGCCCGCAGTGTAAAGATCGATTTTGGCGTGATCGAGTGGGAGAAAAAACCCCGTATCACCGGTTACATTGAAAAACCTGGCTATGATTACATGGTTAGCATGGGTATGTATATTTTCGAACCCCACGTCCTTAATTTCATAGAACCAGGAAAATATCTCGATTTCCCGGATCTTATCTTGAAATTACTGGCTGCCGATGAAAAAGTAGCCGGTTATGAATTTGACGGCTATTGGCAGGATCTCGGCCGCCCGGATGATTATGAACGAGCTGCCGATGATTTTGAAAGCATGCGTGCTCAATTTCTTGGCGAGGAGTGTGGCAAATGATCTGGCGGATTCCTTTGGCAGATATTGATCTGGGGGATGAAGAAATCCTGGCAGTAACTGAAGTTTTGAAAAGCAAATGGCTAAGCATGGGTTCACAAACGCAGGCATTTGAAGAAGCCTATGCACAACGCCTTCGGGTCAAACATGCCCTTGCGGTGACCAATGGAACTGCCGCGCTCCACATGGCCTGCGTTGCGGCAGGTTTGAAAGCAGGGGATGAAGCAATCCTTCCTGCCTTGACCTTTGTAGCGACTGCCAATGCAATTCGATATACGGGCGCAACGCCTGTCTTCGCCGACATCACCAGCGGGAATGATCTAAATATCTCGCCGGATTCGATAGAAAGCAAGATAACCGGCAAAACCCGCGCGATTCTGGTTGTACATTATGGTGGTTATCCGTGTGATATGCCACGCATCATGGAAATTGCCCAAAAACATCACCTGGTGGTGATTGAAGATGCTGCTCATGCGGTCACTTCGGAACTGGAAGGCCGTTATATGGGCACCTGGGGAGAAATTGGCTGCTTCAGTTTTTTCTCTAATAAGAACCTGACTACGGGTGAGGGTGGCATGGTCACAACCAATGATGATGATCTGGCTAAAAAATTGCGCCTGATTCGTTCACATGGTATGACCAGCCTGTCCTGGGATCGGTATAAAGGCCATGCCTTCAGTTACGATGTAGTGGATCTTGGCTACAACTATCGCATGGATGAAATTCGTTCTGCAATTGGGCTTGTACAACTGAAAAAGCTGGATCGGAATAACGCCATTCGCCGTCAACTATCGGGATTTTATTGGGAGATGCTGGAGGAACTCGTCCCACAAATTGGGCTGCCGTTTAAAAACCATCCCGGCATTTCGGCTGCCCACCTTATGCCTGTTCTGCTTCCGGAGGGAACTGATCGCGAGATTTTCATGGAGCAGATGAAAGAAAATGGCATCCAGACCAGTATCCATTACCCCCCCATTCATAAATTTACTGCCTTCAACAAGGATGGGTCACAGGCTCCGGCGAACATTCCCTTGACAGAAAGTATCGCTCTGCGTGAGGTGACCTTACCCCTCTTTGCGGGTTTATCGAATGAGGATGTCCAGTATATCTGTGAAACGATACAAAAAATCCTTCTTTGATCCGTATTGTAAGTTCATTCCAGATAAGTTATTCTTTCATCAACGTTTATTTCAAGTATTGATTTGTTCATAAATCTAAAGAGAGTAAGCTATGGAAACAAAAAATGTCCTGTTTATGCTGCGCCGCTGGAGCTGGTTTCTGCTTTTGGCTTTCGCCATTGGTTTGTTAGGCGGTTTTATTGTCAGTACGATCATGACACCCATTTATAAGGCCGAAACCAAAGTACTCATTTCGCGTGATCCGCAAGCGGCAACGGCAGAATTCCCCAATTTGAACGATACCCAACTGGTACAGACGTATGTTGAATTGCTTTCGACGAATCAGCTACGGGATCAGGTTTCTGTGATGGTTGGCCGTCAAATCTATAAGGAGGATGTGATTGTAGAACAATTGCGCGATACACAAATCATCCAAATTGCAGTTGAGAACAAAGATCCTGAAATGGCCCAAAAAATTGCGAATTCGATGGTGAGTTTGCTTGAACTGCAAATAAAAGATATGCAGGATAAGCAGTACCTGGCTACGGAAACAAGCCTGGAAGAACAGGCAGCCCAGGCAAAGACTGAAATGGAATCGCTCCAGTCAGAAATTGATACATTCCTCACCCAGGACACAGAAAGTAATCTCGCAGAGGTAAACACCCAAATCGCCACGCTGGAAAATCAGATCACGGTTTTGCAAAGTGAAATTGCCGTTTTGGGATTGCCAACAGAAACAGCGGCGGTTGCCCAACTGGCTGAAAAAGAGTCCCAGCTTTCGATGCTGCAGAATCTCCTGGCACAATACCAGAGCATCCATACCAATTTATTATTCCTTGGGAAACCTTACGAAGCGGGCGCCGGTGTTACGAATGCGCGTCTTGACCAGCTTCAATCAACACTGGCTTACTACGAGCAAATTTACCTGGGGTATTTGAGCAGCCTGGAGGATCTGCGTTTACTCCGCATGCAAAATACCCCTACCATAACCCAGATCGAGCCTGCTGTTGCTCCCGAGACGCCCGACCGCCCCGTACCGATTATCTATACCGCCGTGGCCGGCCTGGCAGGTTTGATCATTGCGGTCATCGCCATGATCGTTATTGAATTGCTGGATGATACAGTCAAGACACCGGAAGATGTTGAACAAATTGCAGGTGTTCCTGTTTTGGGACTTTTACGCAAGGGCCCAGCCTCGAAGAATTATTTTTTTCAGGGCAAGGATGTGAGCAAACCCCCGCTTTCTGCACTGTACGAAGATTATCGCACCCTGGGTTTTCAAATCGAAAACCGGCTGCCGGCTGATTCTTTCACATCATTGATGGTTACAAGCTGTACTCCCAGGGAAGGAAAAACAACTGCGGCAGTTAATCTGGCAACCATCTATACCCGCAACGGAAAACGTGTCCTCCTCCTGGATGCCAATCAAAAGAACTCCCAGTTACTTGTGACGCTGGGAGAAAACAGCGAAATCCGTGCCATTGACATCGAAAGCGCAGCAGGAGAACGAAATACTCGTTCATTCGATGTTCTTGATATGAATAAAATCACATCCGCTTTCCAGAATATCAAGGAACGTGGAGAAATGTTTGCCATCATCGATACCCCGCCGATGTTCAGTGCGGATGCAAAAATATTGGCATCGCGTGTGGATGGCGTTTTGCTGGTTGTGGAAGCCTGGGAAACCAAAAAGGAAAGCCTTCAAGCTGCGATACACCAGTTGAATCAATTGAAAGCGAATCTAATTGGTGTAGTTTTGAACAAAATCCCGCTGAAATATAGCTACTATTATGACAGTTATCACTTCCTCAGCTCGGATTATGTCAAATACAGCCGTTTCACACGCACCAACGGTAAAAAATCCAAATCAGGAAATTCAGCCGATGAACGATTGGTTAAAATTGACAATCAAAAACCGGTATAATTTTCCTGATTTGGATTTTTTCACAGCCTCCGGTGCGGGGCGGATGGCTGAAGAAATGGGGAATTCCACATTCCGGCCCAAAAATGGATCATCAATGGGAAAACAAAAAGTGGACTGTCTACTTTGAGACAGCCCACTTTTTGTTTTAACGATCCGGAATTAGCTGACGGTGATGATGAGCGGCAAGGTATACAAGGTTGAGCTGCTCTTTTTTACAGCCCAGTTCATGGCATAGGTTCCGGCTTTTCCGGGTGCTGTCATATCAATTGTGATGGTGATGGTTTCCCCTGGTTTCACAGTCTTGCCTAAATCATAAATGTCTTCGTACTTGTACAAACGGCTTCCGCTGATGAATTTGTAATCCACTTCACTCCTGTTCCAGTTGCTGCTGCCTGTGTTTTTGATCTTCCATGGATTACGGCCCGGGAATGAGAGGCAGATGAGAATCTCGTGCACACCCTATGACAACGCGCAGCGATTTATCCGTGCGTTTTTTGACTTATAATGGTACAAACAGGGGGGAAAATCAGATTGGAACAATCATTGCACATTGTTCGTCAATAGAGTAATCATTTGTCCCGCAATTTCAGGGTTGTATTTAAGGAGAAGATTTCCCATGTTTCACCCTCAAAAAAATCCCAGAAAATGGTACCCGTTCCTGGCGTTCATTCTTGTGTTGGAAATGGGCTGTAATGTGTTCCAGGGAATATGGCCTTTCCAAAATTCATCGCAGGGCAATCCAACTTTGGTAAACGAAACAGGAGAAAACAGTGCCATGATTTCATCTCAGACAGGCGTTGATGACGAAGATGGAAATAGTTTCTCGTTCACACTGAGTGAAGGTTCATCAGAACCGCAGGAGGTGACGCCTATTGAACCCGCCGAAGGTGAACCTCTTACCGACGATGAGGTACAGGCAATTCTTGACCGGTTGGCCGATATGAAGGTGGAACCATCTGACCAGATGGAGTTCAACACTCCTGAGGATGTTCTGCCGCCACCCCGCCCGGGAGTGACGATTGAGCAGCCCTTCCCCCCCGCTGAAGAAGAGTATCCATCTCTGGATGTGACCTCAGGGCCTTTGGAGGTGTTGCGTTATTCACCGGAAGGAGAAATCTCGGTTGCACCTTTCATCAGCATTACTTTCAATCAACCTATGGTTCCACTTGGTACACTTCAGCAGCTTGCCGAAATGGATGTACCCGTCCAGGTCACGCCGGATCTGGAAGGCACCTGGCGCTGGGTGGGAACGAAAACCCTGACATTTAATTACGATTCCGATCTGATCGACCGCCTCCCCAAGGCAACTCAATTTACCGTAACCATTCCGGCCGGAACAAAATCAGCCTCTGGAACGGAGCTGGCTCAAAGTGTTTCGTGGAAATTCACCACACCGCCGCCGCTCATCGCCAGCAACTATCCTTATGCTTATGAATCACAGGATGTGAACCCGCTCTTTTTCATTGCCTTTGACCAGCGCATCGACCAGGCTGCTGTACTGGAGACGGTAAAGGTTACCGCCGATGGCAAGAGTGTCTCCATCCGTCTCGCAACAGATGAAGAAGTCCAGGCGGATGAACAAACCGCCAGCTTTGTAAAATACACGCCTCAAGGCCGCTGGCTGACTTTTAAGGCTTCCGCCGGGCTTCCCAAAGATTCGGAAATTGTTGTCGAGGTTGGCCCCGGAACACCCTCGGCCGAGGGACCGCTCACCACACAGACAGCTCAAACCTTCAGTTTTCGTACTTACGCTCCTCTCAAAATTGAGGAGAGTGGTTGTGCTTACGGGAATGAAACGTGTTATCCCCTGGAGCCATTCTTCGTCCGATTCAATAACACACTGGATGAGGATGCCTTCAGTGAAGATATGATCACCATTCAGCCGAAAATCGAAGGCGCTACGATCAGCATATATGGAAACACGCTAAACATTAAGGGCGCCACTGCTGGCAGCACGACATATTACGTTACAGTTGACGCCGGTATCAGCGATATTTTTGGCCAGCAACTGGGGCGGGATAGCAAGCTGACCTTTAAAGTAGGCCAGGCGGAACCTTCCCTGATGGGACCTTCCGAAGTTCTGGTAACCGTTGACCCACAGTCAGAAACACCGGGTCTGTCTGTCTACACCATCAACTATTCCAAACTGGATTTGAAAATCTATGCCGTCCAGCCGTCAGATTGGCCGGCATTCAAGAAATACATGCAGGAATATGCCCAAACCGACCAACCTTCTGACCCGCCCGGCCGGCTTGTCCACGATGACACGCTGCGCATTGAAGGTTCCTCTGATGCCCTGACGGAGACATTGGTTGACCTGAGCCCCTATATGGATGGCGATTACGGACATTTTATCGTCATTGCAACCCCCCCCAACAGCCTGTTTTCGCAGCAGAACTATTACCAGAATATTCAGGTTTGGGTGCAGGTGACCCAAATAGGCCTGGATGCCCTGTCGGATCATTCTGAAATGATCGCCTGGGCGACTGCTCTCAAAGATGGAACACCGTTGGAGGGTGTCAAGATCCAATCCAATACAGGGAGTGTTAACGTTAGCACTGATGAAGATGGGCTCGCGCGCTTTGATTTACCGGCGTCAGGGATCGAGTATCTGACGGCCACCTCCGGTGCAGATACGGCCTTTTTACCACGCACTCCCTACGTTTGGGGAGAGGATAGCTGGGCAGCCTGGCAGCCCAGGGATGCCCTGCGCTGGTACGTGGTTGATGACCGCGCCATGTACAAACCCGGTGAAGAAGTTCACGTAAAAGGATTTATCCGTTTGGTGGGTGGCAAACAGGATGGGGATGTAACTTTGGCCGGTAACCGTGTTCAGCAGGTCTCCTATAATGTCGTCGACCCACAAGGCAATGATCTGGGAAGCGGGCAGGCCAACGTAAGCCAGTTGGGCGGCTTCGATTTTGCTTTCACCATTCCGGAAAATGCAAATCTGGGCTATGCACAGGTTTATCTCAATGCTGCTGGCAGCCTGGGGGATGTGGACGGAACGCAGGAATATCATGAGTTCCAGATCCAGGAGTTTCACCGGCCTGAATATGAGGTGACAGCCCGCAATGAGACCAGCGGGCCGTATTTCATCGGGGATGAAGCGATCACAGCGGTGGAGGCAGCTTATTATGCCGGCGGTCCCCTCACCAATGCCGAGGTAATCTGGAATGTCTCTTCATCGCCTACCAACTACCAGCCGCCCAACTGGCCGGATTTTACCTTTGGCGAATGGGTACCGTGGTGGTACGGCGATTATTATGCCGTCGATTATTACGGCGGGATTGGGTATTCGGCAAGTACGTCACAGTCTTTTTCAGGCCGAACTGATGCGACAGGCAATCATTATCTGCGTATCCAGTTTGATGGCGGCGGAACCCCGCGTGCGCAAAGCGTGGTGGCTGAGGGCATGGTGATGGATATCAATCGCCAGGCCTGGTCTTCTTCGACCAGCCTGCTCGTCCATCCGGCTTCTCTGTATGTCGGTCTGCGCAGCGAGAGCTATTTTGTCGAGCGGGGAGACCCATTGGATATTGACCTGATTGTTGTAGATCTGGATGGCAAACCGGTTGCAGACCGGCCTGTCAGGGTGACTGCCGAACGCATGGAATACAAATACGAAAAAGGATCCTGGATCGAAAGCGCTGTGGATACACAGGAATGTGACATCGGATCTGAGTTGGAGCCTGTCAGTTGTTCTTTCAAGACTGCTGTGGGCGGGAAATATCTTATCACTGCTTTCGTCACCGATGAAATGGGCCGCGAGAACCAGACAGTTCTCACCCGTTGGGTGACCGGCGGGCAGCAACCGCCGGCGCGTGAGGTGGAGCAGGAGGCTGTGACCCTCATCCCGGACAAGGAGACTTATCAGCCCGGTGACACGGCCAAAATTCTGGTGCAGTCCCCGTTCACCCCGGCAGAAGGGTTATTAACCGTCACCCGCAGCGGAATCCTGTACAGCGAGCGTTTCGTCATCGAGGATGGCACCGCTACCCTTGAGGTACCCATCAAGGATGCACATATCCCCAACCTCAACATTCAGGTCGATCTGGTCGGCGCAGCCCAGCGGCTGGATGATAACGGCGAAGTGCTAGAGGATACGCCGGACAGACCCGCTTTTGCCAGCGGCAGTCTGACACTCAACATTCCGCCGCTTAATCGGATACTCTCCCTTGAGGTGACACCGCGTGATACTCAAATGGCTCCCGGCGAAGAAACGACCCTTGATCTGGCTTTGACCGATGCGAAAGGGAATCCGGTGGAGGGTGCTGAACTGGCTGTTGTGGTGGTGGATGAAGCAATCCTGTCGCTCACCAGCTACCAGTTGATCGATCCTGTCACCGCCTTCTATTACACCCGCCAATCGGATCTCTCCAGCGTATACGGGCGTTCCAGCATTATCCTGGTGGATCCGCAGCAGTTGGCCGGGGCCCGTCAGACCATGGTCATGGCCACCCAGTCACCGGCTAATGCCGACCAGATGAATGGAATGATCCAGGAGGCTGCACCCGCCATGGAGATGCCAGTGGCGGAGGAAGCCGGAATAGGAGGTGTACCATCCGCCCAGCCGGCCATCACCATTCGCACCGATTTCAACCCATTGGCCCTGTTTGCTCCTGACGTGAATACAGATGCGCAAGGTAAGGCGAGCATCAAGGTCAAGCTGCCGGATAATCTTACCCGTTACCGGATCATGGTGGTAGCCGTCGATGACAGCGGTAGAATGTTTGGAAGCGGGGAAGCCAATATTACTGCCCGGTTGCCGTTGATGGTTCGCCCGTCGGCCACCCGTTTTCTCAACTTCGGCGATCGATTTGACCTGCCGGTGATCCTGCAAAACCAGACCGGTCAGGATATGACGGTTGAGGTGGTTGCTGAAGCCGCCAATCTCGAATTGACCGGCGCCCATGGATTGCGTGTAACGGTGCCGGCCAATGACCGGATAGAAGTACGCTTCCCGGCCGAAACAGTGATGGCCGGAACGGCCAATATTCAGGTGGCTGCTGTCAGTGAGGACGTCTCGGATGCAGCCCTTATTTCACTGCCGGTTTACACCCCGGCGACCACCGAAGCATTTGCAGTGTACGGGGTACTGGATGATGGGGCAACTGCACAGCCGCTGTCAAAACCGGAAGATGTCTACTCCCAATATGGCGGTTTGGAGATCACGACCTCGTCTACTGCATTGCAGGCCCTGACAGATGCCGTTCTGTACCTGGTCTCTTATCCCTATGAATGTTCCGAGCAGCTTGCATCACGTATACTGGGTGTGGCTGCCTTGCGGGAAGTGCTGACCGCTTTTGAAGCCGCAGGGCTGCCCTCTGCCGAAGAGATGGAGACGGCCGTACAGCGGGATATCGATAAACTGCACGGTATGCAAAATTATGACGGCGGTTTCCCCTATTGGCGCCAGGGTGACGAGTCGGTGCCCTATAATACCGTCCATGTTGCCCATGCCTTGCAGCGGGCCCGTGAGATGGGTTTCAGCGTCCCCGATGCGATGTGGGAGAATGTAAAAGTCTATGTTACAAATATCGAAGATTATTATCCTTTATGGTACTCCCAGCAAGCCCGCTGGACCATCAGTGCATACGCTTTGTACGTCCGTCAACTGGCAGGAGACGCCGACCCCGCCAAGGCAGCCCAATTACTGGATGAGGCCGGATTGGAAAATCTGTCTCTGGATGCAGTCGCCTGGATCTGGCAGGTTCTGGTGGATCAGGGCGGTTATACAGAAGAAATTGCCGCCATCCGGCAGTACGTCAACAACCGGGTGGTCGAAACTGCCGGGGCTGCCAACTTTACAACCTCCTACAGTGATGATGATTATGTCCTGCTTCAATCCAACCGGAGGACGGATGCCCTCTTGCTGGATGCGTATATCCAGGATAACCCGCAAAGTGATCTGATCCCCAAGCTGGTGACCGGCCTGATGGCTCACCAGGTGAAGGGACGCTGGAACAATACCCAGGAGAATGTCTTTGTCCTTTTGGCATTGGACCGGTATTTCAAAACCTATGAGTCGGTCGAACCTGACTTCGTAGCCCGCGTCTGGCTGGGGGATACGTATGCCGGCTCCAGTGAATTTTCCGGTTATACGACCGACCGCTACCAGATTGAAATCCCGATGGAAACGCTGCTCGATGAGATGAAAAACGATGCAGCGCAGGATTTGATCATCCAGAAAGAAGGCGATGGCCGTCTGTATTACCGGCTTGGGCTTCGCTATGCCCCCACCGATTTGCAGATGCCGCCTGTGGATATGGGTTTTGTGGTCCAGCGTGTCTATGAAGGCGTGGATGATGCCGATGACGTCACGTTGGCAGAAGACGGAACCTGGCATTTCAAACTGGGTGCGCGGGTGCGGGTGCGGGTAACCATGGTGGCCGACAACCGTCGCTACCACGTGGCCCTGGTCGATCCGTTGCCGGCTGGTCTGGAGATCATCAATCCGGCCCTGGCAGTCTCTGAAAGCATTCCCGCCGATCCAACCAGCAGTCCATCGGGCTGGTGGTGGTGGCGATGGTATCAACACCAGAACCTGCGCGATGAAAGGGCAGAAGCATTCACCTCATTGCTGTGGGACGGTGTGTATGAGTACACTTATGTCACCAGAGCCACGGTACCGGGAACATTCATCGTCCCACCCACCAAGGCAGAAGAAATGTATTCGCCTGAGGTATTCGGCCGCAGCGCCAGCGATCAGGTGATCATCGAATAATGTTATCACCCCACCCTTTTTCCTCCGCCCCTCACTGGGGCGGTTTTTTTGTTTGGGGGTTGGGTGTAGAGATAGGAGATTTCACACTTTGACACTATTCTAAAAAAAGCTCGATACAAAACAGGAGTGGTTGATATAATGGGATACATTGCCAACTCTCATGCGATAGTTTCTGAATGAGACTGATTATTCCATTATCCTGTCGACAGGGAGGCTGCTACTATGGAAACTCACACCTTTCGATTATTGCCCGGCCAGGATCTTGCCAGGTCGATATCCGATTTTGTATACAGCCAGCATATCGCGGCAGGCTGCATTCTCACTTGTGCAGGGAGCCTGACCAGGGCAATGATACGCTATGCCAACAAACCGGAAGCCACCCAGGTGGATGGTCACTTCGAAATCGTTTCGCTGGTGGGAACGGTGGGTATGACAGGCCAGCATTTGCATATTTCCATCTCCGACGGGAACGGTAAAATGCTGGGCGGTCACCTGATGGATGGATGCCTGGTTTACACTACCGCTGAAATTGTGCTGGCATCCTTCCCCGGGCAGGTTTTTCGCCGTGAATACTGTGCAGAATCAGGCTATGATGAGCTGGTCGTCTATACCGTGCAGGAGTTGAAGGGCGAGTAAAACGGTGAGTAGTTGCATGTCCCCAAAAATGAAATGGTATGACTATTTGGCGATCAACAGCTACTGGCTGGGGATCAATACTACATCCGCCGTGATGACGCCGGTGCTGCTCCCTTACCTCGTCTTGTTGTTTATGCCGCCGGAGCAAAAAAATACCTCCCTGGCTACGGTGCGGGTGATCGGGTTGAGTGTAGCCATGCTTATCCAACCGCTGGCCGGCATGCTCAGCGACCGCAACACCTCACGCTGGGGCCGCCGCAGGCCATATATCATGGGGGGTGCCCTGTTCAATGTCCTTTTCCTGGGTATTATTGGTGCTTCCACGCTGTTTGTCGATTCCAGTATGGATGGATTCTTTGGATCGACATTGGGCATCCCCACAGCATTTTTCGTCCTCATCCTCGGGTACGTCCTGCTGCAAGTGTCCTCCAACTTTGCGCAAGGTGCGGTGCAGGGTCTCATCCCTGACCTGGTTCCAGACAACCAACGCGGGCGAGCTTCGGGCGTAAAAGCGGTTCTGGAACTGCTGCCTGCCTTTTTGGTGGTCTTTATTGGTCCGCTGGTTGATTCCGGAAAGATCTGGCTGACCCTGGCGATTATCATGATCGGCTTTCTTGTGACCATGCTGACAACCGTACTGTTTGTTCACGAAGAACCGTTGCAGGAGAAACCGAAAACAAGTATGCGGGAACCTGCACTTCGTATGGTGGCCCTGACGGTGATCTTCGTTCTTGTATCCCAACTGGCAGTATTTGCGGTTAAATCGGCAGGCACATTGTTGAGCGGAAAGGGAGCCAGCCTTGGAGTACAGGTGGCTTTGGTTGGGTTGGCAGGCCTGTTTGCCATGGCCGGATCGATCTTTGTGGGAGTATATTTCGGCGCCCGGGTAGGTATCGGTCAGGAAGCTCGAGAACAGAGGCCGTTTATTTTGTGGGTCGTCAACCGGTTGTTGTTCCTTTCTTCGGTGGGCTCCATTCAAGGTTTCGCACAGTACTACATGAGTGACGTTCTACAACTGGAAAATGCTGCCACCATGACCACGACCCTGCTGGCGGTGGTTGCGCTCTTCCTGATGCCGGCAGCCATTTTTGGCGGCACGCTTGCAGACAAGATCGGACGTAAACGGCTGATTGAAGTGGCCGGGTTGGTGGCTGCTCTGGGAACATTCATCTTGTTGTTCGCTCGCAACATTCCTCTGGTGATGATTAGCGGGTGTATCATCGGGCTGGGAGCAGGTCTGTTTATGGCGACCAATTGGGCACTCGGCACTGATCTGGCCCCCAAAAAGGATGCCGGTCGCTACCTGGGTATTTCGAACCTGGCCGGTGCCGGAGCGGGAATAGTGGGAACCGGCATTGGCGGTCCGATGGCAGATTTCTTTAACGCTTTACAACCCGGGCTGGGCTATATCATCATTTTTGCGATTTACGGCGGGTTGTTTGTTATTTCCACGCTGGTTATTCACCGCATTAAAGTGCCGGAATTTCACGCTGCTGAAGGGTAAACTACGGTTACAGGTTTGTTCCACCTGAAATGTTTTTTATTCATTGGGATCCATGGAGCGAAAATCAACCGGCCAGGCAGAGCTGCTCTCGTTTTTCATAATTCTTCACTGATCAGGATAACGAACAAGACCGTAACGACTTTATAATAATTTTCTAACAAACCTGAGATAAAAATAAGTTTAGGTTAAATGGAATCATGAGTCTCAGAAGTGTATAAGTTATCGGTACGATATTTTGTTGAAAAATTGAAGGTTATGAATACAAAAAGAATTCTATATTTACTCCTGATATTTTTAGTCGCCGGGGTAGGCACTCTGGCCGGATTTGGAGTGGGCACCGTTGTCAGCTACAAATATCTTTCCAACCAGGCTGATTCAGAACCTGTTGTGACTCCAACACAAGTTCAACCAACCGTTTCATCCGGTGCAATGACAAGTGATGAACCTTCACAGGTGCTACTTTTTTCCAGTTCTGAAATTGAAACGGCTGTCACGCAGGCTGTGGAAAAGATCGGCCCCGCCGTGGTGACGGTGATTGGCGTCATCCCTACGACCAATTACTGGTTATACCAGGTGGATGAATCAACTGCCAGTGGCAGTGGTGTCATCATTTCTGATGGCGGGTACATTCTCACCAACAACCATGTAGTGGAAGATATGAGCGACATCTCGGTCATCCTGGCGGATGGCACTGAGCTTCCCGCCGAGGTGGTCAGCACCGATCCTTATGCCGATCTGGCTGTTCTTAAGGTTGACGGGATCATGCCGGCGGTAGCCGTGTTTGGTAGTTCGGATAACCTGAAACCCGGCGAAACGGTTATTGCGATCGGTTCGCCTTTGGGGTCCTTCAAGAATTCTGTCACAGTTGGCGTGGTCAGCGCCACCGGCCGTTCGCTGGATACCGGAAGCGGCTACCAAATGGAAGACATGATTCAGACAGATGCTTCCATTAATCCCGGCAATTCAGGCGGCCCGCTGGTAAATTTGGCAGGTGAGGTGGTGGGAATCAACACCCTTATCGTGCGCGAGGGCTCTGGAACCACGGCGGAAGGGCTGGGTTTCGCTGTTCCTTCTTCCCTTGCCACTACAATTTCCACCCAAATCATCGAAAATGGTTTCTTTGCCCGCCCTAATCTGGGTATTCGTTGGCAGACCATCAGCCCATCCATCGCCCGACGTTACGGATTGCCGGTGGAGTATGGAGCCTACGTCATCGAAGTGCAGCGAGGCAGCCCTGCGGAGGTCGCCGGTATTCAAGCCAGTGATATTATCACCTGCATCGCGGATACCTGTATCGACGCTGATCATCTGTACTATAACATTCTGTTCGAACATGAAGCGGGTGAGACCGTTAAGATCACTCTTGCACGGGGTAATGAAACAAAGAATCTGGAGGTGACACTGGGCCAGGGTACTACAAATTAGAACAAAAATCTGCCTAACTGAAAAGGATTATAATTGGACGATTATGGCAAAATTGGATTGTCCAACACGGAATGGAATTATGTTCAAGCCATTTCAAATATTCTGTTGTCGTGTATTTCTCTGATGTAATAATTCATACTATACAAGCGTAGTTTACTCATATCAAAGCCAAGGAGGATGAGTATGATTGAAGTTGAACATGCAGTGAAATCCTACGGCCCGGTCAAGGCGCTCAACGATATCAGTTTTAAAATTGCCGAAGGGGAAATCGTTGGCCTTTTAGGACCCAATGGGGCAGGTAAGACTACCATCATAAAAATTCTTACCGGTTATCTCCAGCCAGATGAAGGACGCATTTCGGTGGCTGGTTTGGACGTTCTCACCCAGACCAAAGCTGCCCAGCAGCATATTGGTTACCTGCCCGAGACAGCCCCTCTTTATCCTGAATTGTCGGTTCAGCAGTATCTCAAGATGATCGCTGAACTGCGACAGATCCCTGAAGAGAAGCAACTCGAACGAATATCTGAAGCTGTTTATGCTGTGGATATAGAGAAGTACCTGACCCATCCGATCGGCCACCTGAGCAAGGGATACCGGCAACGGGTGGGGATCGCCCAGGCCATCCTGCATAAACCGGATTTATTGATCCTGGATGAGCCTACCATTGGCCTCGACCCCACCCAGATTGTGGAGATTCGCAAGCTGATCAAGCGGCTTTCGAAACACAGTACGATCCTTTTTTCCACTCACATCCTGCCGGAAGTGGAATTGTTGTGTGATCGTGCCATCATTCTAATGAACGGACAGATCCGTGCCGACTCTCGCCTTTCTGATCTGGCAGCCACATCCGATGTGATCCTTGTCATGCAGGAAAGAGTTGGCAACGTTCCACAGGTGCTGCGTACCCTGGACGGTGTGAGCAAGGTTGAAGAAATGCAGACAGCAGACGGTTTCTCATCTTACCGTATCAATGCAAATTCAAAAGCCGATCTGAGCTCATCCGTATACCGGTTGGCCGTCCAAAATAACTGGTCGGTTCGAGAGCTGCGACATGATGTTCGCACACTCGAAATGGTGTTCAACGAGCTGGCCCTGGCAGAATGAGGTAATCAGTATGAAACAAATTCTATCGATCACACGAAAAGAACTTGAAGGATATTTCGGCTCACCGCTGGCAATCATCTTCCTGGGTACGTTCCTGGCGGTGGTGTTGTTTACCTTTTTTACCGTCGAGAAATTCTTTGCGCGCGGCATCGCTGATGTCCGTCCGATGTTCCAGTGGCTGCCAATCCTGTTAATCTTCCTTCTGGCAGCTCTCACCATGCGCCAGTGGAGCGATGAGAAACGATCCGGCTCCATCGAAATCCTTCTCACCATGCCGGTGAGCCGTTTTCAATTGGTGATGGGAAAATTTTTGGCCGTCATGGCCTTCATCGGCCTGGCGCTGCTCCTGACGCTTCCCATTCCCATCACCGTTTCACGATTGGGCAATCTTGATTGGGGACCCGTGGCAGGAGGATACCTGGCCGCCTTCCTGATGGCAGGCGCTTATGCAGCGATCGGTTTGTTTATTTCATCGCGAACCGATAACCAGATTGTCGCATTAATCTCAACGATGATTGTAGGCGGCTTGTTCTACCTGGTTGGTACACGGTCTGTAACGGATTTCTTTAACGGCTCGTTGAGCAATTTATTCTGGGCAATTGGAACCGGCAGCCGGTTTGAATCCATTGAGCGCGGGGTTATTGACTTGCGTGATCTGGTCTACTATCTTTCCCTGACCGGCATATTTTTGCTGTTGAATACATTGTCGCTGGATATGCCCCGTTGGAGCAAGAAACAGAAAGCTTACCGGGTAAAAAGTTTGATCAGCGCCGGGTTGATCGGTTTCAATCTTCTGGCTGTTAATGTATGGATGTATCCATTGCATGGATTGCGCCTGGACCTGACAGAATCAAAAGAATATACCATTTCACAGGTAACCAAAGACCTTATAACCAATTTGGATGAACCTCTTCTTATCCGGGCCTACATCAGCAAGGAGACGCATCCCCTCCTGGCACCGCTGGGCCCTCAGGTTGAAGATATGATCCGGGAATATGAAATTGCCTCCAATGGCATGGTACAGGCGGAAGTGCTGGACCCGCTCGATGATCCGGAAGCGGAAGCGGAAGCCAACAATACATACGGAATCAAACCCAGCCCCTTCCAGGTGACCGGAAAGAATGAAACCTCGATCATCAATTCCTATTTTGACATTTTAATCCGTTATGGTGATCAATCCGTCACTTTAGGATATGGTGATCTCATTGAAATTGTGCAGAGCTCTGGTTCTGCCGAAGTCAAACTGCGTAACCTGGAGTATGACCTCGACAAAGCGATCAAAAAAGTTTTGTACGGTTTCCAGAGCGTTGATTCAGTTCTCGCAGCCCTCGAGGATCCTGTTCATCTGACATTTTACGTTACTCCGGATATGCTCCCCGAAGAATTGGCTGCCAATGTGGATGTAGTAAAATCGGCCGCCGAGAACATCGCCGAAACCTCCAATGGAAAACTGGTATTCGAGATGATCGACCCGGATGCAGCGGGCTCTTCAGTTACCCGGGACAACCTGATTCAGAATTTACAATTGCAGCCATTTGCCTTGTCGCTCTACTCGGATAAATCCTTCTTTATGCACCTGGTACTCCAGCATGGTGAAGAAACCAAAGTCATTTACCCAATTGATGAAGGTTTGACCACCGCGAATGTACATAAATTGGTTGAAGAAGCGATCAAGCAAACCTCAACCGGTTTTCTAAAAGTGGTGGGTTACTGGCACCAGGACCTATCTCCCACGACCGACATGTTTGGGCAGACTATCCAGGCCATTTCATCCTATGACACGCTGGCCAAAACCCTTGGCTCGGAATACACCGTGCAATCGGTTGACCTGACCTCCGGCAGCGTTCCAACCGAAGTGGATGTATTGGTGATGATTGCTCCACAGGGTCTGGACGATCTGGAATTATTTGCTGTCGATCAGTTTTTGATGCGCGGTGGGTCATTGGTGATTGCTGACAGTAATTACAAAGCTGGTATTGATCCTTATTATGGCGGGTTGTCACTGATGCCGGTGGAAGGCGGTATGAAAGATATGCTTTCATATTACGGGATTGATGTATCGGATGCAGTCGTGCTCGATACACAAAATGAACCCTTCCCTGTGTATGTGTCGCGTGACGTAAACGGTACCACCGTACAGGAAATCCAATACATTTCATACCCGTTCTACCCGGATATCCGCGCGGCGGGCATGAATACCAAGAGCTCAATCACATCCAACCTGTCAGCAGTGACCATGAACTGGGCATCACCGGTGACATTGAATGCAGAAAAGAATGCCAATCGGGAAACAGAGACACTGCTTTACTCCAGTGCGGACTCCTGGACATTAGACAATCCTAATATCCAACCGGATTTTACGACCTATCCAGAAACGGGCTTTGAGGTGAGTGAAACCAAACAGGCCTATCCCCTGGCGGTTGCAGTAAAGGGTGTCTTCAACAGTTACTTTACGGACAAACCTTCACCCTTTGAGGCAAAAGCTACTGAAGAAGCTGACAGCAATGATACAGCAATTCAACAGGAGGCACCGGCGAGCACAGCAGAAAGCTATTACACTCGTATTGATCAATCTCCGGACACAGCCCGTATTGTTGTATTTGGCAGTGCAACCTTCATCGATGATTTTGTATTTGATATTTCTTCCAGTACAAGCCAGGACCGCTATCTGAACAGTTTGCAGTTTTTCCAAAATGCTGTGGACTGGACTGTTGAGGACTCAGACCTGTTGACAATTCGGTCCAAAGGTTCTCAAACTCGTGTCCTCGATGAACTTGATGAGAACCAAGAAAACTTCTGGGAAATGTTGAATTATGGGGTGGCGTTGTTTGTGTTGATCGGGATTTTTATCACCTGGCAGTACGACAAACGACACGAAAAGCCGCTTTCGCTCATTCCAAGAGAAAAATTGGATAAAGGAGGCCGGTCATGAATCGGACACAGCAAATTCTAACAGGTGTGCTTATCGTCCAAATTATTCTTGCAGTGGTAACGTTATGGCCAGAACCCGCCAAAGAACCTGGTGTTGCCCTTTTGGGTGGAATTACTGCTGATCAGATTACTTCCTTTTCGGTAGCGGATAACACCGGCAGTGTTGTGACACTGGAACGCTCTGGGGATACATGGGTGATTTCCGGCACGGATGATTTTCCAGCCAACAGCGAAACCGTCACGAAGGTTCTGGAAGATTTGGTACTTGTAAAAACGGGTCGGACCGTTGCAACCAGTCCGGATAGCTTTGCCCGCCTTCAGGTCGCCGATGATGACTTCCTGCGCCGTATATGGCTAAAAGATGACCAGGGAAAGGAATATACTCTCTACCTGGGATCAACGGTTGGCACGTCAGCCACTCATGTTCGATTGTCGGGCTCCGATGAAACTCTGCTTACTGACAAGGTTACCACCTACGATTTTGGCAATTCGGTACGTAGCTGGATCAATCCCACCTACGTGGAAGTACCGCGTGCCCAAATGACCAAAATGACTTTGCAGAATTCGACAGGAACGTATGAATTCACCAATGAAGGCACTTCCGAGGAAGAAAACTGGGTCATGGCCGGCTTGAATTCCGGTGAGGTTTTCAATCCGAACAATATGGTTTCCATGTTGACCAGGCTTACGAACCTGCAAATGACAGTACCCCTGGGTAAAACGGAAAAACCTGAATATGGGATGGATGAACCTTCTGCGATTGTAACCCTGGATTACACGGATGACGCCGGAACTGCGCAGCAGTTGGTCTTGACGGTGGGTGCTCTTGACGAAACGGATGGCACTTACTACGTGCATGCATCCACATCGGAATATTATGTAAAGATCCAATCCTACACCATGACAGATTTTGTTGAACGCTCGAAGGAAATTTTCCTGAAGGCAGACGCGGCAAAATAAATAGAATCGATCAGTGATTTGGTTGTTGGCTGGGGCCGTCCTGAGAGTGAAGGATGGCCCTTTTTATTTACCGTTCTGCAGCCTGAAATTCACCATCTGGAACAAAAACAGGTGAGTGATGCATCGCTTTGACAAAAGATTAATCAGGTTTTAAGGTTGACTTCCGGCATAGACAGTCTATAATATACTTGTAATCGATTTCATCATTATTGTGTTTTTTCAAAACTTCTGCGGCAGCGGGAGGAAATATGCCGTCAACCATCAAGGATGTAGCACGCAAGGCAGGTGTATCCAGCGCTACGGTTTCACGGGCGCTTTCAGGCAAACCCCATGTTCGCCAGGTAGTGATCGATCAGGTAAGAGAAGCGGCCCTTGAACTGGATTTTCACCCCAGCAGGGTGGCACGCAGCCTGCGGGTACAAAAATCAAGCATCATTGGTTTAATTATCTCGGATATTCTCAATCCCTTTTTTACTGCCCTTGTGCGCGCAGTGGAGGATTCTGCCTCCCGAAATGAGTATGGCGTGTTCTTGTGCAATTCAGACGAGAGTGTCGAAAAAGAGAGGGCTTACATCGAACTGCTGCAGGCTGAAAATGTGGCCGGGGTTTTAATCTCATCCACCCAGGAAAATGACAGTCCCAGCCGGCGGTTGTTTGAAGACAGAATCCCGATCGTGGCGGTTGATCGGCGTATGCTGGATGTGCCGGTGGATACGGTTCTGGCAGACAATTTCAGTGGATCCTATAGCGCGGTGGATCACCTCATCCAGCAGGGTCATACCCGTATCGCGATTGTGGCAGCTCAACCGAACCGTACGACCGGGCGCGAACGATTAGCCGGTTATCGTCAGGCACTTGCCGATCACAATATTCCATTTTGCGATGAACTTGTTTATACGGGTATTCCAAACCGGTTGACTGGCCGGCTATATGCAAAAGAAATTACCCAATCACCCATTCAACCCACTGCCATTTTTTGTGGTAATAACCTGTTGACGGTGGGTGTTCTGGGTTATTTGAAAGAGGCAGGCTGTAACATTCCCGAAGATTATGCACTGGTCTCGTTTGATGATATGGAATGGTACACCATGACCTCTCCAACCATCACGGCAGTTCGCCAACCGGTCTATGAACTGGGTCGCCAGGCGGCTGATTTGTTGTTTGAAAGAATTAACGGCAGTGTTTCACCTGTAAAAGAGATTGTTTTGGAAACACAGCTTGTAGTCCGGCAATCTTCCACCTCAGCAAGGAGAATTGTATGAGCATTTTCAACT
>JAJFTV010000085.1 GCA_021372725.1 Chloroflexota bacterium | reverse complement strand
ACATGGCCAGCAATGCCATTCTGCCCAAAAAAGCCCGCTCGCCATCGCTCAACCAATCAAGGAGAAACACGCTCGGGATATGAGCATTCGCGAATTCACCATCAACCGGTTCTATTGACTTCCTCTGCAAAAAGAGATTGATATCTTGTAAAGTCGGGCTGCCAGTGTGGGTGGGATCGTCATCAAGCTGGGCGTCCAGAGTCTTGAATAATCCAAAAGCGCCATTGAATTGATCGAGAAGCCGTTTGGCTGCACCGGGATCCTTATTTATTTCAAAAACCACCAGCCGGTCGGACGCTTGTTGAAGGACTGTGGGGCGGGGCTCAAGTTCAAGGAGCTTCTCATAGAATGATTTATCTGAAAGCCGGTCGTAAATGCGAAACCGCAAGGAAAAACCCGCAAAATTTTCGATACCAACCGCATCCAACACGCCGGCAAGTGGTTGGTGATTGGCTGATTCAGGGTCGGTTAGGTGCCGCAACAATCCGCAGAGTGTTATAGCATTCAACCGCGAGCTGCGCAATAGCAGAAAAGGCATTTCTTCTTGCGCAAGGGGCTCAGTTTTTTCTTCCTTGACCACCTGCGTTGGCGTTTCATAAATAAAGCGCTTCTTTTTATCGGTAAGAATTTCTTTGCCTGCGGGAGGATTGTTCGTTGCCAGGTAACGATGGTTAAGGATGATATCCCACTCTTCTTCTGAACCGGTGGTATAAACAACGATCCCTTCGGGGCGGTATTGGCGGTCTACAACTGGATTTTCCAGATCTTCTTGAGACCCATCTGGTTTTTGTACAGAGGAAATCACGCGCCAGGTTTCTAACCCTGTTTCCCAAAATTTTCTGACTGACACCTTGATGGGTTGACCTTTGTTTTCCAATTCATATTCAAGCTCATATTGGAATTCTGCGCCATCCCCTGTTTGTAAGGAGGTAAATATCTCGACTAACGTGCGCAGCAGGGTGCTTTTTCCGGACCCATTCACCCCCACCAGAAAATCCAGGCGGTAGCTTTCTTTCTCATCCAGACGTCCGGCACGATTAAAGTTCAAAGCTAATTCGTGCAAGAGCAAGTGGTCTTTGATGTACAACCGGATCAATTTCATAATGGATTTTCTCCAACGATTTCGCGCTCGCTGACCAGCCGGTAATATATGGAGCCTTTGATCGAGATTCGAACCACTGCTCCCATTCGCTCGAATAAATCCAAAACTCTTAAAAGATCCGATTCGGTATAACTGTTGTCGGTAATATAGTTTTGCATATCTTCTTCGGTATAAGGTTCGAGTCCCATTTCACTATCAACCAGATCAGGATCCACACGTTTCATAATAACATCCCGAAGGTTATTTCGAATTTGCGTGTCGATATCTGAAACTCGAAAAGCCATTGGAACGGCCTCGCTTCCATGCTTTTCCACCATAGTTTGAAGTACATCCCATACTGCTTTTTGGATGCCCTGCAGTTCTCCCATTGGGCAAATTATCACCTGGTGAGGTGGAATGGATTCATTAGCCGCCGGTTTCATTTCCGCCAGGGCCAGCAATTTTCCGAGCTGTACGGTTAATTCCAACTGTGCTTTTTGAATATCCGCCAATATTTGAGCCGGGCTATCCAATCCTGCCTCACTGGTCTCACGTTTACGGGGAAAGTAAGAGACAGGTTGTAAATCGAGGTTGCCAGATTTTTGAATGATATGGCTTGGTATGGCCACACCCAACACTTCACCGTCTCTGTTGAATACAAGGCCGCATTGCCGGCCGTCCGATTCGAATACGACACTGTTGTCGCCCAGAACAAAGATGTCAATTTTTATGAGGCCATTCTGATCTTGCTGTATATGAAGCCAGTGATTTTTACCGCTTTTTAGATAATAATCTCCCTCTGCGATTCGCATCCCTTCAAGCGGGCCAGGCGGAAAGAGGATTAAGCAGCCACGACCTTTCAATGCATCCGAAATATCTGTGTTGTCGTCGAGGGGGATATCGTAATCCCAGGGAAAAACCGTTTCATTGTTCTTTTCGATATTATCAGGCACGTCAACTTTGAATGCAGGGCTAACCGGAACACCATTTGGGTTCACGACAATCCCCATCCACGAAGTCTCTTCCCACTGAGCCAGCATTTCGATTGCATACCGTTTCCCGCGTTCGCTGATAATTTCGCTATTCTCGGTTTGCAACTTAAGCGTGAAGGCACTCGATAAAAACGTTTCGTTGATGGGATGATCCAAGTGATCTGGTAAAGACAGCGCAATGGGGATAGGGCTGCCTTCGATGCGCAGAATTTCCGCTTGAAGGATCCAATAGAAGCTGGGATTAGACTCTGATCCGAAACTCACCAAAAAGCAGGTGTCATTGTTAATGAGATGGATTAGCCGGTCCACTCGCAGCCTGGCATCTGAATCGGGCAGGAGAACACGGTACCCGAATGAAGCATTCCCGCCTGTCGATAACGGGATGACCGCCTGGTTCTCCTTCCGGCTGCGGATCGCTGCAGTGATCATGGGTAAATCGTTATGTTCAGGGTCTGGCTGGCGGTTGCGACCAGAAGTAAAACCGTCAAAACGGGGTTGGAAGAACCAGTTGATGTAATCCGGTTGCTGCGTTTTTTCAATCAACAGCGCGTGGGTGGCAACCTGGCTGTAGGGTTGAAAGGCGTCTTTGGGTAGAGTTACCACTGCGACCAACTCGCCGTTTTCAACCCATCCGTCGCGTAGAATTTGTTCTCCGCCGCTGTTTGCAAACAGGGAACCAGACGGTAAGAAAACGATCATCTGCCCGAGCTCTGCCAGGCGGTTAAGAGCCAGACCTGTCAACACGGTTTCGGAACGTCCGCTCATCTTATAATCAAACACCAGGTTTACTAGCGAATCATCTACCCGGGCGCCAAAAGGTGGATTCATCAAAACGCAATCAAACTGCGTTTCCTTTTCGCGTTTTCCAAAGATGGACAGGGAATTGCCGATGCGGATATCCGGCTTTTGGATGCCGTGCAGGAGACAGTTGGTAAACGCCAGCCGTGCCCAGTTCGGTGAGATTTCCACGCCAGTCACCTGAGGTAGCTTTTCGGCGGCGGCCACCAAAAAACCGCCACTGCCGCAAGCGAAATCGGCCAAACGCACTCCTGGGAAAAACTCCAGCAAAGAGGCGGCCCATCGGGTGAGATGGCGTGGAGTGAAATAGCGTCCTCCGGGCTCCATGCGTTCAAGAAAGCCCGGAAAGACTTCATTAAAAATCTGCCCAGCCGGTGAATAATCCTGCAGCAACCCATGAACTGCGTCCCCAATTTGCAGATAGCCGCTGATGCCCAGGGAACTGGTAAACTGAGGTACCAGTTGTTTGATATCCTGAAATTCGCTCAAACCCGGGAGTTTATTCATCAGGTCAGGCAGCAGGTCGCTAGGCATGAAACCACCACGGGTGCTTTGCTGCGATTCGAGCAATTGCCGGCGACTGGATGAGATCTCGTAGAGTTCCCCGATCTGAAATTCTTCCCGCAGGAAAAAATAAGCCAGGTTTTCAATAATCGCGATTGGATCGGTCACCCCGGCGGCAGTAAAAATCTGCCAGATTTGATTGATACGGTTGTGAATTTCAGATTGGTTAATCATCGATTACAACTCCCCGCGGAAAGCCTGCGCCAGGATGGATTGCTCCATCTGGCTGAGTAAAGTACCGGTTTTCGTATTTCCAATTTGTGCTTCTGCTACTTCACCGGATGTCGTTTGAACACGAGTGATGATTTGCTGCTGGATAGCTAATGATTTCTCAGGATTATCAGGGAAAGGAACAGGGATTAAATGGGTTTCCAGGAAATCCGCTGGAACTCTCTGCTGCCCAACTGCGCCGCGGAATTTGGTTTTGGCTTCCTGGCGAAACGACTCTCGACGAATAAAATAATAAATCCACTCTGGAAGAATTTGGTTTGTTGATCGAAGCACGTGAAATTCAGTCGAACCAAAGCCAAATCGGTTGATTAGACCGCGAGCAATGGCCGCTTTGCCGTTTTCCATACAAGGGGTAATTTTGGCAAAAAGAACATCGTTTTCCTCGAAGTAAGTGTAACCACGTTTAACTTCGCCAAATGGTCGAGCTTGCAGATCCGTGATCCGACCTTCTCGATCGTCAACTGCCGCCATTGGCACAAACGATGTCAAGGCTTCATCACTGTTAGCAAGGTTGCGTGGTCGTGTTGGATTGATCGTGCAAATTTCAGACAGCGGAAGAAGCCTCCAACCTTCTGGAAGTTGCTCTTCATTTGTTGGGTATATCTCCGCTAGCACCGCATCCATCAACCGGTTGGTGTCGGCGACGATCTTCTCGTGCAGCCGGCGGGCTTCTGCAAGTTGATAAAGTAAAGCTTCTTTTCTTGTTAATAAAGCTATGTGATCATTTTCCGATACAGGATGAGGTATAAAAACAGATTTGATGAATTGCTGGTTTATTCCACCTTGGGCAGCTCCATGAAAGGAAGATAAAATCATTTTCTGCCCTTCCTGACTATATAAATAGTAAAAGAGTAATTTTTGATTAATAATCTCTGTATTGACTTTTAACTTGAAAACATGTTCATTTAGTATGGCCGATGGATATGGGAAATTTTCATTAACAAAAGACACTCTACCTGTTGTTGCTCCATCCTTAACAATCAATATATCTTCAAGTTCAATTTTTCCTTTACGAACTGTGGATGCAAATTCGTCAGGAACATAACGAATATGTGTAAAATTAAATCCACCTCTATTATTAATATGTTCAGCACCAATACTTGGAATTCCTTTAGAAAAAGCTTTAACACCTCCGCTTGGACGGCTTCCTGATTCAAGAATTTTATATATATCACCAACACAAGATATGACCCAGTTCTTAGGTAACGAATTATTCATTAACATTATCATGGTCTCCATTACCTAGTTCTATATTCAAACTCTCAATAATAAGAGTTAGTTCTCGTAGTCTTTCCAATAAGGTTGTTGTGATTTCCCAAGGTTTTGGAATTGCTTTGTCTGACGTGAGGTGAGGATTTATCACTGAGAGATCAAATCCCTTGCTTTTCATTTCATCAAGTGTTTCGATCCAAACCGTAACCTGATCAGTCGGCTTTGGGCCTTCTGCCAGGTGCGCTTTGATAGCCACATCTGAATCCCCAGCACTCGCTTGTGGCCTGGGTGCTTTTCCTGTTTTGTCATTTTGGTAAGCTTCCCAAAGGCGGTGCACGCGCCACTGTTCACGCAACTCGGCGGCTAATCCAAATGGACGATCCCCGCCGTGCTGGCGGTACTGGTTCCAGCGCTGCCAGACCTGACGCAGCTCATCGAAATGTTCGTCACCAATCGGGCTGCCTTTGCTGAATTTCTTCAACCCTACGGGAATGGGCAGCTCGTAATACAACACCTCTTGGGTCGGCCCCGGGCGCTCAAAGAACAATAGAGCGGTCTTCACGTCAGCATAGGGCGCAAACGAACCCGGCGGCAGGCTGACCACCATAAATAAGTTGAACTGTTCCAGCAGGTCTTTCTTCACCGTGGCAAAGGCGCCGCCGCCAAACAGTGTGCCTTCAGGCACGACCATAGCGCAGCGCTTGCCGGCACCAGATTTGAGCTTCTTCATAATGTGCTCAATAAAGAGCAGCTCGGTGGCATTGGATTTGACCGGGAAGTTGTCCTGGACTGCATCATTTTCAGTACCACCAAAAGGAGGATTGGTCAGTACCACATCAAAACGCTCCGTCGGGGTGGTCTTCATTGGCTCTTCCAGTGTGTTGCGCCGGCGCAGCTTGGGAGCGGTCACACCATGCAGTGCGAGGTTCATCATCCCTAACAGCGCCGGTACGGCTTTCTTTTCATTGCCGTAGAAGGTCTGGGTCTGCAAAAAGACATCCTGCTCGATGGTGCGCTGCGGGTTGCGGCTGCGAATGTGATCAAAGGCGGCCGCCAGAAAACCGCCTGAACCGCAAGCCGGGTCGTAGACCGTCTCGCCCAGTTGCGGGTCAATCACCTCGACCATAAAGCGGATGATCGGGCGCGGGGTGTAAAATTCGCCGGCGACTTTGTTTTCATTACCCAGGCGCTTGAGCAAAGTCTCATATACATGCGAAACGGTGTACACGTCATCCTGATTAAGGAAGTCAATCTCATCCACCAATTTGAGCACATCTTTGAGGTTGTAGCCCGAAGCGCACACCACAACGTTGCGCTCCGAAAAGATGGAGGAAATCGTCTCGCGGAACGGATCGCCGTGCAGGCTCTGCAGGCTGGGAATCAGGCGGGTATGCACGAACTGGATCAGGTCATCCGCCGGCCAATCTTTGCGCGCCCAGTTCGCCCAGGCCAGGTCGCCTTCCAGAATGCGCTGATAGGTCTTGCCTTCCAAAGCCGCTTCGGTTTGCCAGATCTCTTCCTGAGCATCCAAAAAACGCAGAAAGAGCAGCCAGGCTAAATGTTCGATATATTCCATCACCCCGCCGCAATTGTTGTCGCGGCGCAGGATCTTGCAGGCCTGCCACATATCATTGGCGAGGGTTTCACGCGTTTGCCCGTTGGTTAACGTCACAATGTCACTCCCATATGGATAAGATGAAAGATTTCACTTGCGGTAAAAGTTCTATTGCCGGCGGCGCCTCTGGCACGAAGGGTAAGAGCTGCTGTGCCCATTCATCACGAGCAACAGAGAATAGATCTTCAGAAACAAAATCGTTCGGAGATTTGTATCCAACATCTCGGATAACACATTTCTGATTCAATAGAGGTATTAAATCCGGCGATTTTAGCCCGGGAACCTGCAGCAAATTCCATAAATCATAATAATCCCGGCAGACCCGGCTGACGCCCCAACCGCGGTCGTGCAGACGCGCCTTACTCTGCAACAAAGCGCGCAGTTTCTCAACGGTGATTTCAGCCAGAGAATATACCGGGATGTGTACATCCATATCTTCAGCAAACCCATGCAGCATCGGACGAATTTCCACCGGCGTAAGAATGGGTTCATCCACCGTAATTTCCACCTTGAGCCGGCACAATGCCTGGCGCTGCTGCGGGAACTGCACCCGCACCAGGTAGGCCTTCTGGTCGCCCGGATGGGGTTGTTTTAACAGCAGCGGTTCCAGCGCAACCTGAAACGGCCCGCGTTCGTTCAACATCTCGCCCATGGAGTGAACGATAGTCTCCATCAGGGAATCGATTTGCTTGATAGGTTTCATCACTCGTGTGGAATAATCCAGGTCCTCAGAAAAACGGTAATCTGCAAAATAGAGCTTCTTTAACGCCGTACCGCCTTTCAAAACCAGGTTATCACCCAGACCATCCGTGGAATCTATAGCAGCCAGAAGGTAACTTAAGGCATAATCCTTTTCAACAATGTATTGCTGAACTTTTGTCTTTTGGGTGACCGATCGGATTAATTGAGGAACGTTTGGCATTTATGACCTTTTTAGATTTTCAGATATATGCCAACGAGAATTCTTATTAGCACTTGTTTCTTCAAGGCTAGGATCCAATAGATAGTACCGTTTTACTGGATAAACCCGTAAACTTTCGAGGCTGTTGCCTGCATAGCCAAGGTTTTCAAGTGACCAACCCAACCGCTTGATTACAGAGCCTACATCGTACTTTAAGGCATAATCCACCAATTGATCCACATTGATTTGGTTAATGGCATTTTCTAGAATTTCAATTGCAGCGGAGAAACCGCCGAAAATATCTGGACGAGCGATTAAATCCAATGCGGTACGTTCGCGATCTGTAATGTTCACCTGTTGCCATGAGTTTACCCACAATTTCTGGAATCCCCAAAAGAGGTTGGGCGTAACATGGATGAATTCAAAATCATGTCCTGAGACTGTCCACACAGCTCGGCCTCTCGGACTGCGTGCCTTTCCAAGTCGCATTTCAGGTGTAATCACCTTTGTTGGGGTTGTTGCCTGCACCATGACCGGATTCTGTGTCGTAAAACCATGATGCGAGCAAGCTGACCAGTGGCTGATCGCCATAGGCTGAATTAATGCTGCAGCAATCGCATAAACCGGGACTTCTTCAGAATACAATGGACTCGTGACTAAATAGGTACCGCGCTTTAGGATCTCAATCCAACCAGCATCAGCCAACGTACTCAAAAGGTAACGGAGGTGGCTAGTTGATAATCTCTCCGTGTTGGCAAGCGGCTTGATCTGCTCCAATGTAAACAAAGGACCATATTCCTTAACTGCTGCCTCAAGCAACAGTAAGCCTTGCGATTGTGAGTAACGGGGTTCGTTGTTCATCATTTGCACTATTATACTGCGATAATTAGTTTTGGGCTAATTATCGCAGTAAGTTAGTTCAATTAATCGTAAATACGTCTCTGCAACTCGGCTAAATTTGCCTGTAACTTTGGCAAAGAACCAAAGCGGCGCGCTACGCCAGGTGCCTGACCCATTTCAAAAAACGGCGGTAAGCGGAAAATCCTCGGATCGCTGATTTCATCCACGCCAGTTGCACGATACTTTTCTAACAGCGCCAGCAATACTTCTTGGGCTGGTTTGGATTGCGCCTGAAGAAACCGCGATTCACGGTTTATAAAAGCCGTTGCTCTTTCGGAGCGGGTGCGCAATGGTGTGCCAAAGGTTAAATGTCCCAGCAAGTCAAACTGATCCGCTTCGCTTTGCCCGAGCACGTCGGCGATTACATCCACATAAACCGAAGCGGCTTGAAGGTCAGTCAGCAGCTTTTTGCGCGTTGCGGCATTGATCCAGGTATTGCGCAAATCGTCTAGTTTCTGAGCCTGGCTAACCTGCCGTACTTTATCTCTGGTGTAATCCAGATATTGCTGCTGGGTGAGCTGCTGGCCTGAACCTTCGATGACAAAAACCGCTTCGTCGG
The DNA here is from genome assembly GCA_021372725.1 of Chloroflexota bacterium. Lineage (GTDB taxonomy): Bacteria > Chloroflexota > Anaerolineae > Anaerolineales > Anaerolineaceae > JAJFTV01. Next base: position 491 of record JAJFTV010000085.1, on the reverse strand, counting down.
CGATCCGTACTTCCAGGCCTTCGACGCGAATACGACCGACCGGTTCACCTTCAGGACTCAACTCAATATCTACAGTTGTGGTTTCATTGGCAAAGGTCTGAACTTGAAGCTGCTTGCGACGAAAACCGGTTCCGCTGACAATGAGAGATAGACTGCCTTCGGGCAGATCAGTAAAGCGGAAGCAGCCGTTTTCATCGGATCGAATCGGCCCTCGCTGTGCGTTTGGACCGGTAATCAATGTAACTACCGCACCGACAATCTTCTCTCCGGTTTCGAACTTGATTATTTGACCTTCAAGAATTGCAGTTTGAGCACCCTGAAGTGCCTCTGGTGCAGGACCCGGGGGACGATCCCACTTATCAAACAGGTGAGTAGCCTCAGTATAATCAATTATTCTAAGCCATAGCTTATCCGTAGCTGGATCTACACGGCTGCCACGCCCGATAATCTGCTTGAACAGAACCGAGGAGGAAATTATTTTCATAAAAACA
>JAJFTV010000064.1 GCA_021372725.1 Chloroflexota bacterium | reverse complement strand
ACAATTGTACAGCCAACTCTTAATTCATAAAGCGGTTCTCTCCCTAGAGAGAATTACATTCAGGCTAAGTGCGATAATGCCATATTATTTCCCGCCACGAAGATGTAAATGACTATTGGAAAATCTCCTTTCAGAAAGGAGGTCCTATTTCTCAACCATTGAATATGGTGTGTTCCCCATGAATTTAACCACCCCAAAGGAGGCAGCGTCTGAAGAAGATCAACTTAATCGAGGATAGCACGTTGTATATTCCTAAAAATAAATTAAGGAGGAACAAATGAAGAAAGAAGAACGCGGGAAAGCAGTTTCCCGTCGAGATTTTCTAAAAGGTACAGCAACCGGCGCAGCAGGCATCGCTGCCGCAACCATGCTCGGAGGATGCACCAAGGCCGAAGCACCAGCATCCACCACAGGACAAACAGTCGATACAACTGGGACTACTACTACATTCCCCGCGAATTATGAAGTGATCAACACTGACCTGCTTATCATCGGCGCAGGCTATGGAGCAGTAGCGGCTGCGTATGAAGCCATAGGTAAGGGACAGCGGGTGACCATCATCGACAAAGCCCCCTTCCGTCACGGGGGCGGATTCGGTTACAACTGGGATCTCATCTCCGTCTGGTTGCCAGACCTACAAGCCCTCGCTCAGGAACCCACTGCACATTATTTAGTCAATCAGGACCTGTTCTACAAAGCGGCTGCGTCCGACCCCAATCAGAACTTGGGCGTTACATGGCTCAACCGGGATCAGGTATTCCCGGATAGGGCAGACGATGGATCACTCAATTGGTATGTGAATTATCCGTCTATGGCAGGTGTTCAAGGTGTCTTCCCGAGATTAACCCACGATGCACTAGTGAAGTCGCCGTTGGTGACCGTCATTGACCAGACGATGATCACCGACGTGTTGATCAACGACGGCGTTTGCTTGGGCGCCATGGGCCTCTATTTGCCCACCGGCGACTTCCGCGTATTCCGTGCCAAAGCTACCTTTTTAGCTACAGGCCCTGCATGCTGGATCTACGGGTGGAATACCGTCCAGGCAAACTCGATTAATTCTGCCGATAACACCGGGGACGTCGAGATGGCGGCTTACCGTCACGGCGCTGGCATCGGTAATTCAGAGTATGCACAGTATGACTTTGCCACCACCTACCCACAAGGATTGGGGTACGGTTGGAATACCATGCTCAACCCCGACTCCATCGAATATGGCGCCTTTGCCGACAAGAACGGAAAACAGATGTTCACCGAGGAAAGCGCCAAGAAAAACGGGTTAGACCTTGCTCGCATGACCTACGATCGTAATTATTTCAATAAAGAGCTGGCCAAACTGATGCTTGCCGGTGCGATGACAGAGGACGGCGGTCTGCTAGCCAACCTAGAGGGGGTGAAGTTGCGCCATGCCATTGAGCTCAATCTGCCTGTCTTTGAGAAATTCGGCGTCGATCCCAACACGGAACAGTTGCCCATTCATGACGAGATCTACGAGCGCGGCGGCACTCCCGTAGTCGACGATACCATGATGTCCGAGGATATTGCAGGCTTGTTCTGTGTGCGCGGCGCAGGTGGTGATGCTGGCTCATCAGGTGGAAGTGGCTGTCAATGGGATAACCGCTTTGGCTCTTATGCGGTTCGTTCTGCACTGGCTTACCTTGATGGCACTCCGGCGGTGAAGGAAGTCGACTGGAGCCCTGCCGAAGCAGAGTATAACCGGCTGCACGAACTGCGCACACATCAGTCTTCGAAAGGTCTCAGACCTCACGTGGTGCGCCATGAGATACAAAAAGCCTGCGGCACCTGTATGGGAATTCTGCGTGAAACAAAAAAACTGGAAGCAGCATCCAAAGAGCTGGCCAGGATCCGCGCCGAAGACATCCCCAACATGGTGGTCACCAGTACATCTCAAACATTCAATCGAGAGTGGAAGGAAGCCATCGAGAATATTAATCTTCTGGATGCCGCTGAACTTGCCGTCAACGCGACATTAATGCGCGAAGAAAGCCGTGGTCAATATTTACGCCCGGAATTCCCAGAACCAGATGATGTAAACTGGAAGTGCATGCTGGTTGCGAAGCTGGAAGATGGCAAGGTCAATTGGACCAAAAAGATAATGCCAGAGCACGAATTTCCCACGGCTTAAGAATGAGGAAGGAGATCATATCAAATGGAAATCAGAATCTTTAAATACGATCCGGCAGTGGACGCAGAGCCTTACTACATCACACACGATGTGCCCTTCAAGGAAAAGATTACCCTGCTGGAGGCAATCACGTATGTCCACGAAAATTTCGAAGCCGTCAACTTCGATTACAGTTGCCACGGTAGAATGTGCGGGCGTTGCTCCGTCATGCTGGAT
>JAJFTV010000057.1 GCA_021372725.1 Chloroflexota bacterium | reverse complement strand
ATTTGTTTGTAGGTGCCTTCAACGCTTTACCAATGCCTTCCTGTAATGAACAAAATTTTCTGAACTAAAACTTAACATGTGGTACAATTATTCTAGGCAGGTCAATTAACTAAAATAAATTCTGATCTTTCACTGGAAAAGAAATAATGACAATAAAAATAATATCTATGGTCATGGTATTGATCGGAGCAATATTCCTATTCTTATCGTTTCTGCAGGCCATTAATATTTTGGGAAATGTCTCTGGTCAGTTCCGTCGGAAATGGCTTATCATTCTTTGCTTAATGGGATTCTTCATCTTCGGCTACCTTTTCTTTGACATTATTTTGATTAGCAATATGCCCTTTCCCGTTGAACTTGTGACGGGCGGGGTGTTTCTCGGCGGCGCAATCTTTGTTTATATTATTATCCACATTTCCCAAAACACGATCGTGTCGAAACAAAAAGCAGATGAGACGCTGAAGGAAAGCGAAGAAAAATATCGCATCCTCTTTGAGAATGCCGGCGAGGCCATTTTTGTTGCCCAAGACAACAAGGTGGTGTTTGTCAATCCCATGACGGTCACAATCACCGGTTATTCCGGTGAGGAACTTGCTCCAAGGCCATTTGTCGATTTCATCCACGCGGATGACCGCGACATGGTCAGGGACCGGCACGCCAAACGCCTAAAGGGTGAATCTATTCCCCAGCGCTATTACTTCCGCGTCCTTCATAAAAACGGAGGTTTGCTGTGGGTACAGTTGGATACGATTCTGATTAACTGGCAAGGAAAGCCCGCAACGCTGAATTTCATGACCGACATCACAGAGCGCAAAAAGGCGGAGGAGGCTTTGCAGGCGTGGATAAAACGATACGATCTGATTGTGGAGGCCTCCGGCCAGGTGGCTTATGAATACATTGTGTCCACCGGCCACATTACATGGGGTTCCAGTATAGAGGGAGTGCTTGGATACCCCATGGAGGATATCAGTGGTGGGATTGTCCAATGGCAGGAACTGCTGCACCCCGAGGACAGGGAAGCGACCCTGTCCGCTCTGGACAACGCCGAAAAGGCTTGTACCTATTGGGATATCGAATACAGAATGCGACACAAACGGGGCGATTACATCTGGATTAGGGATCGTGGTTTCTTTCTTCCTGATGCTGAGGGCAAGGCCTATGGCCAACTCGGCATGATGGAGGACATCACCGAGCGCAAGCGGGCTGAGGATGAGATTAAGAAGCAAACCGATGCCATGGATTCAGCAATCGATGGGATGGCTATCCTCAATGAAGATGGGAAATACGTCTATTTAAACAAAGCGCATGCCAAGATTTACGGTTATGAGAATGAGGCGGAACTTATTGGACAGTCCTGGAGAATTCTCTATGATTCTGAAGTCGTTCAACGCTTTGAGCAAGAGTTTATGCCTGAGTTGAGTCGCAAGGGGTATTGGTATGGCGAAGCCATCGGTACGAAAAAAAATGGTAGCAAGTTTCCACAGGCTGTATCCTTAACGGCTATTGCTAATGGCGGTTTGATTTGTATCGTTCGTGACGTTACCGAGCGCAGGCAGCTAGAGGAGGAACGGCTTCAAACAAATACATTACTGAACTCGATTATCGAGAATATTCCAGATATGATCTTTCTCAAGGATTCTGAGGAGCTTCGGTTCGTTCGTTTCAACCAGGCGGGAGAGGATCTGCTGGGTTATTCCAGAGAAGACCTGCTTGGGAAGAGCGATTACGATTTATTTCCAAAGGAACAGGCCGACCACTTTACGAAGAAAGATCGGGATGTTCTTAGCGGAAAGGAGGTTTTGGATATCCCTGAAGAAAATATTCAGACCCGCAACAAGGGAGAACGCATTCTGCACACCAAAAAGGTGCCGATCCTGAACGCAAAGGGAGAACCCAAATATCTGCTAGGCATATCCGAGGACATCACCGACCGCAAGAAGGCAGAGGAATCACTTAAGAACAGCGAAGAAAAGTATCGTTTGATTTTTGAAAACGCGCCGCTGGGTCTTATAACATTTGATGAGAAAAGTGTAATTGTTGCCTGCAATGACTTTTTCGTCAAACTGATCGGATCTTCGAAAGAAAAGCTCATCGGATATAACCTACTCAGCCTGCCCGATGAAAAAATTGTTGCAGGTGTTAAGCAGGCATTGCAAGGGCATATCGGATTTTATGAGGGTGAATATACTTCCGTAACCGCAAAAAAGACTACTCCGGGTAGGTGTACTTTCACCCCGATGGATGTTGGACGTGGACGCGGAGGTATGGGCATTATCGAAGATATCACCGAGCGAAAGCGGAGGGATGATCAACTGCGGGAAAGTGAAGAATTATTTAGATATTTGTTTCAGCATCATGCCGCAGTGAAGTTTATTATCGATCCTGATACCGGAGACGTCCTGGATGCCAATGAAGCGGCCGTAAACTACTACGGATGGTCTCGTGAAGAGTTAACTCACATGAAAATGCAAGAGATCAACACACTTCGGCCGGAAGAAGTAAAAGCTGAAATGGACAAGGCAAGAAAAGGAAAAAGAATCAGTTTTGAGTTTCGTCACCGAAGAGCTGACGGTTCCATCCGGGATGTACAGGTATTCAGCAGTGGTATTAATATGAGGGGAAAGGACATTCTTCACTCTATTGTTATTGATATCACCGAGCAAAAGCAAGCCGAGAATGCGCTGCTGGAAAGTGAGGAGCGATACCGGAGTCTGGTTGAGAACGCGCAGGAGGGGATCTTCCAAACCACGCCGGAAGGAAGATTCAGAATGGCGAATCAGGCAATGGCAACAATCCTCGGATATGATTCTCCCCGTGAACTGATCGAAAGTGTCACTGATATTACCCATCAAATTTATGTAAATCCCGAGGATCGGATTAAAAATCTGGCAAACCTTGACCTTCATGGTACGGATCTGAACATTGAGCTTCAGTTTTACCGGAAAGATGGGAGTGTGATATGGGTGTCCGCGCAAACACAGTCTGTTCGCGATAAAAATGGAAACGTCATCTGTTATGAAGGAATGATTCAAGACATCACTGACCGGAAAAACAACGCAGAGAAATTAAAGAAGGCCCTTGGAGGAACCGTCCAAGCCATTGCATCGCTGGCTGAATCAAGAGACCCATACACAGCCGGCCATCAGCACCGCGTGGCGGAGCTTGCTACCGCGATTGCCGAAGAAATGGGCCTTTCCCCTGAGCAGATCGAAGGCCTGACCATGGGCTGCATTATCCATGACGTCGGTAAGGTTTCCGTTCCTGCGGACATTCTTAATATACCGAGGAAATTAACGGCCATCGAATTCGGCCTGGTCAAGGCGCATGTACAATCCGGGCATGATATAGTTAAGGATATTGAATTTCCCTGGCCCGTTGCCAGGATGATTCTGGAGCATCATGAACGGATAGACGGTTCAGGTTATCCGAACGGCCTGACCGGGGACAAGCTGCTTCTGGAGTCCAGGATCATGGAGGTTGCTGACGTGGTGGAAGCTATGGCATCGCACCGGCCCTACCGGACCGCCCTCGGGATTGATGCAGCTCTTGAAGAGATCGAGAAAAATAAGGGAATTATTTATGACGCTGATGTTGTCGATGCCTGTCTGAAATTATTTCGGGAGAAAGGCTATCTGCTTAAATAAGATGGAGAAACCCATCCACTAAAATAAACATGATTACAAATAGTAATCAATAAAATCAGGACATTTCAAAAACATTTGTTTGTAGGTG
>JAJFTV010000053.1 GCA_021372725.1 Chloroflexota bacterium | reverse complement strand
TACTATACGCATTTTTTAAGTATTAATCAGGTTTTTTTGTGAAGAAATAAGGCTTCTTACGCCAAAAAGTGGGAGTCTTGGTATAGTTTTGATTGCTATAATTAATCCAACTCATTCACAGGGGGTAATCGCAAATGAATTCACGCTTCACCGAGCCATCTACACCGACGATAGGAAAATTGGAGAGTACCCTGAGTCAATTAACCCATGCATTTTTGAAATGGATACGCGCTGGAAAAACGAACTTGGGACTTGTTATTGGTGCTGCAATTGGCATGGTGGGCGGGTTGATATACCACTCTGTCAACCTGATTTTCATGCCGTATCTTCGATTGTCTGTTGTCCCCTTCGGGGTGCTTGGAAATACCCTTCTCTTTACTGGATTCGGCGCATTCTTGGGATTCCTAACCTCCCTGACTGAGAAGCGATACAAGGGTGTTTTGATAGGCGCGATGGGATTCTATTTTTGTTCACTAACATGGCTATTCCTAAGCCGTTATCTGCCATATTCACGCATGATTGATATTGGGCTTTATCTTGGCTATTACGGAATTAGCGGAGTTTTTAGCAGTTTTTACATCATCCCTTTTGCAATACCTGTAAGGATATTGATCGATCGTGTATTTGAAACGCTCAATGAAAATCGCCCAATACAACTGAAATTCAAGCATTACTTAATTGCTTTATTCGCATGCGTGATGGTTGGCTATCTAGGCTTCATGCCAAGGTATAAACGTGAATTTCTGGAACGTGTCAATGTATTGGTGCAAACGGCTGAAGCTTCTTCCAACATCCAGTTGTACCCCCATCCTCTTGAGCATGAATGGGTTGCACAATCTTTCAAAAACCATGCAAACGGCAAATACCATTTGCGGGTGGAAGGCGCCTTTTATTGGGGAGCTTACCTGGTCAATTACCAAGAACCAGTGATGCTTGAAATCGTTGTTGAATTTGACAATGGTTGGCAATTAACGTGCGGATTTGACTACTCGGGTGATATTCCGTATTGCGTTGGAAGTGATCTTTTTACCCGGACACAGACAAGCACCTTATGAAAAAGTTCAGTAATCACGAACTTGTTTATTTGAATCCTTGAATATAATTGTTAACTGTTCGCCAATTTAAATATTTGGTTGGAAATGTAATCGATAGTCTGAATGGCAAGTGTTCAGGCATGATCCTGTCTGAACTCATTCACTGAACTTGTGTGATTTACCCCTGTGTTTTGCTAATTCCGCACATCGAATCTTTTTCAAACTACTATTGGCCAGAAAAAGAATTGGTCTGAGCGTTTGAAGCAGGTACCGCTAGATCGATCCTCAGCCGATAAACCCTACTACCGCCGCTGGATGCTCATGAGCGGCGGTAAGCAAGTTGAACTGGATCAATTTTCTACATCTTCACTCCCAGCTGCTGCAGCAGCATGGGGGTCTCGAAGTAGATCCTTCCGCGTTTGATCTGGCCATTTTCGATGTCATACACGACACACAGCGGCACGCACACATCCTTGCCTGTTGCTGGAATTCCGTTGAACTCGCCAATGTGCTTGCCAATAAAATCGTATTCGGCAACCGCGCTATCCTCACCGAATATGGTGACTTTTGGTGCGGCTTTTGCGTCGAAAGCGACCTTGTACAGGTAGGTCATCATACCCATCACGGCCTCTTTCCCACGGGACTCCTGCCCCGTGGACATGAGGGTAAAAACGACATCATCAGCCATCATGCTCGAATCATCGTGTTCTGCCTTGAAGAATCGCATCATCGTTTCGTGGGTGCTCTCAATTGACATGATCCATCTCCTTGCTTTGTTATTCTGATATCCGCCAGGATAATCCTGGCAATTCCTGGTTTCAAAAAGTTGGCTTCTACCATTTACTTAAGCCAACGAAACCTTTGATACCCGATTATCGGTTGATCAACACCGTGAACTCGCCCTTGTTGTCATAGTAGGTTCCAAGGAAATCATTGATGGTCAGATAGAGAAATCCCGAGGTGTTAATCGTGATGGAATTCACATTTCCGATATCAAATGGTTCGCCAAATGGCCCGATCCTCCCGATAAGTCTTCCCCAGGGCTGCCCATCCAGGGCGCAGTAAAAATCGTTCCCCGGTTGATCGTAGCAAAACCACACGCTCCCCTCAGGACCCATCGGACGACCACCATAGATATTGACCGGACCAGTGAGTACACCCCCTTTTGTGGAAATACTGAGCAGAACAGGACCAGAACTGGCATCAATGTAGATACCAGTACTGACCCATTCCACATCTGCAGGAACCTGGACGCTGTATCCCTTCGATCTGGCTTGAACGCTGTGTGAGCCGCTGGTGAGTATGAGTGCAACCATTAACAGAATCACTATTGCGGTGATCCATAATGCCTTTCCTTCCATGTGTTTCATGTTTCCACCTCTCTTTCAGTAATCTGAATCACGCATAAAGAGCCGGCTGATCAACATCTGAAGTTTGAATCTCCTTTCTCCCCTCGGTGCCCAAATGGGGATAATTGGAAAGTTTCAGATAAGCATTCTTAACATGATGTGCAATAAAGGAATTCGATGATGAGGAAAAATCTGCTGTCCACAGGTTCTCGCTGTCACCCGTATCAAAGCAAAACCCTGCTACATTCATCGTAGCAGGGCTCAATATGCAGGACCGAAAAGCAACCGCCCCAACCAATATCCTTTGCTTTATTCAGTTTTCATGAATCGTTCATTAATAAATATACAAATGAAGTTGCAGCAAGTCAATAGACTCCTTCTGACGATGCGATTTGTTTAATCAAGTTGAACGCGTGTCTTATTCAGAATCCTTTCATTGCAGGTTCAATATGGAAGGATATCTCATGTTTGCCAAGCTCGTTCAAGGACATGCTGCGATGGCTCTGGGACAGGTTCTGGAGCCGTATGCTTATGAAGCTCTGGTATTAGGCGACCGGGAGGTCCGGGTCGCAGTCACACACTGCGGGTTGTGCTACACAGACATTCAGGGAATCTCTGAACATTAAGGCATCTGCAATTTTCCATTTGTTCCGGGTCACGAAGTGGTGGGGCATGTGACAGAACTCGGCTCCGCTGTTACGATGCTCAAGGCCGGTGATCGTGTGGGCATCGGCTGGCAGGGACGTTCGTGCGGGAAATGTGAGTGGTGCCTGAAAGGCGAAGTGCAGCTTTGCGATGATATCGATCAATGCGGTGTCTGGAGACCCTACGGTGGATTTTCCACTTCGGTGGTTGTGGATGAGCGGTTCGCCTATCCCCTGCCGTCAGGGATGCCTTCTGAAACCGCTGCAGTTCTCATGTGCGCCGGCATTTCGGTTTACAACCCGATCAGCAGGTATGCATCCTCCGGTGATAAGAAGGTTGTTGTGATTGGGCTCGGGGGTCTGGGTCACATGGCAATTGAGTTCGCCCACATGTTTGGCAATGAGGTAACTGCCATCTCATCGTCGCCTTCCAAGCACGAGCAGGTACTATCTCTCGGAGCTGACCATTTTATTCTCATCTCTGATCGGGAAGCCATGCGCAAGGTAAGGTACAGTTTTGATGTTTTGATGTATACCTCCCACGGCAATACCGACTGGACCGCACTCGTCAACAGTATCGCGACGAACGGCAGTCTTGTGGTCGTTGGATTCTCGGACTTTCCGGTCACCTTTGATCCAATGGAATTGGTTGTCCACCAGTCGTCAATGACCGGATCGTTCATCGCCAATCATGAGACCATGCGAGAGATGCTGGCTTTTGCCCAGGAACATGCCATACGCCCCAAAGTCGAGCTCATGCCTATGGCGGAGGTGAACACTGCCATTCAGAGATTGAAGGACGAGCATCCCCTGCAGCGCTTCGTTATGGTCAACTAGATCATCATTAAAACGCAGGCAAGTTCATTCGGCGGCTAGAATTTTGCTGCCTCGAGCAGTTCCTGGCTTTCCTGCAGCCAGGGCAGGGGGTTGTAGATGCGCTTGATATAGCGGATGATCCCTGCGGGATCGACCACAATGGCT
>JAJFTV010000025.1 GCA_021372725.1 Chloroflexota bacterium | reverse complement strand
CAGTCAGTCACCAGGTAACCTTTTTCAAGCAGGTGTTTCTTGAGCTTCTCCTTCATGTCGTAACCGCCATGATCTGAACCGATGGCAACGGTTCTTTCAGAAGCACCCGGTTGAACAGAAGCAGCCACAGGCTGGCTGATTTTCTGATCCGCCCGGATGGGGTTTATTTCTTGCGAAGGAACCGTTTTTGTTCCCCCCACCGATTGAGCGACCACCCTCTGAACGATCTCTTTGATCTCCTGCTCGTTGATGGATATCATAATAATTATCTACTCTCAGACAGAATAAATTTATTATAACTGAAATGGACAACAAATATGAGAGGTGGAAGGATGGAGGATACAAAATTACCATGAATTGTCTGACAATCATCCCTTTTTACGGTTTAATCCTAAAAATCCCCCATTTATCGTATCTTAATCAAGCGGTAGCCAAACCAATTTTTGGCCGTATAGAGTAGCTCATAGGTCCCATTTTTCAGGTTTTGTTCGATTGCATCCTTAACATTCGCATCGATACCGTTGGGTACCAACATCCAGCAAACACCGGGGTCATTGATGTATTGTTTGTACAGATCAAAATCATTGAAAGTGAAAAGTTGTTGCACGCCTCTAAAACCGGGCAAAAAATCAACCGGGTAATTGGTAAGTATCTTCTTGCAATCCGGATTGGAACGATCCAGGGCAAAAATTTGATCATTGAGCTGCGGAGAAAAGATTTGACTCTGGGCATCCGCCCAGGTTTGAATCAATTTTTCATCATCAAGTTTCCAGGCAAAATATCCTATGGGCACGATGACCAACAGCAAAAGGAAAATTGCCCCAAGGCGGCCAGCTTTGATATGATCCAGCCATCGAAAGCCGTATTCCAGCAGTGTCTCCAGGCCAAGGCCGCAAATGATGGCCAGTGTGGCAAAGGTGATGGAGAGATTGCGTGCCGAATAGCTGGCGACAATCCCCCACAGGATCAAAAATGGGATCAAGAAGAAAGGGATCAGTAATTTGAAGCGCCGTTTGACCATAAAGAACGCCGGCAACAAGAAAATATACAAGGCCAGATATTTACCGAGACTCAAAACCGCTCCGCCCAGGCGAATGAGTGGTGTATCGCTGTCAAATTCCTGAGAAGAATGAGCAATGTACTTTGAAAATCCCAATTGTGAAAAATCGTTCAGCGCGTTTATTCCGACCGGTAAATACCAGGGCAAAATGAGTAAAATTCCCAGCCCAAACCAAATAAGCATTTGTCTGGTCTGACGGTGAGATTTCGTTTTGCTGTTGATCAATCCAAGGATGGGCAGCAATACCAGAATAAAGAGGCCGACCTGCTTGGTCAGTGCAGCCGCGGCAGCCAGCAGAATGCTGAGGATCACCTCTTTTTGATCCTGCAAGAAATCTTCATTGCGTAGATAAGGGATCAGCGCGGCAATGGCCATGAAAGCCACCGGTATGTCGGCGTAACCATCGGTGATGTAGTCACCCATGAATTTTTTATATGTCAGATAAATCAAAACCACCGCAATCAGATAACCGTACTGCTTCTTTTCCAGAGCCATTTCAAACACCATTAGCACCGTGAGCAGCGCAAAAATGGGCATGATGGCTTTGGCAAAGAGGCTCACCTCGTAATTACCAATCAAAACATAAGTCAGTGAGAGATTGAGGGGCAGTAATTGTGGGTAGGTGAGATGTACGGACGGGATTTGGTTCTGCGCCCAGGTTTGCCCCCAGGCATTCCACGAAACAACCGCATCCCAGTTGGTAAAAACACTGCCGATATTACTGGTGAAGGAACGTACGAACCAGAAGATCAGGTAAATTGCCAGTCCGCCAAAGAGTGCAATCATACAATTGCGCAAAAAGCGCACTGCTGCCGAAGAGCGCTCGCTCTGGAACAGGTTGTGCATCTGGTTCCACAGCTCACTGGCATAGGTATTGATGGCCTGTCCAACCTGATCGAAATTGAGTTTGAAAATTCCGCGGTAGAGCCATACCAGCGCCAGTACTTCCAGGAGCATCCAGACCAGGACAAAAGTTTTGGAATAAAGATGCAAGTAAACCAGTGGATATATGATTGTTGCATTCGCCAGCATGCTGATGGCCACGACAACACTTAATTGGTAGAAAAAACCACCCTTGGGTTTAAATAATTTCAGAAAGATCAAACCGGGAAGGAAAAGGATTTGTAAAATCGCCAATATTCCATTGATAAACATGTTTACTCATCTGAAAAAGTATCAAAAATTATATCATACAGAGCCAATTGAATTTTTCGGAGGCGGGTATATACCATTCACCGGCATTAATTGGCAGAGCGTCTCGTTAACCGGGTTATCAACTCCCTAATATCGGCACCAGAATGGGTACAAGCAAGGTGAGAATGATGCCATTGAAGATGGCGACGAGTGTATATTCGCTACCCGAATAACGCTGGATAACCGGTAATGTGACATCCATGGACGTGGCACCGGCGCTGGCGATGGGGGCCATTCCGCCAAACCACTTGACCAGCAAAGGCGCGGAGAGGATTGTAAATAATTCACGCGCTAAATTGGCCAGCAAGGCAATAGTCCCCAGCTCAACGCCTTGCAAATCGGTCAATATGATGCTGGAAAGCGAGTAAAAACCAAACCCGGCACCTACCGCCAGCCCTGAATGAAAACCGACCAAAGGAAATAGAAAAGCCACCAAACCTGTTCCCAAAATCGATCCGGTTGCGATTAAAAACGGCACGGCCAAGGTTGATCGATCCATCTTTTTTAGACGGGTAAATGTTGTCACATCGGCTCCGACACCAATACCGATCAACAGGAGCAGGACATCGACAATACACGTCTTGAGCCCTTCCACCGCCATTAAATCTGGAAACGGATTCTGGGATCCAAGCAACAAACCGGCCAAAAAAATACCGGCAAAAATGAGGGTGCTCTTCATTTCTGCCTCCCTGTCCATTTACGGGTTGCAGGGATTACAAACATCATGCTGCCAGCTATACCGCCCAATGCCAGTGCAACAGCGGTGAACCCAAGCTTCGAGAAATTACCCAGAACGTCAGGCCGGCTGCCCGTTGAAACACCCAGCAGAAAGATCAGCAGCCCAAGTAAAATACTGGATCCCCAGCTTGCGCTCTTAATCCATTTGGGATGTTTCCGTATCAACCAGCCGAGGAAAACTCCCACCGCAAAGAAAATCAGTATATTCCACATTTTTTGCGTGCCACACCCTGTGCCAGGATATCCGTCCGGATTCATGTCAGCTTACCGGCATTTTTCAGAACGGAAAAATTGCCGGAAACCATGTTACCACAGACTGCAACTGTTCCGCAAAGTTTCCTGTATATCAAATCAAAAAACCGCCTCCATCGGGCATCTAAATGGATCAGTTGTTGATGAACCTCCTGGATGCTTATGAGAAGACGGCCTTTTTAATGATTATTGGATTATTTTATATTACTCATTGCTTGCATACCGCTGAGAAATGCCTTGCGATTTGTTTCCACCGATTTCGGCGGTACCCGTTTGGTGATCACCGGCAGCCATTGTTCAGCATCCATTTCCATCAGCTTCGCCAGCGCGCCCAACAGCACAACATTGGCAGCCTTGGAACTCCCGGCCTGTTCGGCAATTTCAACGCCTTTAATCCAGTGAACATCGGTGGTCACCTTGTGGAGCATCTCATCCAGCTTCTCATCCGCCGGGTAAGTTGCTCCACCTGAGCTGACAGTGATGGGGATGATGCTGTAATCATTCACCAACACCATGCCCCCCGGTTTTAGATCCGTAAGATAGTGCCCAACCTCGGATTTCTCAAATGCAATCAGAATGTCTGCATCACCTTGAGCGATAATGGGTGAATAGACATGCTCACTCCACCGCACGTGCGAAGTAACGCTGCCGCCACGCTGCGACATACCGTGAACTTCAGCCTGTTTGACATCATAACCCAGGTTTAATCCCAGTTCAGCAAGTACATTGCTGGCTAGAATGGTCCCCTGGCCGCCGACCCCCACCAACATGAAACTGATCGATTTTTTTCGCATTTTATTCTCCATGTCTTATTTCGCTTCTTCAGCAGCCTGGCGCTTTTCAATTACCTGGTCGCGGAACAAGATGGCGTTGCGCGGGCATACCTGTGCGCACATCTCGCAACCGGTGCACAACATGGGGTCAATTTGGGACAGCGGGCGTCCGGTTTTCGGATCCAACTGGCTGGATTTGGATATGGCGGGGCAGCCAATGCGGAAGCAAATACCGCAGCCATTACATATTTCTGTGTTGACTTCCAGAGGCAAGTAGCGTTTTCGCTGGGAGGGAAGCAAAGCACATTCATGTTTTGTAATCAACACAGCCGGTTCATCTTCAGCAACCCAGGCTTTAAGGGTTTTTTCAATGGTTTTCACATCATAGGCTTCGACGGTTTTCACTTTGGCAATCCCCAACGCCTTCACCAGTGTCTCCAGATCGATCATTCCGGTTTCCTGATTTTGGAGCGTCAAGCCGGTACCGGGATTTTGCTGGTGGCCGGTCATGGCAGTGATGCGGTTATCCATGATCACAGTGATGACGTTACTCTTGTTATACGCTACGTTCATCAGACCCTGAATTCCGGTGTGGAAGAATGTAGAATCGCCGATCACGGCTACATGCCGTTCCTTGCTGCCCCCCTTGGTGGCTCCATGAGCAACACCAATGCCGGCACCCATGCATCCGGTAGTGTGGATGGCGCTCAATGGGGGAACCATACCCAAAGTGTAACAGCCAATGTCACCGTTGACGGGAACTTTCAGTTTACTCAGGATATAAAATGTGCTACGGTGCGGGCAGCCAGGACACAATACGGGCGGCCGGGGTGGCGGAGCAACCGTTTCAAATTCAGGCATAACGACCGGTTTATCCTGGATCAACCCAGCCTTGCGGGCGCTTTCGCGCACCACATATTGATTGAATTCATAGGTGATCGGAAAAATCGATTTGGCATGCGGTTCATAACCGCCAGGGTTTATACCGCGGTATACCTCAACACCCATCAACCGAACCTGATCCTCAATAAACGGGTCCAACTCTTCAAGAACGATGATCCGTCTCATGCGGGCAGCAAATTCAGTTATCATGCGATAAGAAAGCGGATAAACCATGCCCAGTTTGAGGATGCTGGCATCCGGAAATACTTCGCGTGCATATTGATAGGCAATCCCACCGGTGATGATGCCAAGTTCATTCGAGCGTTCTTCGATGAAATTATACGGATAGGTTGTGGCAAATTCGGCTACATCTTTGATGCGTTGTTCGATTTTGAGATGCAGCTTCCTTGCATTAGCGGGTACTGTTACATATTTCTGCGGATTGCGGGGGAATAAACCCGCTTCAGGAAGCTGAAGTCTGTTCTCTGTTACTTCCACAACTCCGCTGGTATGGCAGACACGGGTTGTCATTCGCAGCATGACCGGCGTATCAAACTTTTCGCTGATGTCGAAAGCCGATATCATAAAATCCTTGGCTTCCTGGCTGTCGGCGGGATCCAGGCATGGAACACGGGCAAATTTGGCATACTGCCGGTTATCCTGCTCGTTTTGTGAGGAATGCATGGAAGGATCGTCTGCCGATACGATGACCAGGCCTGCTTCAGCACCTGTCATGGAAGACATAAAATAAGAGTCGGCAGCTACATTTAATCCAACGTGTTTCATGGTGGAAAATGCCCGCTGGCCGGCATACGCTGCTCCCACTGCGACATCTACAGCCGTTTTCTCATTGGGCGCCCATTCAGCATAAACATCTGGGAATTTTGCAAAGACTTCCAGTATCTCCGTACTGGGTGTCCCTGGATACCCTGAAGCAACTGCAGCACCAGCCGCCCAGGCTCCATGCGCAACGGCCTCATTACCTGATAGTAATCTCTTCATGAATTCGTTTTCCTCCGGAAATTTGGGAAGTGAATATGAAAATTCAGATGACTGATTAATTATAATATGTTTTGATTCTGTTGTACATATTACTGTTATTTCCAGATGATACAATTCTCATAATAAAATATGGGAAAAAAGTCTCCCGCGGTCTCCGCTAAAAATGAGAAACCTGGATTACACTTATATCAAACCTGATTGAGGAGATTTTCAATATGACGAATGAAATCTGGATGGAACGCATGACATGGCAGGAAATACAACAGGCCATGGATGATGGCTATGACACGGTGATTCTGATTGCCGGCTCGATTGAACAGCACGGCCCGGCATTGCCGCTGGGTACGGATACCTATCTGGGATACGCCATGGCCGACGGCATCGCCCGTAAAATAGGAAAAACCCTCGTCGCTCCGGTCATCCGCCCGGGGTTATCAGAACATCACATGCATTTCAAAGGTACTTTGACCCTTACCAAGGAAACCTTCAAAGCCGTTGTCCGCGATGTGATCAACTCACTGGTACGGCATGGTTTTAAACGAATTGCTGTCACCTACAGCCACGGCGGGAACGAAGCCGCACTCGATGAAGTGTTGCCTGAGCTGGCTCGTACTTATCCGGATGTAGATATTCTCACCTTAATCGATGAGGATGCGTTCTCAGATCCTGTCCAGGATATCATCAGGCGGGATGGCATCACCTCCGAGCAGATGGGTGTTCATGCCGGCGAAATGGAAACCTCCATGCTTCTGGCTTGGGATGAAACCCTGGTACGGAAAGATAAATTTGAACAAGGTTTCATGGGTGATTTCGGTCATGACAACCCACAGATGGTTAGAGCCCTTTCAGAAGGATTGCACACTGTGACAAATAACGGCATACTGGGTGACTCCCGTAAAGCATCAAAATCCCGCGGTCAAGATTACAACGATGCCGTCTGCGGCTTTGCGGCGAAACATTTCAAGAAAGTAACCGGTTAATATCCTGGCAATTGATTACCATGTATTATTTCAATTCAAATACGCCGAAAGCGAGAACTCATTGATGACAGATCATTCTCTTGCTCTGGATCCTGATTTTAAGCATGAGCTACAGAAAAATCTGTGCGGCGAGCTCAAAGACGATTTTATCAGCCGGCTACTGTACAGCACCGATGCCTCCATTTATCAAATAGAACCACTGGGTGTGGTCTTCCCCAAAGACCTGGATGATCTTTCAGCCATCGTCGAGACGGCAGGCCGCCACCGTATACCAATCATCGCACGTGGCTCAGGCTCCAGCCTGGCCGGCCAGACCGTCGGCCAGGCGCTGATCATCGATACCACCAGATATCTGAACCATATCATCAAGATCGATCCTGAAGAGAAGACAGCCATCGTGGAACCCGGAGTGATCCTGAATAGTCTCAACCGCCAGGCCGGAAAATATGGGTTGATGTTTGGCCCCGATCCGGCCTCCGCAGAACGTGCATCCATCGGCGGCTGCCTGAGCTGCAATGCCACCGGAGCGCACTCCATTATCTACGGCATGTCCGCTGATCACCTGCTGGAAACCGGGGTCATCCTTTCGGACGGTGAAACCTGCATCTTCTCCGAGGAGGATGTTTCCGTCCTGGAAAAACGTTATGCCGGAATTACCCCATCCAATCGAAAAGAGCATCTTTACCGGACTGCATTGGATATTCGCCGAAATGATGCACCGGTGATTCAACGGGGCTGGCCCCATGTCTGGCGGCGGGCATCCGGTTACAACCTCAACTACCTGCTGCCCTGGACGCCTGTCCGCCCACCCCAGTGGGATGATTCAATCCTGCCTTATCCCCCCATCCAGGAAGGCAGTATCAACCTGTCACATTTGGTAGCGGGATCTGAAGGTACATTGGCAATCATTCGCAAGGCAAAACTGCGTCTGGTGAATAGGCCGGCCCATACCATCCTGGTGGTGCTCACCTTTGACGGCATTGCCGAGGCCTGCGACCAGGCCACGCGCCTGTTGGAAAAAAATCCCTCCGCCATCGAGCTTATTCCGGGTGAAATGCTGCGTCTGGCGCGCTCCATCCCGGCCATGGCCATGCAACTCGGCTTTGTCCAGGGCGATCCTGAAGCCATGCTGGTGGTCGAGTTTTCCGGTTCAGACCCACAACGTATCAAAGAACAGGCGCTTGGCCTGGGTGGCGGTCTGATTGCTGAGACGGTCGCTGAACAAAACCAGGTTTGGAATATCCGCAAGATGGGTTTGGGCATCCTCAATTCACTGCCCGGTGATAAAAAACCGATGGCCTTTATCGAAGATGTTGCCGTTCCGGTCGAAAAGTTGGGCAGCTTTGTACGCTCCATGGATGCCATTATGGGATCACACGGCATCCATGCCAATTTCTACGCCCATGCCTCCGCCGGCTGCCTGCATATTCGACCGGTGATCAGCACCAAGGGTGCCAGAGATGTGGCAATGATGAAAACGATCTCTGAAGAGGTCGTCAGGCTCACCCTGGGATTGAACGGCGCTCTCAGTGGTGAGCATGGTGACGGCATTGCCCGCTCGCAATACCTGGAAGCCAGTTTTGGCAGCGACCTGTATGATCTGTTCAAGCAGGTCAAACAAGCCGCTGATCCCGATAACCTGTTCAACCCCGGCAAGAAGATCGACCCGCTGCCGATGGATGAGAATCTGCGTTTTGGCCCTCTTTACCAGGCAAAACCCTGGCAGCCGTTCTTTGACTATTCACGCCAGGAGGGCATGGCGGGGGCTATCGAATTATGCAACGGGCAAGGTGTATGCCGGAAAGATTTTGGCCTGATGTGCCCTTCCTTCCAAATTCTTCGTGATGAAAAATATAGCCCGCGCGGCCGCTCCAACCTGCTGCGCGCCTTGATTTCGGGCAGGTTCCCGGTGGAGGCATTTGGCGAACAGGCCGTCATGGAAGCCCTGGATGTGTGCCTGGCATGCAAGGGCTGCAAATCGGAATGTCCATCCGGAGTGGATGTAGCCAAGTTGAAATTTGATTTCCTGTACCGGTACTACAAAACCCATCCGCGCAAACTGCGCGATTATCTGTTCGCCTATATTCATCGCATTGGCCCGCCGGCCGGTGTATTTTCCTGGCTGGTCAACCCTATGCTGTCCTCCAAACCTGTCAAAAAGTTGAACCAAAAGGTCCTGCATTTGTCCGCCGAACGTCAGTTTCCCGTCTTTACGGCGCCCAAAAGCAAGGCTCTGCTGCGACAACATAAATCACCTGACAAGCCGGATGTCCTGTTCCTGCTCGACAGCTTTTCACGAGACATGCACCCCGAAACAGCCATCGACGGTGTACAGGTGCTCGAAAAATGCGGTCTGAAGGTGATGATCCTGCCGGTGATCGGCGCTGGACGGGCATTGACTACCAAAGGCTTTTTGGAGCAAGCCAAACAGCACGCCACCAGGCTGATTGAAGCCATTCAGCAAATTGACCCGCAGGGCAGGCTGCCGGTGGTGGGTGTGGAACCTTCCGAAACATTTATGCTGCGCGATGAGTACCTTGATTATTTCCCCGCCAATCCGTATGTGCAGCAGTTGGCAAAAAGGACCTGGCTGAGCGATGAATTTCTCATCCGTCCCAACAGGGACGCACGGTTGCCAATCCAGATGTTGGCCCTCGCCGATACCGGCGGGCAAAAGGTGCTTCTGCACGGCCAGTGCATTCAAAAAGTACAGCCGCCCGCCGATGACGGTCTGCCGGTAGGGCCACAAGCCACCATCGCCATGTTGAAACAGGCCGGCTATCAGGTTGAAATGGTTGAGACCGGCTGCTGCGGTATGGCCGGAGCCTTTGGATACGAAGCCGAGCATTATGACCTGTCCATGAAACTGGGAGAGCTTTCGCTGTTTCCCGCTGTTCGGGCTGTGGAGGAAGATGTCATCGTGGCAGCCGCCGGCACCTCCTGCCGGTCACAGATCAAGGGCGGAACCGGCAAGACAGCCGTCCATCCCATCTCACTGATCAATAGGCTTTGTTGATATAAATGAGACGATAATAGTAACTATACTAAAAGGAATTATTTTTACTCTTTTCGTGTCTCTCGCATGGCACGTGATTAAAATCTCATAATCCATAATAATCATGTATAATTTGCTTATGTTTTTGAACCGCGGAGAAAGGAAGCATCATGGCCAAGAATAAGGATTATGGTGGAAAGAAAGACAAAAAGAAACTTAAAGAAAAGAAGGACAAAAAGAAAAAGTGAGATTCACATAGAAATCCGGCTCCAATCGGCCGGATTTCTCATTGAATGACCTGACATACCTTATTCTGCTCCTGAACCAGACTGTCAATCCTCCGCCCACAATCCGCCCGTCTCTTCCATCCAGTCGGCAATCCGCTCCACTGCCTGCGGAACACTGTTATCGGATATATCCACCTCCAGCATAGGCAAAATTGATTCACCTACCAGCCGGCGCAACAGCATCTGCTCATTCATATACACAGCCAGATCGTTGTATTGACCCGGGTTCCCGGAAACCTTGAGCCGCTCGGCCCGCGCTGCTTCAAATGACTCCTCCGATCGGGTCATAAAAACCAGGCGGAAACCCAGAGGTTTCAATCGTTGTTCCAGCCAGTGAAACGGATAATCTGTACCATGATTCATCAGTTGATACATGCGGGTGGAGATGTGAAAACGGTCGACGATCCACGAGTAATAGCGTTGCAGCTCGAACAACCGTGCCCAGGTATGATACGTCTCCATCGCCAGGGCTTCCTCTTCCGGCAAAAAGTTGATCAGCCCGCGCCCCCACGGAACATTGGTAAATGCGCACCACTCCGCCGAGATCAACGGCGAGTGATAACGGTACTTGCGCGGGCCGGTGATGCGCGGGTGCTCATTTAATGCAAAACATATTTCCGTTTTGAACGTCAGGCGTGTGCCTTCCAGGATGATTTTGGGACACAGTTTTGAACCCATAATCGCCTCCCGCTTGCCCCCAAAAGTGCTTTGATCGATGATTCCACTATACCACCGTTTTTAAGAATCGATATCAATTACGATAAAGGTTAAGAATTCACGACGAAACAGGCCCAAAAATGCTTGCATGAATGATGGGCAAAGAGCTTAATCATGGAGCCTGTGAGCCCGCGGGAAAATGGTTAGATGGAGAGTTACAATGACAATTTCAGAGATGAACGACTTAATAGGGAAATCTTATATTCTTTGCGTGAGGAGATGATATTAATTGAAATGCGAAGAAAAGAGTACAATCAAATTTGGGAGAAATCAATACAAAGCATGAAAAAATATCGTGATTTCATATTCATTTTCATTATCATTGCCATACTTATTTCTGCTTTTGTAGTCTTTTCTCCTTATAATAAACCCGTTCCCCACCGGGATTCAGGCATCTTTCTTTACATTGGGTCTGAAATCCTTGACGGGAAGGTGCTTTATCAGCAAACATGGGATAACAAACAGCCGTTGCTTTATTTTCTCAACGCGTTCGGATTATGGATCGGGGGCGGGTCAGCCTGGGGAGTCTGGGGTTTGGAATTGGCTCTTTTCATCATTGCACTCATCCTTATGTACTGTATTTTACGTAAATCTCTTCCCCCATTTGCCAGCTTTTCAGTTTCCATTGCCAGTTTCTTAACGATTTTCCAGATTATGAGTGGAAACTTTTCAGAAGAATATGCTGTTTTTTTCCAGATTTGCATCCTGGCATCGGTGTTCTTAATTTATTTGCCTGATAAACACCGATTTTCCAGATCCATCTCCGCCTGTGGAATTGGCTTGTTAACCGGTCTGGTATTTTGCCTTAAGCAGACTTACCTGGATGTAGCCATATCTGTCGTACTCTTGATCGTTTTTCTGGGCTGGCTGGAGAAGGACAAAAAGCTGATCACCCATCTGTTGTGGATAATATTCGGCTTTGTTCTCGTTAATGCTTCCTTTTTTCTTTACTTTTATTTTCACGGCGCATTAAACGATTATATTGGCAGTGCTTTTTTATTCAACAGGTATTATTCGAGTCAGGGATTACTCGAATGGATCCACTCAATATTGGAAATTTTCGAATTCAATACCACTTACCCGTTATTATTTATTATGATTTCCCTCTGGTTGGGGAGTGTATTCATCATACTGGTCAAAGGTTGGCCGGTTGTCAAAAAGTTCAGTCAGCACAGATTTGTAAAATGGATTGCCTTACTAATCGGTGCCCTTTGCCTGGCTTTATTCGCTTTCGCTGAGATCCGTAGCAAGTCGTCTGGAATTGGTCTACTTCAATGGTCTGTATTAACCTTCGGGTTTCTATTTCTTACGGCAGCAATAGTGCTATTCACTAATAGATCCTCAAAGATGATCGAACAGACCTGCAAAAATAGAACCCTGAGGCAAAAGTTTTCTGAAATGGATTGGAAGTATCGCAATGCAGCCGCATTCTTGTTCCTTGGTATCATTGACTTACCTATCGTGATCGTAACGATCTCACTTTCTGGTATGAACTTTAACCATTACTATATTTCCCTTTTCTCTCCGCTGTTTCTCTTTTTGTCTGCCCTGGTATTGTTTTTTGATAACTTTTTCAAACAAAACCCTCAAAGACTCATCTCTACCTGTGTTCTGATCGCGATATTCCTGGCAGGTTCATTCTCACCCCTGTTGCAAATCATCACCAGGCTGCAAGTGGTTGGCACTCAGGATTCAAGATCTGAAACCGCGGCATACCTGAATTCAGTTACGTCACCACAGGATAAAATACTCTCATGGGGTTGGGAATCCGGGATTTATTTCCTTGCCGACAGAGAATCTCCCACACGATATTCCTTCCAGTTCCCGCTATATTTTGATTCGCCCTATAAACGTGACGCAATAAAAACACTACTGAAGGATATCGAGACAGATCCACCCCTTTATATCGTCGACACCGTAGATCCTGAAATGCCCTTTATTGAAGGGAAAACAAATGCAGAATGCCTTGAGGACAATCCTCTGGACGGGAATAAACTGCATGAAATACTCAATTACGTTTGTTCCAATTATGAATTTGTGAAAAGCTTCGAAAGCATAAATATTTATAGACGAGTTAATTAATTTCAAATTTGACTATCCTGGTTTACGAATTTATTCAAGTATTGAGGGTGCGTAAACGGGCATGGGTTAATAAAGAAACTGTACCATCTTTTGATTTTAATCAATCTGCATAAGAATAATCTGGTATTTTCCCGCTAGATGATAACAAATCATCTGCAATTTCCCCTACTTTATCCGCAATTACAGGTTTCATCTGTCGGCAACTAATCATAATATCGCCAAAATCTTCAAACTCATGTACTTGATCACTTAATTTCCAAATTTTATTGATATCAGAATGTTCTTTTAGAAATTTATGTTCGAAAGCTTCTATCTGAAGCCCCACGATTTCTTTACTTTTTTCCTCATATAATAAACCAACATTATCATCAATATAATGAACAATGAATTGACCTTCGGGAATAAACCAACGTAAAATCAACGCATCGAATCTTTTATCATAATCAAACTGCAAATCGGCTTCATGCTCCATTACGATTTTCCGAATGCTATTAAATTTCAATTCCTTTGTTTCGACTAATCGCTTGATGGCCATATAATTTTCTCGCCTTTTTTCCCTGAATCCGTAAAAAATGTTGTTATGAACTCTCTTGTGATTTCGTTTGTGATAACAACGACAACCTTTAAATATTTTTTTGTATTATCATGATCCAAAAAGTAATACGCTTCACGATCTTCATAATCCGCATCAGAACAAATACAAAATGGATCTCGAATTGCATGAGCAATTTCATCAATCCATTCATCAATTCCTTCGCTTTGATGTCTGAGCATAATATGATCAAACCATTGTTCTTTGGAACAAATGATTCGATAACCACGTGGATCTTCTACATCGAATTGGATCTCATTAATGGATGGTGACATTTGCTTACATTTGCTTACATTTGTTTACATTATATCCTATCTTGTCAAGATATTATTTACTGTTTTTACGTTAAAAAAATAAATTTGCAAATTTGAACCCATGATAACACCTGAAAATTGTGCTCGCAAGAATATCGACGCGTGGCTTACCGATTGTGGATGGATTTAAAAAGAAAACTCAGGTAGTACCACCGAAGCAGATTGATTTGGTAATTAATTATATGAATAACTATTTCCAAAAAATGAAAGACTTAAATAAAATATTCGACACATATCGAAATAAGTTTTTGTCCAGATCATCTTCCTGTAAAAGTAAGAACCGGCAATCGGCTCCTTCTTACACACCCTTCCATAGATAAAAACCCCCGGGACCCGGGGGCTACAGGGGATGGATAATATCTCTTCAACCTGTGGCGCGGGAGGGACTTGTACCCTGGAGCTATGGCTTATGAGTCCACTGCTCTGCCAACTGAACTACCTCGCCAAACGTCCCAGAATTTTAATGCCTTCATTTACTTTTGTCAACGAATATTTTCTAATATCCCTCACTCAGGCTCATCGCCGATTTATAGCGCCCCAGGCCAATCACCACGTGGTCCAGCACGGAAATGTCCAGCAGCTTGCCGGCCTGCACCAGGGCGCGCGTCAGGGCAATGTCTTCGGGACTGGGGGTTGGGTCACCGCTGGGATGATTGTGCACCACAATCAGGCTGGCTGCATTGCGTTGAATGGCTGCCCTGAACACTTCACCTACGCGCACCGTAGATGAATTCAAAGAGCCTTTATACAGCTTTTCGATGGAAAGCACCTGGTTGCGGGTGTTCAACAACAATACCCACAGGTGTTCCTGGGTCAGCGCCATCATCTCATATTGCACCCGGTCATAAACGTCCTGCGAGTTGTGAATGGCAGGCCGTTCCTCGGGGTCTTCTTCCACCATGCGGCTGCCCAGCTCGATGGCTGCCTTGATCTGGGCAGCCTTGGCCGGGCCAATCCCCCTCATCCCGCATAACTCCTCGAATTCTGCTCTGTGAATACCCTTTAGTCCGCCAAACTGTTTCAACAGCCGAGTGCTCAAGTCAATCACATTTTCGCCTTCCACGCCTACACGCAAAAGGATCGCTAACAGCTCGCTTTTGCTGAGGGTGTTGGCCCCCAACCGGGCCAGCCTTTCACGCGGACGTTCCTCCGCCGCTAAATCGGCAATACGGTACGCGCTACGATATGTGCCTGTCTGCACGTTGGTCCTTTCATTCTCCATACCTGTTAATGTAATCGAAACCGGATGAAACTTCAAGTTAAAACCGGGAGCCAAAAGATTGCCAACCGGGATGATGATTTGAGAGTCTTTGGTTTGCATTCTGGCCAGGATATTTCATCGTGTGAATTGAAGAGGCATGCTATAATTTGGCCAGGTGCAGCGATGGTAATGGATCCCCAATGGCTTAAAGACCTTACGACAATCGGCCTGGCGCTGGCGGCAGCTTTTTTGGCAGCCCTCTGGTTGAGCCTGATTTTTTGGACCTTCAGAGATATCCGCCGGCGCAGTCGTGATCCATTTTTGCGTATACTGGCCGTGCTGGTATCCACCGTGTTGTTCATCCCGGGCGTCATCATCTATCTGATTCTACGCCCTGCCACAACGCTGGAAGATGAATACCAGACCCTGTTGGAAGAAGAAGCCCTCCTGCAGACCATCGAAGAACCCTTGCGCTGCCCCGGCTGCGGCAGGATCACTCAGCCGGATTGGATGATCTGTCCCAACTGCCATACGCGCCTGAAAAAACAGTGTCACAACTGTAAAAGGTTGATGGATCTTCCGTGGGATTTGTGTCCATATTGCGGAACATTGGCGCCCGGCGCCCGGCGCGAAGGTGTATCCGCGGACGATATCTTGTCCAAATTACCTAAAGATAATTTGGACTTATCGAAACTGCCCACCCAGGAACCTGAACCGTTCTCGACAGATCCAAAGCCTCCCGAAAACTCAGTGGGGTAAGTAGAAGATGATTGATTGAAAAGAAGACAACTGTTCAAATGAATTTACCGGCCACCATCGAAAAGCCTGACTACGTTGTAATCGGGCATATTACACAGGATATCACCCCGGAAGGATTGACTCCGGGGGGGACGGTTTTATATTCCGGCCTGACAGCCCATGCCATGGGCATGAAAATAGGCATCCTCTCCGCGATCAAGCCGGATTTTGAACTGGATTTACCTGCCGGAGTACAACTGCACATCAAAAATAGTGATGTCACCTCGCGCTTTAAAAATGTACAAACATCCTCCGGGCGCATGCAGTACATCTATCAGAAAGCATCCGATTTATTGGCTGCCGATGTGCCCGATACGTGGCTGGGCGCAAAAATTGTTCACCTGGGCCCCGTGGCTTGCGAAGTGGACCCGGCTATATTGAGTCGCTTCAAAAACGCCGTAAAATGCGTGACGCCGCAGGGTTGGATGCGCGGTTGGGACGCGGATGGATTGATCGTTTATAAAAAATGGCAGGATTACCAGGATACGCTCTCGCATGCCAATATCGCCTCCTTCAGCATCGAAGACGTTCAATACGATGAAGATGTAATTGAACAGATTGCCGGTTGCATTCCGGTGCTGGCCGTCACTGAAGCGCAGAATGGGGCGCGTGTATACTGGAATGGAGACATCCGCCGCTTCCGGGCCCCACAAATGGAGGAAATCGACGTGACTGGCGCAGGTGACATCTTTGCAGCCGCTTTTTTTACCCGCTATCAGCAAACCCGCAACCCCTGGGAAGCGGCTCGCCTTGCCACCAAACTGGCCTCCGGTTCGATCACTCGCAGGGGATTGCACAGCATTCCAACCCGCAAAGAAATTCAGAACCATAAAATTGAGATAATAGAAGAAATATAAATCATGGCTCGAATTCATACCATCGTCAACCAGAAAGGCGGAGTGGGAAAAACAACATCCGCAATCAGTATCGGTGCTTACCTCGGCAAACTGGGGCAGCGTGTACTGCTGGTCGACCTGGATGCACAGGCCAATGCGACGTCCTCTCTTGGGGTGGACAGACGTAAAGTGAAATCGGGCACCTATGAGGTATTAATTGGCAGGGTACCGGCGGCTTCACAGATTATGACACATCCTCGTTTTAAAATGTCGCTTCTTCCCTCCACACCAGCACTGGCCGGAGCCGAAATTGAACTGATCGATCTACCCACCCGGGAAAGCCGACTGAAACAGGCACTGGAACCGGTGCAGGACCGCTACGACTATATCCTGATTGACTGCCCTCCTTCTTTGAGCTTGTTGACCGTCAACGGGTTGATGGCTGCCAGAGACGGCGTGCTCATCCCCGTTCAGTGTGAATACCTGGCGCTCGAGGGCTTGGGTCAACTGGCATCCACCCTGACAAAAGTGAAATCATCACTTTTTCCTGCCCTCGCAATCAGGGGTGTCATCCTGACCATGTACGATGGCCGGACGCGTTTGGGGCAGGATGTGATCAACGAGGTAAAGAAATTCTTCCCCGACAAAGTCTTTCAAACGGTCATTCCCCGCAGCATCCGGCTGGCTGAGGCACCTTCTTACGGCGAACCCATTAACATCTACGCTCCGGGATCAAACGCTGCCATCGCCTATGAAAAATTGACCCGTGAAATACTCACGCAGGATGGAGTCAGGCTGGTGGATTTGAGTCTGGAACATGAAAGACTGCATGAACCCGAAAAAGAATGATTCTGACCAGGTAAAAAGATAAACTGGATATTGGAAAGGGAAAGACAATGGCGCGTAAACCAGGGCTAGGAAAAGGTTTGGGAGCGTTAATCCCTGAAGAAAAACCGGAAATTCAGGAAGGCACGCTTTGGGTACCCATTGAAAAGATAATTCTCAACCCGCAGCAGCCCCGTTTCAAGCTCAACCCTGACGAGTTGCAAGAACTGGCTGATTCGATCAGAGAGCACGGTATCATTCAGCCGTTGATTGTCACGCAAGAGCCGGAAATGGATCGTTATATTCTGATTGCCGGTGAGCGTCGCCTTAAGGCAGCCGGTCTGGCAGACATGGAAACTGTTCCGGTCATCCTGCGCCAGGCTACCGAGCAGCAGCGGCTGGAATTGGCGCTCATTGAAAATATTCAACGTGCCGATCTGACGCCACTAGAAACCGCCACCGCTTACCAGCATTTGAATGAAACATTCAATCTGTCACATGAAGAAATTGCCAAACGGGTTGGAAAGAACCGTGTTACCGTCACCAACAACCTGCGTCTGCTAAAACTGGCCGAACCGGTCCGCAATGCGCTGGCAGAGGGTACGATCTCTGAAGGGCATGCCCGTGCTTTGTTGGGTCTTAACAGCCCCGAAGCGCAGACTGCCGCCCTGCAGACCGTGACAAAACAGGATTTGAATGTGCGACAAACCGAAGAACTGGTGCGAAAATTGACCGGCACCCGTCCCGCTCCCCGCCAGCTTAAACAACCCGATCCAGAGATTAAGGCCCTGGAGGAAAAGCTGCGTGATCGCCTGGGAACCCGCGTCAACCTGAATAACGGGAAAAAAGGTGGCAGTCTGGTGATCTATTATTATTCAGCCGAGGAGCTGGAATCCATCGTAAATCAGATCATTAAAGAGGAATAAACTATGATTTTGCTCTACAATGCCCGAATTTATACCGGTTTCAAAGGTTCACCTGTTGTCAATGCCCTGTTGATCCACGAAGATCGTGTGCTGGCTGCCGGCTCCAAAGACGAGCTTTCAGCCATCGCTCCGCAGGGTACCGCCAGGATCAACCTGGAAGGGAAGATTGTTCTGCCAGGTATGACTGATTCGCACATGCACCTTAAACATTATGCTTTGGGTTTGCGTAGCGTGCTGGCCGAGACAGAAACCATTGAGGAATGCCTGCAACGGGTGGCTAATAAAGCCAAAGAAATCCCGGATGGTGGCTGGATCACCGGCTGGGGCTGGAATCAGAACGTTTGGAAAGGCGGTTTTGGCAATGCAGCCCAGCTTGATGCCGTTTCTCAGGGGCACCCCGTCTGCCTTTCTGCAAAATCAGGGCATGCAATCTGGGTGAATACTCTCGCATTAAAAATGGCCGGCATCGATGCCCATACCCCCGACCCGGAAGGCGGCGTTATCCAGCGAGATGCAAAAGGTAACCCAACCGGCATCCTGATGGAATCTGCCGAAAATCTTGTATCATCCTTGATCCCCGAACCTTCACACAAGGAACTTAAGGATTGCATGCTTGCTGCACAACCATCCTTATGGGAAATGGGGCTTACCGGTATACATGATTTCAGCAGCATTGATCTCTTCCCGGTGCTTCAGGACATGGATCAGGAAAATTCGCTCGGTCTGCGCGTTGTCAAGGGAATCCCAGTACACATGTTGGATCATGCAGCGGAGATCGGTTTGACATCAGGCTTCGGCAGTGATTTTCTAAAGGCGGGATCGATCAAAGTGTTTATGGACGGCGCTTTAGGTCCGCAAACTGCCGGTATGTTGGAGCCATTTGAAAATTCGGAAGACTGCGGCATCCTGCTGTTGAAAGCAGATGAAGTATACGAAATCGGACGGAAAGCATCATCACACGGGTTGAGCCTTGCCATCCACGCCATCGGTGACCGTGCCAACCGCGAGGTTCTGGATGGCTATCAGATGCTGAGATCCTTTGAACGGGAGAATGGCCTTAAACCCCAGCAGCACCGCATCGAACATGTACAACTTCTGCACCCGGATGATTATTCCCGCCTTGCACAAATGAACATCATCGCCTCAATGCAACCCATCCATGCCACTTCCGATTTGTTCATATCCGATCTGTACTGGGGCAGGCGTGCAGTCGGCGCTTATGCATTTCGAACCTTATTAACCCGCAACACGAGGCTCATCTTCGGGTCGGATGCACCCGTGGAGACACCCAATCCCTTTGTCGGTATTCATGCCGCCGTTACACGTCGTCGTATTGACGGAACCCCCGGTGAGGATGGCTGGTATCCTGCGGAACGTCTGCCTTTGAATGAGGTGTTGCACGCCTATACTGCGGCTCCGGCTATCAGCTCAGGCTTTGGCAAGCGGCTGGGTACCCTCACCAGCGGATCCTATGCCGATCTCATTGTACTAAATCAGGATCCATTTGAAATTCAGGCCCAAGACTTGCACCTGTTAAGACCTGATGCAACGATGGTCGGAGGCAGTTGGGTCTGGACGAAACCAGGATGATGATCCGTCCATGGAGGAGGTATTTCTTCCATGGACGCCTGAAATCCTTGTTCCCCGGCTTGGTGAATATCTGGTTGAAAATCAGTACATCACCAGGGCGGAACTTGTATTGGTATTGGAGCGTCAAAAATCGATCCGGGAAAGACAGAAAACGGCTCCTTTGCTGGGACAGTTACTGGTTTCAATGGGCACCATCACCCAGGAAAAACTTGACCAGGCTATCACCGAGTTGATTTTGCAGTTTCGCCAGGCACTTGAAAATACAAATCGAGTCCTGGAACAAAGGGTGTCCGAGCGTACTGCCCAATTACAGGAAACAATGGCGAAACTTGCCGAAGCAAACAGGGAAAAGACCAATTTTGTTGATAATATTTCCCATGAGCTGCGCACTCCGCTGACCCACATCAAGGGCTATGTAGAACTGCTTGATGAAGATAACCAGAAGAATTTAACAACTGAACAACACGAAATGATTCATGTAATAATGCGTGCTTCAGATAAACTTGAAAAACTGATCGATGACCTGATCCTCTACTCAACTGCCCAGAAAAACCAGCTTCTGCTGGTGTACAAGGCATTTTCGATCGCCGATCTTTCCAACCAATTGATCGCTCGCTACCAGCCGGGTGCCATGCGCAAGAACATTACACTTTTATTTGAAGGCAGAAGGGATATCCCCGCAGTATCAGCCGATGAGGGAAAGATCGGTTGGGCGATTTCCCAGTTATTGGACAATGCTCTGAAATTTACACCAACCGGTGGCAATATCTGGCTGAAGCTGGAACAGGAAAAAGAAACCGTTCTGGTTTCTGTCAGAGACACCGGTATTGGCATACCAGAAGATCGTTTGAAAGAGATTTTTGAACCTTTTCATCAGTTAGACGGCTCAATGACGAGAAGTTACAACGGCACCGGAATGGGTCTTTCGCTGGTGAAACGGATCGTTGAATCTCACAACACTGAGCTTCAAGTGTCATCAACACCGGGGAAAGGAAGCAGCTTTGGTTTCCGTATCAAAATTGCCTGAGAATATAAAATATCGGCGTAATCGTTTATTGACGAATGAGGGGGAAGGAATGAATTCACTGGATTCGGCCAGCCTGGAAAAGTTGTGTGAAATTAGCCGGGTAATCCTTGATTCCAGGGACTGGAAACATGCCTTGAATGACGTTACCGCCATGATCCGCTCCCTGCTGATTTTTGACAATCTGGTGGTTTACCTGAAACGGAATGATGATCTACTGGATGTGATCCATGCCAGGGCATTGGGACGCGGTAAAGCAGACGCAGCCGACCTTGCCTGGGGTGAAGATATTGCCCATCAGATCATTAAGGAAAAGCAAATCATTCTCAAGGAAACACCCCTCGATAACAGTGAAATACGTCTTAAGAAACCTTTCATATTGGGTATCCCGCTGGTCATGGGCGAAGAAATCTACGGTGCATTCCTGTTGATCCGCTTTGGCGGTCCGCCTTTCAAATCTGAGCATATCCAATTGACGCAGTTCATCGCCCAACAAATTACCTTTTTAATCGACCGTCAATATTATCTGAAGTTCGAAAAACTCTTTGAAGATCAAAATCAACAAATTCAACTTCAAAAAGATTTTATATCCACCATATCCCATGAGCTTCGCAGCCCGTTGGGCTTTATAAAAGGATATACCACCACTCTGTTACGCGACGATACCGATTGGGACACATCCACACAGCGTGAATTTCTGAGTATCATTGACCAGGAAACAGATCACCTTCAAACTATGATCGACAATTTGCTCGATTCGTCCCGTTTGCAGGCAGGTTTGATGAAAATGAATTATCAGCAAATACATCTGGATACATTGATCAAGGATATTCTCGCACGTGAAAAAATTCATCACCCGCAGCTCGAAACAGAAATTGTCACTGTGCAAAACACGTTACCTATTCAGGGTGATCCAAACCGTCTGGGACAGGTCATCGAAAACCTGGTGTCTAATGCAATCAAATATGCACCTGGTTCAAAAATCCTCGTCACCATTAATCAGGATGAAGAGCTCACTTTCATCGATGTAAAAGATGACGGCGCCGGTATACCGGAAAAATATCTTCCTTACATTTTTGAGCGTTTTTTCCGTATCCCTGAACAGAATCCCGTCATCCATGGTTCCGGATTGGGTCTTTTTATATGCAAACAGATCATTGAAGCACATGGGGGGAAAATTGGAGCCATCTCACATCCAAACCGGGGAACAACCATACGGATTCAACTGCCCAACCGGCCAATCGTATCAAATTAAAGGAGGGAAAATAATATGACACTAATACTTGCAGTGGATGATGAACATCTTTACAGGCACCTGTTGACGGTAAATCTCGAACAGGAAGGGTACAATGTTATCACCGCAAACGATGGAGAAGAGGCATTGGATGTCATTTCGGTACGTCACCCTGATCTTGTCTTGCTGGATATCATGATGCCCAAATTGGATGGTTTTACTGTCTGCGAGCGTATACGCCAGTTTTCGAATGTCCCCATCATCGTGCTGACGGCCAAAGGTGATGAACAAGACCGCGTGGCAGGGTTAAACCTGGGTGCAGATGACTATGTCGTAAAACCTTTCTCCGCAACCGAGCTTGTGGCCCGCGTAAGAGCTGTATTGCGTCGGGCAGAAACTACAGAACCGGTTGGGCAAAATCGATACTTTATCCACGGGAAACTGAAAATTGATTTTGCGCGGGCTGAGGTATGGTCGGATAACAAACCCGTTTACCTGTCTGCCACCGAATATCGTCTTTTAATTCAATTTGCACAAAATGTAGGGGAAGTGTTATCTGCTGAAGATTTATTAGTTTCCATTTGGGGTCCCCAATACCGGCAGGATAAAGAGATACTTTGGGTAAGCATTGCCCGTCTCCGCCAGAAGCTGGAGGAAGACCCGCATAGACCGGTACATATCGTCACCCGGGCCGGTTTGGGATATCTGATGCCGCCACGTGAAAAAGAAAATCAATACAAGGACTGACAAAATGATCAATGAATTCGAGGATAAAGGGAAAATTTTTACCAATATCGTTTCAAAAAGCCAGGTACCGGTGCAAATACAAACTTGCACAAATTTGATCAGAGGGATGATCCATATCGGTCTCGATGAGCGTTTTAAAGATGAATTGAACAAATCAGAAATGTTCATTGCAATAACCGACGCATCCGTTTTCAACCTGAAAGGGAAATTGGTACACCGCTGCAAATTTCTGGCTCTCAATCTGAACCATGTGGTTTGGATTTACCAGGACGAAGCCAAGGATAAGACAGGAGATGATTTATGACGAATATGTCAAGCAATGAACCCCTTCCGGTTGATCTGTCCAAACTGAAAACCCATTTGATCACAACGATTTCCAGAACAGCCGAATCGAATCCCCCTCCACCATTGGAATATAAACGGGTGCTTGGCCAGTACCTGGAACAGGCCTACCAGACTACGAAATTACAACTTTCAGCTCCTACAAAAGAACAGTTGTTCCGGGAAGTGATGGATGAATTAACCGGCTACGGTCCTTTACAGCCATTGCTGAATGACCCTGAAATTTCGGAAATAATGGTTAATGGCGCCAAAAAGATTTATGTTGAACGAAAAGGCAAGATTACCCGAACAGATGTTACTTTCGATGATGATTTTCATGTATTACGGATCATTGACCGGATTATCCTTCCTTTGGGACGTCGAATCGATGTCGATAACCCCACCGTGGATGCGCGCCTGCCGGATGGTTCCCGCGTCAATGCTGCCATTCCTCCGGTCGCCATTGACGGGCCATCCATTACAATTCGTAAATTTATGAAAGACAAGCTTTCATTCAGGCAGCTTATTGAATTAGGGTCCATTACCGAAAACATGGTGGAGCTTCTGAGGGCTTGTGTGATCGGGCGGTTGAATTTGTTGATCTCAGGTGGTACAGGATCAGGAAAAACCACTCTGCTCAATATTTTATCGGGCTTTATTCCAGATCATGAGCGGATTATTACAATCGAAGATGCCGCAGAGCTTCAGCTCCAGCAGGAACATGTGGTGAGATTGGAAACCAAACCACCTAATGTGGATGGCAAGTATGGGGTCGCCACGCGCGATCTGGTTCGAAATACACTCAGAATGCGGCCTGATCGCATCATTGTTGGCGAATGCCGGGGTGGCGAAGCTCTGGACATGCTGCAAGCCATGAATACAGGCCATGACGGTTCCCTGACAACGATTCACGCCAACTCGCCGCGCGATGCCATTTCAAGATTGGAAACCCTGACCATGATGGCCGGCATGGATCTGCCATTCCGCGTCGTCCGCAGCCAAATCGCCTCCGCAATCGATGTCGTCATTCAAACTTCGAGGCTTAACGATGGTTCTCGTAAAGTGACTGCGATTAATGAGATTTCCGGTATGGAAGGTGAGACGGTGACCATGTCAGAAATATTCAAGTTCCAAAAAACCGGTGTTGATCAAAACGGAAAGGTCATTGGCGAATTGAAAGCCACTGGTATACGTCCGTTCTTTACCGAAAAACTTCTGGCTGCCGGTTTCAAGTTGGGACCGGAAGTATTTGGCGCAGGGTCTGGCGCTTTTTCAAACAACAGGAAGCGATAAGAGAGGAGAAAATTCCCCAATGTCGGTCTCTGGATTAATTCAGGAAGCTAAAAAGGCATACGAAAACAAAGAATATCGACAAGCTGCAGAACTGTTCCAGAATGTGGCCGAACAGCAAATTTTTCTCGGGGATCCTCTGATGGAAGCCGAGATGAAAAATAATTGCAGTGTAGCGTGGCTTCAGGCGGGTGAACCTCAAAAATCACTGGATGTTGTTCTTGGAACCGATCAAGTCTTTGCGGAAGCCAACGACCCAAGGCGCCAGGCAATGGCTTTAGGCAATCAGGCAGCGGCATTGGAGGCTCTGGGGTCCCTGTCAGAAGCGATGGACAAATATCAAACTGCTGCCGATATTTTCAAAGACATTCACGAGGAGGATCTTCGTGCCTACGTCTTGAAGAATCTATCAGCATTGCAGCTTAGAACCGGAGATCAATTGCAGGCGATTGCAAGTATGCATACAGCTCTGGAAAACAAGAAAAAATTGGGCTTGAAAGAAAAGTTTTTGAAAAAATTCCTTCGCATTCCCTTTAAAATGTTGCGATGACATCCTCTCATACAGGAAAATCACAGAAACCGGTAGATCATGTCTTTTTCAGCCTTCATAAGGCCGGCGATAGTAGATGATGCCAACGCTATCAGCAAGCTGATGGCATGCAACGATCGGGCTCATCGGCACCTCGATTGGTGTACTCCAATCCAGCGTCTTGGGGAACAATCCTATTGGGTGCTGGAGCAGGATTCTTCGGTTCAGGCGGCTCTTTCCTGCCCGGAAGATCCTCCCGGTGTGGCATGGATTCGTTTTTTTGCCGTTCAGCCAGGCTATTCATTGAATAAAACTTTTCATCTGCTTTTTGATGCTGTGATGAACGAATATACCCAAAAACCAGGCATGATTGTATCTGTCGCAGTTCAAACATGGTTTTTGCGGCTTCTCATGGAGCAGAATTTTCAACTTCACCAAACTATCGTTGTTTTGCAGTTGGATCCCCTTCTTACACCCGTGTTTCAACCGGACCCCGAAATTCGTATTCGCCCCATTCTTCATGAAGATCTTGACGAGGTTACACGGGTGGATCACGAAGCATTTGATCCCATCTGGCGATATTCACAGCAGGATATCCGGAGCGCTTTCACGAATTCAACGTATTCAACAATCGCTTTGCGTGAGAATGACATTGTTGGATATCAGATCAGTTCATCCTCGCCATTCAACGCACATCTGGCCCGCCTGGCTGTCACACCATCCTTGCAAGGGAAAGGGATCGGAAAATTATTGACCGGTGACATGATACGTTATTTTACCCACCTCGGCACGGAGTACATCACGGTCAATACACAAAGCGATAATACGGCATCACTCAATGTATACAAAAAGCTGGGGTTTTCTTTAACAGGTGAAAAATTTCCGGTTATGAGATATACGGGCTGAAGAGCGGCAGATCCGGTT
Organism: Chloroflexota bacterium; assembly: GCA_021372725.1. Lineage (GTDB taxonomy): Bacteria > Chloroflexota > Anaerolineae > Anaerolineales > Anaerolineaceae > JAJFTV01. The sequence goes on along the minus strand of JAJFTV010000025.1, from coordinate 12,623 downwards.
GTGTTCGCTCCAACATCCCAATTCTGATTTCGCCGCCGCTAAATTCACTTACCAAATCTGCCAGTGACTGGAAAATATCCTCATGAAGTTCAACAGGTAGCGGTGGCAACAGATCAATATTGAATTCAACCGCGGTTGTCGAAGGGCGCACCAGCGAATGTTCTGCCTGACGCCATACCCAACGCCTTGTCATCACCTGGTTTCCATCCGTAAAGATGATTTCACCCTCCTCCGGATGCTCCAAACCGTCTGAACCGAATGGGTGGAAATCTTCAGTTCCGGATGCCAGTCTCAATTCCATACCCTCCTGAATGACGTCGATGGCATGTGCACCAACAGGCACCAAATACATCAAAGAAACCAGATTGCCAATATCCACCAGCACATTAATGGATGGTAACTCATTTCCAGACAGGACTCTTCGCGCCAGTGAATCGATCGATGGACGAAATTTGGTCGGCTTGATCCCCGATAAACGAAACGCCTCCCGCCAGCAGTCCAGCCTGGGTATCGCATTGATATCCTTTCCAGACAAGTCTTCTTTGAGTTTCTGTTCTGCATTACGGATTCGGTTAACCAGTTTTTCGGGAGAAGGGCCATTTGTCACCTGGTTGACAATCACCAAACCACGACGGTAATCGGGAAAAAGGTCAAATATGGCAGAAGAAATGCTGATGCCTGGCTGGTTGGTATGTCTTTCACTCATTTTTCCACCTGTGCAGATGCCAATTCACTCAATTCCAAAGTAAAACAAAGGGATGAAAGCCTGTTCAAGTAAGGCAAGATATGCGGGTTATGGAAATCACGTACCGCCAGCAAATCGACAAAACGGCGTTCTGCCCGCCGCACTATCGTCCGCGATACATCCAGCAAGGCAGCCGAATAGACATCTCCGGGAACGATTAACCGGTCTGGTTTCTCAAACTGCTCAGAAAGTGTGACAATCGTTTGTTCAAGCCATTCAATATGGCTTTCATCGATGGTGTTTCTGCGCCTGTTTTCAGTTACATCGATGCTGGCAATATCTGCCATCAAAAGCCACAGATCTTTTTGAATCTGAAGAAGGATCTCACAATTCTTTGCACCACTGCATTGGCTGCGCGCGACACCCAACGACGCATCCACCTCATCCAATGTACCAAGTACTTCCATGATCAGATCATTTTTTGAGACACGGCTGCCCCCCAGCAAACCGGTGGAACCTTGATCTCCGTTTCGTGTAAATAATGACATAAATTATTCTCCTGGCGTCGGGCTGCAATAAAGAAACCAGTAGTGTTCCTTGGGAAATTGATCTTTGAGAATGGGATCCCAGATGAACTCCGATTTATGCGATGCTGCCTGAAGTTGCTTGTCAAGAATCAAAAGGTGATCGTAGGCGGCAAGATCGGTTTGAAGAATCTCTGATTGCAGAAGTGATAATATGACCCGCGAGGTCACTTCGTGTGTATATACCACAGTGTTCCGTTGCTCACGGGAAAGTATCTCTCGTAAAGCCAATTCCCATTGGCGGAGCCTGGAGTGAAATTCCAGGGCAGCTTTGTTCGACCAGTTTGTGCGCCATTTCCCCCGCAGAATGGAAATCTGTTGATTAATGTCATCAATTTTTTGAATCTCGGCCGGCGTCTGTGCCAGACATTGTGATCGCAGCAAGGCCAGCAATAATGTACCGAGTGTCAGCCGTTCCCCAGAATTCAAAGGCCAGAAAAGCTGGTCGGACAGAAGATAATCTTTGATTTCACCCGCCGCGTACTCCAGCAAGGAACGATCTTTTTGTATATAATCCATCTTTCCCTCCTGTTTCCTTTTATTTACTGTACCACAGATGAGCTCCTCGAAGCAATCACCCTGGCAAACCCATGGACTGACAAGGAACTATTCTTTTGCAGGGGATACTTGTGGAACCGCCTCCTGGGTCACATTCAGATACCAATCAGTAACGGTAGCAAAACGATCACTTGAGTCAAAAATTGGGCCTACGCTGACACCGCGAATGGCATTGTCGACCGCATAATTATAGACAGTGTAATATAAGGGAAGAGATGGCATTTCATCCTGAAAAATAACCTGGAAGTTACGATACAAACGCGCTCGTTCAGCGGTATCCCAAATCACACGCGCGTCTTCAAGGTAATCACTGGCAATCCGGTGATCCCATTGCGAATAATTTTGACCTCCCGTCGCCTGGGCCTGGTCCCAGAATGGATATGGATCCGGATCAGGTGTTCCTGACAGGTTCAGGTTTACCAAAGCAGCCTCAAAAGAGCGGGTTTGCAGACGATTGCTGATCAGCTCTTCATAGGGAAGCGGTGTTAATGTCACCGAAACACCCAACTCGGCCCAGTTAGCTTGAATCGATTCAACGATCGGCTGATAAAATTCATCATCCGGGTACAACAGTTCAAATTCGAATTTAATCCCTTCCTCGTTTTGCAAAATGGGCTCTTCCAATCCAATCGTATACCCGTTTTCTTTCAGCGCCAATTTGGCTTTTTCTGTATCAAACTCAACTTCTTTCAAACCATCATAATACGCCCAGGTATTGGGAACAATCACCCCATTTGCAATAAACCCTTGCCCTCTCATATATTTATCAATGATTAAACGCCGGTTGATGCCCTGTAAAAGAGCTTTCCGAATTTCCGGTTCCTTAAAAAATGGCGTTTCCGGATTATTCAGGTTGAGAAAGATGATCCCCATTTCGGGTTTTCGGGCTGTGTAAAGAGATAATCCCTCTTCACTCAGAACATCGGAGAGAATTTCATCCGGGACAATGCCAATCCCTTGCACCACGTCATCCCGATAGGCCTGCAGGGCAGAAACACCATCAGGATAATATCGGAAAACGATTTGGTCCAGAAAGGCTCTTTGATCATAGTAATCTTCAAAAGCCGTCAATACAACACCTGAAATAGCGTCATCCTCAACCACCAGGTGGTCTAACTTATACGGTCCTGTCCCAATTGGTTGCAGGTTGAACTGGTCATCGACAATCTGATCAAAGGTCAAATCAGCAAGCAAATGAGCCGGTAAAATCCCAAAGGTGAGATAATCCGGAAATGGCGAGAATGCTTCCGGCAGCCGAAACTGGATTGTATCTTCACTTAAGGCTACTACCTCAATCTCTTGCCAGAAATTTTGCAGATCTTCGGAAATCACATCCGTCCCTTCGCGCATCAATTCAATGGTGAAAAGCACATCATCGGTCGTGACCGGTACACCATCGTGCCACACCGCATTCTGCCGAATCGTAAAGTTGTAGACTGTACCGTCGCGGGAGATACCCCATGATTCTGCCAGATCAGGCTGGGCTGTTCCGCGGTCGTCGAACTTTAATAGACCGCTGAAAATCAACCTGTCAACATCTCGATCGACAGAGTTATTATCATCCAGCAGTGGGTTCAGGCGATTTAGGGAGCCGATCAAGGCTTCGGTATAGACACCTCCCTGCTCCGGCTGGGGTTCTTCAACCGTGTTTTCTTCCCCTTGTTCACCCAGAAACAGGATGCCGACAATGATCCCTGTAACAAGAATGATGATTAACTGCCAACGAAATCTTTTCATTACAATGTACTCTTTTGGATCAGGAATAAAAAAAGCAGCTTGTTCCAATCAGGATTACGGTTTTCAAGTTGATTACACCTTGAAAACCAATCATACCAGATAAAAAAGGATTAGCTGTAAGAGAAAAAGGCGATATAACTGATTTGAAACTTAAAAACACAAGGGTATCTCTCAAATTCGTGAAGTACCCATAAATGATATCGTGAGACTGTCTCCATAAGGTTGTAAAACAGGTTACAAATACGTTTTATTGGCTGATGTAAACAGTAACAAGTGTCAATACAAAGAATATAACGCTTAACCCAATGGTAATTTTAAAGAGTGTCTTTTCAATACCGCGCCGGGCGCTGAAGACGCTGCCTGTATCCACACCGCCAAGACCCCCCAGCCCAATGCCTTTATTTTGCAAAACAACGCTCACAATCAGCGCGACAGACGTTATAATCGTAGCAATCTGGAAATAACCTTCAAGTCCCATTGTTATCCTCCTAATCTTAAACAGGGCTGATTATACCGTCCTAAACCGGAATTCGTCAACCAACATGATAGAACTCGTAGTAAACCTCCATATTCACACCAAATATTCCGATGGAAGCGATACACATCTGAATATTGCCAAAACTGCCCATGAGGCAGGGTTGGATGTGTTGATCTTCACCGATCACAATGTACTGGTTCGTGGAATTGAACCATATTTTGAAAACAACAACCGGAAACTGTTGATTCTCATCGGTCAGGAAGTGCATGATCCGACCCGCGATCCGCAGAAGAGTCATCTGCTCATCTTTGGAGGAGATAAAGACCTGGCGCCTTATGGGCGCAACCCTCAAAAAGTGATCGATCAGGCGAACTTGACCGGCGCGTTATCGTTTCTGGCCCACCCGTTCGAAAATTCGCTGCCGCAATTTCATCAAACCGACATCACCTGGGAAGATTGGCAGGTTGAAGGCTATACAGGCATTGAATTATGGAATGGTTTCAGCGAAATAAAGGATGTGATTCACAATTATCTGGATGGCCTGTTTTACACATTATTTCCTGAATATATCGCCACCGCCCCGCCTCGAGTGTCACTTGCAAAATGGGATGAGCTTCTTGCCAGCGGAATGCGGGTTGTCGGCATCGCAGGCTCTGATTCCCACAGCCTTGACTTCCGCCTGGGATTTATCCATCGCAAAGTTCTACCCTATTCCTATCATTTCCGTTCCGTCAACACACATATTCTGGTGCCTGATCCCCTTTCGGGGGATGTTATCATGGATCGCAGAATGGTCATCCAGGCATTTCGTCAAGGGAATGCCTTTGTTGGTTACGATCTGCCGTCATCCACGCGCGGTTTCCGGTTTATCGCTCAGGGAAAAGAAATCACCGCACAGATGGGCGAAGAAATCAGTCTTCAGTCTGGTATCACACTGCAAATCCATTTGCCCATCAAGACACGCTGCATTCTTTACAGAAATGGCCAGCGGTTTAAATCCTGGTCAAACCGTGAAGTGATCAGTCAGTTTATAGATCAACCGGGTATTTATCGGGTTGAATGCTTTATTCAATTTTTAGGCAAATGGCGTGGCTGGATCTACAGTAACCCCATTTATGTCCGTTGAAGCTATTATTTCAGCGCATCCAATGATCCACCCTCTTCGGTTCGGAGCAGATCATTTTCTTCAATCATCCCCTTTTTGGACAACCAGGCTGCACCTTGCTGCAAAACCTGATTCAGCTCATTTTTTGAAAGAGGTATGTTCCCCTTTTTACCCACTCCGCTGGGGCAGCAGTGATTAATTGCATCCGCCAGGTCAGGAAGATATTCCCTGACAGCAGCCAGTGGAATATGGGAAGCCAGCAGACGCATGCCACAGTTGATGTCATAACCTATCCCGCCAGGGGAAATAACCCCTTGCGGATAGGCCAAAGCTGCCACCGCGCCAATCGGAAATCCATAACCCTGGTGGACATCCGGCATCACCTTTACTTCATCGACCAACCCGGGTAGTGAGGAAGCATTGATTGCCTGTTCGATCGAACGATCAAATATGGCCAGATCTGCAGGATGTGCAAGTTCCTGGTAACCATTTGTTTCTTTATTCATGTTACAATGCGAATCCCTTTATAATAATTATAAATGAAATCAAAATTCGATCTTCTTGAACTCTATTTTCAGAAAATTATCGAAACCAGCGCCGATATTTTGTGGCATGATGAACGCATTAACCTGGTCCGAAATTTGATCGATGCCATTGAGACAGAAATGGATCCTGAAACGGATGGAAATGAGGATTTGCCTTCTGCTTTTACTATCTATCTTCCCCCCTGTAAATACGTACTCTGGCACTCTGACAAAGATTGGATCGACAGGTTTTCAATTGCTTTACAGGAAGCTGCAGTGGAGATGGGGTTGCACATTGGCAATCGTCCGGTGATTTCGTTGGAATTGATGTCTGATCTGGCAGACGATGAGATACAGGTGCATATTCTCCGTTCCGAGCAAACTGCCACAAAAACAGCGATTATTGCTGCCGAAAATCCTGATAACAACCCCCGTGAGTCCGATTCCAGGGCAAACGCCTTTCTAATCATGGAAGATGGAACCCATTTCCCACTCGATAAAAATGTCATCAACATCGGCAGACGCGAAGAGAATGAGCTGGTGATCGACGATCCGCATGTATCAAGAGAACATGCCCAAATCCGACTGGTGAAAAACACTTTTTTTCTTTTTGATCTCAATTCGACCGCAGGAACTTATGTCAACGGGAGAAAAATCGATCAATATACGTTGCAGCCTGGGGATGTGATTTCAGTATCCGACCACCCCATCATTTATGTCCGGGAGGATTTCAGCGAAGAAAATCCGCCGGAACAGCAAGAAAATATTACGCACACAACACGAATTAATACCGGGAAAAAGGAGGAAAACAAAGCAGAATGAGTGCTGTACTTGTCCTCTTCGTGCGAATTATCATCGCAGTCTGTTTGTATGTCTTTGCCGGTTATGCAATTTATACGCTTTGGAGAGAACTGAAATATGCAAATGAAAGAAGAGTTGCAGAAATCATTCCCTCAATCTCGATCAACTACCTGGACAGCGCTGAACAGACTACCACATTTAGCCAAAATGAGATTACGATGGGCAGGGAAACCAGTAATGATTTGATTATCTCGGATGAAACAGTATCCTCCCATCATGCCAAATTGAGTCACCGTCACCGCCAATGGTGGTTGGAGGATTTACAATCAACCAATGGCACTTTTCTTAATAATGAACGAATCTACACACCGACCGTAATCGTTTCCGGAGACGAGGTCATTCTCGGAAATGTTTCTCTATTAATCATGATCAGCTCGATAAAATGAGCTCCAGATTGATATTCATATCAATAAATTTTTGAAGTCTATCCAATCAATAACCAGGAGGTAAAGAATGTCAGATGAAATTTCATTGGGTGTCATCGGTGGTTCAGGATTGTATCAAATCGAGTCATTATCCAGCGTAAAAACACACGAAATCGATACGCCATTTGGTAAACCCAGTTCTCCCATAGTCACAGGCCAACTGGCCGGAAAACAGGTAGCATTTCTGGCACGTCATGGACTTGGCCACGTGCTTTCCCCTTCTGAAGTGAATTATCGTGCAAATATCTTTGCCCTTAAATCTCTGGGAGTGCGCCGCATTCTGAGCATCAGCGCCTGCGGTTCTCTCCGTGAAGAACTTAAACCTGGGCATATTGTGGTTCCTGACCAGTTGTTTGATTTTACCCGCGGAACACGCAAACGCTCCTTTTTTGAAGACGGGATTGTGGCACATATCGGTACTGCCGACCCGTTTTGTGAAGAGCTGTCCAATGAAGTTTATCAGGCATTGCATGAGGTCGGGGCAATCGTTCATAAAGGAGGCACTTTTATCGCCATCGAGGGCCCGCGCTTCTCCACCCGTGCTGAATCCAACGTTTTTCGATCCCTGGGCATGTCCATCATCGGCATGACTGCTGCCCCTGAAGCATTTCTGGCCCGCGAGGCTGAAATCAGTTATGCGGTGATGGCACATGTCACCGATTATGATGTCTGGCATGTCAATGAAGAACCGGTAACGGTTGAAATGGTAGTCAGCACCCTTAACCAAAATACACAGACTGCCCAAAAAGCAGTTGAGGTGTTACTTGCACACCTCCCGGATGAGTTTGACTGCCCCTGCCAGCATGCGCTTGAAACCGCAATCATCACCCATCCAGAGAAGTTCAATCCTCTCACAAAATCCAGGCTCAATCTCCTGCTGGGAAAATACTTTAAACAGTGAAATATTTCTTTCCCTCACTCGAAGAATCGAATAACAAACTTCAAAGCCGGCTATTACGAATAACGGCGGTTTTTCTTTTCCTTATCTGTATCTCCATCACATTCGCCCCGGCAGTTCGCCTTCATTCATGGCAGGCAGATTACCAGTTTTTGCAATGGATTGGATTTGGTATCTGGTTCATCTCTTTTTCAGTCATTCACTATATTTCTCAAAAACAAATCCCGCATGTCGATCCCTTTTTAATCCCAATTACAGGTCTGTTGAGCGGCTGGGGGTTGATTACCATATACCGGCTTGACGCGTCCTTTGGGTTTCGTCAGAGTGCTTGGCTGGCGATATCAGCCATCATTCTCTGTATGGCACTTCGCTACCCCAATTTATTGGGGTTACTCAGGCGTTATAAATATGTCTGGCTGATCTGCGGACTTCTGCTGACTGCTTTGACATTCATTTTCGGCACCTATCCTGGGGGAACCGGCCCCAACTTGTGGCTGAATATTGGTGATCTCTACCTGCAACCCTCAGAACCATTAAAACTCTTGTTGATTATTTACCTCGCAGCTTATTTTGGTGACCAGACAACCCTGAAATCGCAGAGTGTTCGGTTTATGGCTCCCACCATTATCCTCATCGTTGCAGCAGTTTTTCTACTGCTGGCACAAAGAGATCTGGGTACAGCGTTAATTTTTATCCTGATCTATTTCATCATCGGATTTCTGGCGTCCGGAAAAAGTATTATCCTGATGGTTGGTGGCGCCCTGGTGACCTTGGCAGGGGTGGTGGGCTATCAGATTTTTCCGGTTATCGAACAGCGTGTCAATACATGGTTGAACCCCTGGGCTGATCCCATGGGTAATTCGTATCAGATCGTTCAATCATTGATCGCGATTGCTTCCGGCGGGTTGATCGGACGTGGGCCCGGGCTTGGAAATCCAAACCTGGTCCCCATTGCACACTCTGATTTTATATTTACAAGCATCGCCGAAGAATTCGGGCTGCTCGGTACACTGGCTTTGATGTTGATATTTGCCTTCTTGGCAGTCCGTGCCTTAACCATCGCCATACGCGCACCAAACTCTTACCGCCGGTTGCTTGCGGCAGGGTTATCAGTATATTTCAGCTTGCAGGCCATCTTTATTATTGCAGGAAATTTGAATTTATTACCCCTATCCGGTGTCACCCTGCCTTTCGTTTCCTACGGCGGTTCATCTCTGGTAGTCTCATTCGCCGCAATCGCTATCCTGGCCATTATCAGTAACCAGACAGACACCGAAAACAGTATTAATGTGGATACAGATCCTTATCTTGTGTTGGGTTCACTCATATTGTGTGCCTGGCTCGTTCTTGCTCTAACAAACGGTTATTGGGTGCTGATCCGATCCGATGATTTACTGAGCCGTTCCGATAATCTTCGCAGTGCGATTGGGGATTTATACGTACCGCGTGGAAATTTCCTTGACCGTAATAACGCCCCCTTGACCCAATCCTCAGGGGAAAGAGGTGATTACTCGGTCGAGCTTCTCTACCCCAGCCTGAGTCCCATCATCGGTTATTCCGATCTGTATTATGGCCAGGCCGGACTGGAAGCCAGTCTGGATCCCTATCTACGCGGTATGCAGGCAAATGCCACCTCAGAAATCTGGTCCAATGCGATTCTATACTCCCAGCGACCGCCCGGCTTGAATGTACGCCTGAGTCTGGATATCGAGGTGCAAACTATCGCCGGCTCAATGCTGGAGGGCGTTAAAGGAGCAGTCGTCTTGCTGAATGCGCAATCCGGTGAAATATTGACCATCGCCTCCACTCCCTATTTTGATACAAACAGTTTGCAGGAAAACTGGGACAAATGGAATTCAGATCCTGATTCTCCATTTCTCAATCGGGCGTTGCAGGGCCAATATTATCCCGAAACAGCCCTTGCACCCTTCTTTCTTTATCAAACACTGGTTACGGGTGATTTACCTGCCATTCCTGATCAATTGTCATATCCCGTAAAATCGCAAGTCATCAGTTGTGCGCGCGTACCGGAAAGCAGCACTGATTGGGGCACCTTGATTTCAAGCGGTTGCCCGGGTGCAGCGGTCACTCTTGCCAATATGCTTTCCGGGGAGGATTTATATAAACTATACGATCGGTTGGAATTTTTTGATGCCCCTGAAATGGATATGCCTGTTTCGGATCCTGTTCAAACGAACGCGGATAATTTGATCACATTCTTCAATGAAGAAACAGAAGGTTTATATATATCGCCGCTTCAAATGGCCCTGGCAGCCGCTTCATTAACCTCCGATGGACAGCTTCCTGACCCATCACTTGTGTTGGGAGTTCAAACCCCTCACCAAGGTTGGATAATTTTGAACCCGGGTGCTTCCACGGAAGCGCTCGACGCGTACACCACAAACCAGGTGGTAGACATGTTAACCGAACCTTCTTCAATTATCTGGCAGTCAATCGGGTATGGAAAAGGCACCGGTGAGCAACTGACAACCTGGTACATTGGCGGAACCACCCCGGAATGGCTTGGCAGCCCGCTGGCGATTGCTGTGGTCATCGAGGAGGAAAATCCTGATCTGGCGGAACAGATTGGGCAAACAGTGCTCAATGCCACAATCCACCCCGCCAATCCTTAACGATTTGACTGACTCAATTCTTGACCAGTTTAATAAAGTGCCGCTTCCCCACCTGCAAGACGCCGGGATCTTGCAATACCATTGTCGGATCGCTAACGACTTCACCGTTGAAACGAATTCCGTTTTGTGAAACCAGCCGCCGGGCTTCGCTGCGACTTTTTACAAGTTTGGCATTTTCAAGAATATCCAGTATATTCTGATTATCTTTCAGCGGGAATTCGGGTATTTCCTCCGGCATCTCCCTTTTTTGAAACTGCCTTACAAATGCCTGCTCGGCTTCCAGTGCCAGGTCATCCCCATAAAAATTGCCGGTAATTTCTCTGGCCAGTTGCATTTTTACATCACGCGGGTGAGTGATCTCATTTTTCAGTCCAGCTTCTATACCATCGATCTCGACCGGGGTCCAGCGGGTTACCAGGCGGAAATAGGCTGGCATGGCAAAATCCGGAATGCTCATCACTTTACCAAACATGTCTTCCGCATTCGTGCTGATCGGCACATCATTTCCCAAAGATTTACTCATTTTTATCGACCCATCGGTGCCGGGAAGAATACCCATGATGATACCGATGTTCGGTTTTTCTCCCAGGTAGGTCATTAATTTTCGAGCAGCGGTGATGATATTAAAGAGCTGGTCTGTTCCACCCACCTGTACATCTGCCTTCAGCATGTAGGCATCGTAACCCTGCATGATGGAATAGAACGTCTCGTGCAGATAGACAGCATCCCCATTTTCCCAGCGCTTCTTGAAGTTTTCGCGGGTGAGAAACTGCTGCAGCGTGAAATTCGATGCCAGTTCAATCACTCGGGCAAAACTGAGTTTTGAAAGCCATTCCGAATTGTAACGTATCTGGGTCCGGTTTCGATCCAAAATCCGGAAGGCCTGTTCTGCGTAGGTACGGGCGTTTTCATCCACCTCTTCGGGTGTCAACCTGGGCCTCAAGACATCCTTATCCGACGGGTCGCCGATGAGGGATGTGTAATTACCCACCACAAACGTCACATCATGCCCAAGCTCCTGGAACTGCCGCAACTTGCGCATGGGTACCGTGTGACCCAGATGCAGATTGGCAGTGCGCGGGTCAAACCCACAATAAACCCTTAAAGGACGGTTTTCCTTTTTGGCTTCCAGAAGTCGCTCCTTGAGTTCTGCTGCCATGGACTGCTTAAGTGCCTCATCGCCATACTCGGTACCTTGCATCAGGTAGCGGACCTGTTCATCGATATTCATCATCTTCTTCTCTCCTGATATTTCCTGTGCCCTGCAGATTTTAACCAATTTGTTATTATACCAATTCACGGGTTTTCTCAAAAAAAGAATCCTGGAAAAAATTACTTTATCAAAGATTATTTCTGGCTCTCATTTTCCTCCTCATCAAAACAGCCTCCCAAAAGGAAGGCTGTTGATTTGTCTTGTGAACTTTGCACCATGCAGAGGTCAGCGGCAATTCCTTTTGGAGGTCGCTTTTATACCTGCATAATAATAGACTTTATCTGTTTTCATACGGGTATTGTATATCGGACTGATGGTCGTGTCAAGAAAAATAGAAAAAAATAGAAAAAAAGAAACAAATCTTTTATCGTGACCAGTGAAAAATGCTATAATCTATTCCGGTGAAAAAATGTTTGAAGATGTCCTCGTACTCAATGCTAATTTTGAACCGATAAACGTTTGTGGAATGCGGCGGGCTGTGGGTCTTTTGTTGGAAGACAAGGCGACCATGGTTCTTAACGGCAGGGGTTATATCAGAACCAGCCAGAACAACTTTCCGCGACCTTCAGTCATTCGCCTGCACACCATGGTTTACCGTCCCAGGCCGCGTATAAAGCTGAATCGCCGCGAACTTTTTCGCAGAGATGGCTACACCTGCCAATATTGCGGCAAGAAAAAGCCGAATCTCACCATGGATCATGTGATTCCCCGTCATCTGGGGGGATCTGAAACATGGGAAAATATTGTCACGGCCTGTGCTGAATGCAATCATCTGAAAGGCGGCAGAACCCTTCAGGAAACCAATATGCACCTGATCTCGGTGCCCAAGGCGCCCCCCTCATCCATTCATTACATTTTTTCTCATCACTTGAGCACCTATGAGGAATGGATCCCGTTTATTGAGGGCTGGTAATTTGCAATC
>JAJFTV010000180.1 GCA_021372725.1 Chloroflexota bacterium | reverse complement strand
AATTGCCTATTACAAACGCATCATATCCCAATGCATAGCGCACCTGCATGTTGTAGAGAAAGGCTTCGTATAACTCTTGATCCGTCCAACCGTTGCCTGCTTTCAAATATTCCAATCCTACCAGCACGTTTACGGGAACATTCGGCCGCGAAGGTATGTCTGCATAAAGCACGGCAAATGGTTTTTCGTTCAACCGACAGAAGAACTCTCGATAGAACACCCCTGCCCATGACAAGTTTAGGTATTCTTTCTGTTCCTCGGGCAATTCATTGACACAGCAAACCATAAAAGATTGGTGATGATGCTGATTTTCTTTGAACATACTTTTGACCTTGTATTCGGGTTTGTCCTATTATATTAAACTTTTCATATCTTGTAGAGTGTATAATTTGGACTAATTCTATCTGGTCGTTTTTTCAGTGAAGTCAATTATTATTTACATAAAGTGAAGTCCAAAATAGCCCGGTTTGTAAACCCAATCCTAAATTATTGATTTGTCACCTTTTATTCATAAAATAACATGAGCTTTTACGGCAAGCAGGTTCTATGTAAGGCTCAAAAGTCCTCTTGAAGATATTGTTGGATTTTTTCAAAGGTGTCTGAATTTTGAAGAACATGAAAACCGGAACGATATTGGATGTAAGCCATCGCCGACCAGGTAATTCCCCTAAGGCAATTAAATGGATCGCGCAAACAAACCCTTTCGATGATCGTATCTTTCAAATGGGGATCAGAAACCGCATTTCGATAGGCGTTGAGAAACTTCATGCGATCCGCAGCCGGCATCCGGTATCCGGTTTTCCACAACGTTGTGGTTGGGGCACAAAAATGAGACAGGTCCTGCGAGGGGTCTCCCCAAAGAGGTTTTTCCCAATCCACGAGATACAGCTTACCGGAATTTCGGTCGGCAATAAAATTGCCGGAATTCACCTCGGTATTAATGACACAAAACCATGGGTCAGACAAATAATAACGCTCATTGTCACAGGCGGATTTTGCCCAATCCAGGATTTCTGTGAGGTAAGAAGCAATGACAGGGTTAGCAAACTCCGAGTAACAATAGACTTCAGCCATACGGCTGCTTTCTTCGTACATTTGACTTAATGGACGGGTTTCCCGGATGAGGTGATTATTTTCGGAATCCACCGGATGATCATGCAGACGAGCCAGGAGTAGCGCGGCTGCATCCAGGTCAGTTTCCTAAGCCAACGATCCACCTGGGAGGTATTCCATCAATAACACCCCGAATTCAAGGTCTACTTTTTGATCGTCCAGCCAATAGGGTTTTGGTGTTACACCGCTTGTTTCTAAAAGGCGCAAGGCATTAAATTCATACGCAATCTGGCTAGTCGGCCGATCTGGGAGCCCATATTGACTCGTAAAACCCAACGGTTCCCCGCTTGAGTATTGTATTCACCCTGAGCCAGCGGATGAATTACCACGGGAAGTTTTGCCCGCCATCCTGGAACTGACGAAAAATCGACACCGGCAAGGTATTTTTTAATTTTTGGCAAATAGGTTAATAAATCCATTCAAACCTTCAGTAGTGTTTCTAAGTCTTTAAGAACCGTTGGTGCTATTCTGGCCCTTTTGCTTACTCGCCAGCAACTCCGCTTCCAGTAATTCTTCAGGAGTGTTAAGGTTAATAAAAGCTTCATGACACGGATCAAGTCTCTCTAATTGTTCGGAAGGAAGAAAACCGATGTTCACTCGGGAGAACCAACAATCTGCACGTTTCTGTCCATTCTCCAATGCGGCTTTTACAGCTTTGACGCAGGGTTCCTTTAAATAAACAGAATGAAAGGGCTCAAATCCATCATCCGTTTGCGGCACAATTCCGTCATATGAAGATGAGAGGATCAACTCTTTTTCTGCGGCAAAAACCTTTGCACTTGCAAAAACCATATCGCAGGCTACAACTGCCACAAGCGGATATTTTGCTGAGTAAAAAGCCGTGTATAAACCGCTCAGGGAGCCTCTTCCGGGGATAATATCCGGAAAAATCGGGATTCCTAAAAATCTGTATGCGTCGAGGGAATTACTGGTTACCAAAATTTCATCGGCAACCGGCCCAATTCGCTCAATCACCCTTTGCACGAGAGGTTGTCCCAAGAAAGGCACCAGCCCCTTGTCGCGTCCCATACGTTTGGAATTGCCGCCAGCCTGGACTACAACACTCATTTTCATTGATGTACTTTTTCTCCGTTTATTTGTGCTTTTGGTAATTGATCATTAAGAAAATAATATCCCTGGCCAGCACATGGTTTACATAAGGTTTCTCCGCCCTTTGGTATTTCTCTTTCGTTAAAAATTTCTTCACCGCAGTTTGCACAAATCACTTTTGCCGTCTTTCGGCTTATTATTTCAGCAAGAGATATGGTCAATTTTACGGGTTGAACAATGAACAATTCATCTTCAGGCATTTCTTGGTAGCCAAATAAATAGGTATGCCAACGGTCCGTGGCATCTGAAGCGTACTTGTTGCACAAAAGCCGTGCAGCAGGATTTGGAATTATGTGCAACAAGTTTCCTGTTTCCCTGTTTACAAAAGTGGCGGCGATTTTTCCGTAATCCAAAATCCTCATCGTCCGCGCTCCGACTGTGCAGCCTGTAGAGACAGCAATTCCATCAAGAAAACATCCGTCCGTTTCAATGAAGGTGAATAATTGTTTTTCTTTTTGAGGAACAGATAAACCCAAAAGTTGACCCGCATAGAGCCCCATACGAACGCCTAAAACCTGCCTGGGGCATAATTGATGGTGGTAATTTGCTGAAGCCTGCAAAAGAGTAGAAATGATCGTTTCCTCTTTTTCAATGTGTGTCATTTTAATCTCCTTCCGTTCCGTTTCAAGTTCTTTCAATTCGGAATTATTATTCAATACAACCCGGGATCACATCCTTTTGACAGTTTGCCCTTTCTTTTCAGGACATTGGAGGGCAATAAAATCGGCAATCCCTTTCACATCCTCCAGAGCAAACTGTGCTACCGGGAGATCAAATTTCAGATCAGAGACTATGGCGATAAGGTTTTCTGGACTGGAAAGCAATTCAGCGAAGTGCTGAGAACGGACAACCTCGATCGTTGGGAAATGTTCCGTCCGGTAACCTTCAACAAGGATTAAATCCACATCGGTTACCTCAGGGAGGATTTCCTTCAGGCTTAATTCGTGATCCAATTTGTGGTAAGACGCAATTTTGTCTGGTGCAGCAATGATCACATGGTCACTCCCAGCCTGGGCAAAGCGCCAACTGTCTTTGCCGGGCACATCAATATCAAAGCCAACATGAGAGTGATGTTTAATGGTAGCGATTTTGTATTGTTGTCTTTTTAACACAACCACCAGTTTCTCCAACAATGTGGTTTTTCCAGAGCCGGATTTTCCAACAAAAGTGATGATGGGTATAGACATGTTTTATCCTTCAAATAACTCGAATCACGATAGCGAGCACCAACATCAAAACGCTGCCAAAAATGATCAATTTGTCAAACCTGCCTTTAACAATTGGATATGCCTGAGCTTTTTCTGGTGTAAATGCGCGCACTTCGGCCGCCAACGCGATCTCTTCCGCCCGGTTGAGCGCCTGGGTGATCACCGTGATGGTCATCAGGCGCAGCCCTTTCCAACGCTGGTGGCGAAACCCGCCGCGAATCTGTAAAACCCGCCAGGTGGTCAAAGCCGATTGGTTCAGGCTCGGCAACAGGTTTAATGCCACCCCAAGGGAAAATCCAAGACCGTGTAATCCCAATCTCTCAAAGATCCCTGCCAGCGCACTTATCTCAACAGAGGAGGTAAAAATGCTGACGACAAGAAAAATCACAATCATACGTAAGATGGAGAGAAAAGTAATTGTGAGTCCTTGAGAAGAATAAGGGATATTTAAAAATTGTCGATCAAGGTTACCCGACAAAAATATTGAAGGCAGGATCAGAACAGCGCAAAGGATCAACCAGCGTGCCCGTACCAGAGGCCTGAAGACTCCTGGTACGCAAAAAAATGTGATCGTGATTTCCAAGACAGCCATGCAAAGCAACACCCATGAAGGCGCCATCAAGGCTAAACTGATGGTGACAACCAATATCGCCAGGTAGCCTGGCACGCCTATCGCCGCTCCAGTGCCAGTCACCGGCTGCCTGGATAAGAGCGCTCGCAGCTCACTCACTGGGTTACTTGAATCTCAGCCAGCATGCGCACGTTGAACTTGCCCTCTTCACCAGGCAAGACCATTCTAAAATTTCCATCTTCAGCAGAAAGTGCACCATCCGCAGTCTGATAAGCAAGGATCACGTCTTCACGCTGAAACTGAGCCGGGTCATAATTTACGGTAAAACCATCCGATGCGACCGCTTTAACTGCCTTGATGGCCTGGGGGTCAAACCCGGCGTCGGTCAGCAGGTCCGTCATTTTTACCCCGACGTAGGCCACATTCTTAAAGCTGGCCTGAGTCTCCGGCAGTGCCTTCAGGGTTTCCACAGTGTAGGTTTTGTTTACCGTTCCGTCACTCACCTGCAGGCTTGCCGCACTCGTCGTGTCTGCCGGAGCGTTGGTGGCGCAGCCAGAGACCACTAAAACCAATACCATCATTAACCAAATTATCTTCTTCATTCCTCACTCCTTGTTATGAAATATTTTTATCCCCGAGCCACCGGGAAACCCGTTTTTCCCGCCCGTTGTGCCAACTGGCGAGCTAAACTCCAGCTTATCCAACCCACAAGCGCCCCCACCACCAGATATATGGCGAGCATGACCAGCACGATTCCCACCACCGCCTGTGGTTCAAATCCCAGCAGCCTTACACCGTTGTCAATAAAGTCCAGCCAGACCACCAGCATACTGCGCCCAAACAGCAGCGGCCCGGTGACGAAAGGCTGCAGCAGAGTCCAGGTGACCCCCAGCGCGCCAGCCAGGGAAAAAGCCGCTCGCGAGGGTTTCCCAAACAGCGAGAGCACCAGTTCTGCCACCAATGCTTCAGTGAAGATGGCGATCATGGGGCCAATGATGATGCCCCCCATGCTGAACAATTTCAGCAGCATAGCGATCATCCCGATGAACAATGTGGAGCCCTTGCGCGGGACATACACTCGCCCGATCAGTGCCACCGTCAGACCCAACGCGGACAGAATCATCCCGCTCAGCGGAACGTTGAGAGATTTGAGCACTGATCCCAGGCTGATTTCCACCAGCCCCCACACCGCCCCAAATACGGCCAGGATCGAAAGTTCACGCGTGGTTAATTTCATAGATAGCTCCTTCAGGTTGTTCGGAAAGGGAATAGTGACCGACAGAACTGCCTTCAACTCGCCCGCGTTGCAGAATACGCCCCTCTTTCATCACGATCAAGCGCCTGGCAAAACGATGAATCAATTTGTAGTCGTGTGAAATTAACAATATGGCAATCCCCTGGCGGTTCAGTTCAACCAGGTAGTTCATCATGCGCTGTAAATGCCCCCAGTCCTGTCCCAGGGTAGGTTCATCCAGAATCAATAAACGCGGTGTAACGGTCAGGCAGGCAGCCAGGGTGGTGCGCTGTTGCTGCCCAACAGACAGCAGGTTAGGACGGCGCTCTCGCAGCACAGTCAGATCAGTCTCTTGAAGGATCCTTTCAATCAAAGCGGGATCAGATTGGCCAAAATTATGAGGGGCAAAGGTCACTTCATCCTCGACGCTGTCGCATAAAAGTTGATCTTCAGGGTTTTGAAACAACATAGCCACGTCCAACCCGGGCCGCGGTCGCTTCCCATGAGAAAAGCGCACCTGTCCGGCCAGGGGTTTAAGCAGCCCGGCGGCCACCAGCCCCAGCGTCGATTTCCCGGCTCCATTATCCCCCACCAGGGCCACAAAGTCACCCGGGAACAGCTTCAGGTCAATATCCTGAATCACCGCCTGACGATGATATCCAGCACTTACCCCCTCAAGCGTCAACAGTGGAGATTCAACGGTCTGGGGTGTATCCGTTGGAATGACCAGATCTTCCCAAGCCAGCGAAGTTTGAAGGGCAGGTCTGCGGATTCCAAACTGCCGAAACACTTCCTTTTCTGTAAAAATACTCTCAGGATTTCCATCAGCAAAAACCGTCCCATGATCCATAACAATCACCCGGCTGGCAATTTGAAACACTTCAGCCAAACGGTGTTCAATGAGGATGATTGTCAGGGCTTGCTGTTGTTGCAAAGTTCTCAACGTCTCCATGACCAGGCGGGTGTTAGGAACATCCAGAGACGAGGTGGGCTCATCCAGAATGAGCACGCGCGGACGCATAGCCAGCACGGCAGCTATGGCTACACATTGTTTCTGCCCGCCAGAAATCTCATCCGGACGGCGGTCGCGCAGTTTTTGGATGCCGGTCACTTCCAGCGCCCACTCTGTACGCTCTCGCACCTCGTCCACGCTCAACCCCAGGTTTCGTACGCCAAAGGCCACTTCTTGATCCACCCGCAAATGGAATAATTGGGTAGCCGGGCGTTGAAATACAATACCTACCCGTTGGGCTATCTCAGGGGTGGATAATGTGAGGGAATCCATCCCGTCAATTTCGATCTGGCCTTCCAATTGGGCTGGAATCGAGTGCGGGATCAATCCACATAGTGCCAACGCCAGCGTGCTTTTTCCACACCCGGAGGGTCCGGTGACCATCACACACTCCCTTTCGCGGATATCCAAGGAGATATCTTTTAGAGCGCGAATTGTCCCATAATTGACCGAAAGGTTGCGCAGCCTAATCACGGCTGCTCCTCTACGGACGCGTTGTCCAGGTCACGGACGACCTGCGCCCACGGCCAGCGCTCCACCGCAACCGGCAGGCACACAGTCCGAATCACGACGCAGGCTGTTCGGTGACGTTGTTCATCCAACAGCCGCAGACCAGCGGTGAACCCGGCCCATTTTTGAAACTCCAATGGCCCCAGCTCGTCCAGAATCAAGAGCGGATAGACGGGTAATTCATCCAGCACCTGGTTTCCCCAGGCGATTGCCGCCGGGTCAAATTCCCAGCCGAAAGCAGGCAGCTCACGTTTCGAGGCCAGCCGGCGCGTTTCGCCGGTAGAAATGTCGGTAAGATCAATCGCTACTTTTTTCCCCGACCGATACACAGGCGGCGAGACCAACCCGCCAGCCGGGCAGCCCTGTTGGCGGGCCCGATGGATGAGAATCTGGCAGGCTGTCGTTTTCCCAACGCCGCTTTCACCTGTAATAATAATCAGTTTTGGTTTGTTTTCTAACCAAAAAAAATTGTTTGCCAGAAGCTTCTCTGGCAAATTAAGTAAACTCAAGCTATTTTCTCCTTTCCATGTTCATCCCAACCTGCTAAGAAAACGGGAGGTAAAGACGTTTCCCTCTTTACCCTTGATTCACGAACCAATTATTTTCGTGAACCTCTTGAGAAGCGCTCAAGATCCGGCTTACCAAGCCATCCCATCATGCCAGCGGCACTATGTCTTAGGTTTGAAAGCTCAGAGTTATTAGAACAAATTATAATACAAGTTTTTTAACGTATATAAGAAATGCGTGTGATTAGGACATTTTAACTTTGCCTTGACAATATCCGTCCGTGCGTGGGACCGGGTTTTATATTTCTGATGATGAACCCACTCGTTTTTCAAAGTGCCCCAGAAGCTTTCTATGACCGCATTATCATAGCAATTTCCTTTTCCGCTCATACTAATCTGAATTTGGTTCGCTGCCAGAATATCATGGATCTGGTGACTTGCATATTGCACACCTCGATCTGAATGATGCAGCAATCCTTTTCCTGGCTGGCGTTGATATAAAGCCATTCTCAAAGCTTTCTCTACCAGAGTAGCATCAATCTGGCTCGACATGTCCCAGCCAACAATTTTACGCGAGAACAAATCAAGAACCCCAGCCACATACAGCCAGCCTTCATCGGTAGGAACATAAGCAATATCAGCTACCCATTTTTGATTGGGACGATCTGCAGTGAATTCACGATTGAGCACGTTGGAAGCTATAGGGAACTTGTGGTTACTGTTCGTGGTGATCACTTTTCGATACTTCCGTTGCCCTTTGAGTCCATCCTGACGCATCAAACGGGCTACTGTCTTCTGATTGCATGTGTACCCTTGCTTTTTCAACTGTGCATACACTCGTGGGCTGCCATAAGCCTTTCGGCTCATCCTGTGGATTCGGCGAATATGATCGATC
>JAJFTV010000178.1 GCA_021372725.1 Chloroflexota bacterium | reverse complement strand
AACTCAGGAACGACTACCTGATCCGCCGCATGGCCGTAGATTTCAATATTCCGCTCTTTACCAATATCAAAACGGCAAAGCAATTCATAGAGTCACTCGAATACCTCGCAGGCCATGGCTTTGAGATCAAGGCATGGGAGGAGTACCGGTAATCCGGTAATCCAGTGATTCGGCCGCACGGCAACATCCTGCCATTTCATACCTCGCATTCTGATATCACTATTCTTGTTTTCTTTTAAGCTGGCGTTGTACAACACGGGCAGGAAACTCTCAAGAGCAGCGCTTGAGGAACGGCGGAAGATCATCATACGGATGCGAGAGCAAATGAAGTTTGCCCACGAGCGGAATTCTGAGAAGGTGCAAGCATGGCTGGAAGAAGAGTTCCCCGTGATCAAAGCGAAAGCGAAGCAGGAGAAGGGTGAACATCGAGAAATTCATCGAGTTTCTTGTGGAAGTAAGAAAGGAGAAAATAGAGCTGGTGTATCTTCCTGCTTACAGCCCTGATTTGAATCCCGATGAGCGCTTAAATGCGGATCTGAAAAAAGTAACCGATGTGCACCTGACTATGTTGGCTAACTCACCTAAAAGGATCATGAAGTACTTCGATGACCCGGCGATTCACTATGCATCTGCTAACTTTTGAACCGCCAGGTCAGTAAGTTGTTTCTCTGCTATCTGTTCCATGATTTTTACCCGTAACAACTCTTTCTGTCCCCTTAGTGTCGTCCTGGTCTCATACTCGCTCCAGCCTAAAGTATATCAAGGTGACACTTTAATCGAGTTCATACAGTGACATTATCATGGAGCTTCAATACAGCTGTTTTTTGACAATATTTTTGTTGAAAGGTCAAGATTCAATCAATTGATACACAATAATCGGTATATTATTGCAGGAAGTTTTGATCTTTTTAAATGTGCCCGTAAATTTAAGAGGCTGACTGTTTCATCAGTTGCTCAGCTTATCGAAAACCTGACCTTAAGGAGGGAGGAATGTCAATCATTACCATTAGTGGAGCCAACGGCCATCTTGGCCGCCTTGTTGTTCAACAGTTGCTGCAAAAGGGCGTCAAGCCAGCCAACCTGCGCGTCAGCGTGCGGGATGTATCCAAGGCTGCGGATCTGCGCGCCAAGGGTATCGACGTGCGGCACGGAGATTTTGACGATTTTACGTCCATCCGTGACGCTTTTGCCGGGAGCGATTCGGTGTTGATCATTTCCACCGACAAGGTGGGCAGTCGCATCGAACAGCATCTGCACGCCGTGCAGGCTGCCAAGGCAGCCGGCGTCAAACATCTGGTCTACACCAGTTTGGTCAAGGCCGTCATCAATCAGCAGACTGGCGCCGAGGCGCCATTGGCCGAGGAACACCGTGCCACCGAAAAAGCAATCTTCGAGAGTGGAATTATGTACACGATCCTGCGCAACAGTTTCTACGCCGAGATTTTGATCGGCCCGGCTGTCCAGGCGCTGGCAAGTGGAGTCTATATGTCTTCGATCGGAAACACGCCGCTCGGCTGTGCCGCGCGCGTCGATTATGCCGAGGCTGCGGCGTTGGTGCTGACCCAGCCGGGCCATGGAAACAAGGTTTACGAATTAACTACCCCAAAAGCCTGGACCATTCCCGAGCTAGTACAGGCAGTGCGGAACGTCAGCGGCAAACCCCTGAATTACCGGCAGGTTTCGGATGCCGATATAATAAGTGCCCTGCGCGCCGGCGGTGCGTCGGAATTGGAAAGCCAGATGGCGGTGGGGATGAACCAAACTATCCGCGATGGGATGGTTTCTCTGACGGCACCCGATCTGGAGAAAATTTTAGGCCACCCGGTGACTTCACTTGAAGAACAGGTGGGCTCTATAATGAAAACAGCCTGATTCTGAAGCGGGCAAACATCTTTAAAGGAATCATTTTCGGGGTGTTTACATGTTTATATTCAATTCTCCCACAAAACTCGTCTTTGGTGAGAACTGTTCCGGTTCAGCTGGCGAGGGACTCAAGGCCCTGGGCCCCCGCTGGACCAGATCGATTTTCATGGGCTGACACAGGACGATGTGCTTGGAAAGGACGGTATCCTCAAGACTCTTACCGCCAAGATTCTTAACCGCGCCATAGAAGCCGAGATGGCACACCATGTCGGCTATCCAAAAAACTCGAATGCTGGCGACAACTCGGGGAACAGCAGGAATGGTCATACCGAAAAGACCGTTCCGACCGAAAACCAGACCGTTGCGGTTGAAGTACCCCGCGACCGAAACGGAACCTTTGAACCGGTCATGGTTCCAAAATACGAGAAGCGTATTTCCCTTTTCAATGACCAGATCATATCGTTATAGGCGAGTGGCATGATCGTCCGCGACATTCAGGCGCACCTGGAAAAGATCTATGGCGAGGCAACTGGATACATCCTACCCAATCGTCTATCTCGATGCCCTGTTGGCGTCAATTTTCAGGGCAAAAAAGAGGTTCTTGGCTTTTGGATTGCCGATACTGAGGGCGCCAAGTTCTGGATGAATGTCCTGAGCGAACTCAAAAACCGTGGAGAGGAGGACATCCTGATTGCCTGTACTGATGGTCTGACTGGATTTCCCGATGCGATTCGTGCGGTGTATCCAGAAACCCGAATACAGCTTTGCATTGTCCACATGATCCGCAATTCGACAAAGTATGTTTCATACAAAGATATCAAGTCCATCTGCGCTGATTTGAAAGTAATCTATACCGCAGCCTCGGAGAAGACAGGCCGGGAGGCTTTGGAAGAATTCGGCACCACATGGAATAGTCGCTACCCGATGATCTATCGTGCCTGGCTGACACACTGGGAAGATCTCAATGAGTTTTTTAACTATCCTCCAGATCATGTATCTGGCAATCAAAAATGCATCAACCAAATGGACGATGCCGATTCACGATTAGGGAATGGCACTCAACCAATTCGCCATCTATTTTGGCGACCGTGTCCCCTTTAACTGAAAATGCCATTTACACAATTTTTTTACAAACACAAATATTTCAACTATTGAAACGCCAGACTAGTATTTTTATAACTACAAATCGTGTATAGTAAACATCATTGAGGAAGGAGATTGGATGCAAGTAAATTTTTCACAGATTTATGGGTACGATAGCTCAAGCACTCATTGGTTTATAGTATTTAATTCATTTTATGATAAAGATTCAATAATGAACATCCCTGAATTTAAGTCGAAAAAGATAACATTAGAACCTCATCCTGTTGCTGCTTTGGCTCCAGATCAAAAGCTTGTCGGCATAGATGCAAGCAAAGCGTTTTACACAATTAAAACGCATGGATATTATATAGCTGGTTCAAAAAATGAAGTTGCTGGGATGTAATCTGTATTCCTGATTTTCTACCTTGACGGCTATATCAGCTTGAAAGTGCTTAGCAATGCGCAATTCAATTTTGTAAGCTATGAAGATTAGGAATATACCTTATTCTTTTTTTTACCACCACTTGTCTCTGTTTTTAGGCCGCGCTCATCCTTGACGCCTGAGTGTTTACCATCTACCATTTATAAAACTTAAGCGTGTCCGATACACGGCCTAATAAGTGATAGAGCATGGGGGCTATAATGACGACATTCACTCTGAATGGTAAAGCCGTTTCAGTGGAAGCGCCTGGTGACACCCCGCTCCTCTGGGTGATCCGCGATTATCTGGGGTTGACAGGAACAAAGTTCGGTTGTGGGGCCGGCCAGTGCGGGGCCTGCACGGTTCACGTCAATGGGATTGCCGTGAGGTCTTGTTCCCGTCCTCTCGATTCAGTTGAAGGTGCAAAGATCGTGACTATCGAGGGTCTGGGGGGTGACCGCGAGCATCCACTGCAGAAATACTGGGTTAGAGCTCAAGTCCCCCAATGCGGCTACTGTCAATCAGGATCCATCATGCAGGCAGCTGCTCTGCTCATGAAGAATCTTGATCCGACGGATGATGAAATAATTAAGACTATGAGTCCTATCCTGTGTCGCTGTATGACGTACGTGAGGGTCAAGTCTGCTATACAGGCCGCGGCAAAGGAGATGCGCGAAGCGGCTGCCATACCTGGCCATTCCGAGATCGCCGAAGGGAAGGCAGCGTCCAGGCGATCGTCTACGGCTCGCAACCTTGTTACCTTCGGCTCGATCCAGTCCAGCGACGCATCGCTCTCGACAGGTAACCGTCTCCATACCCTCTGGTTTGATATGGACACGGCCGGTGTTGTTACGATCAACATCACTAAGGCTGAGATTGGACAGCATGTGGGTACCGCGCTCGCTCAGGCCCTTGCCGAAGAGCTCGAGGTACGGTGGGAGGACGTGAGAATTCGCCACGTCGACTCTGATGCGAAGTGGGGCCTGATGCTGACAGGAGGTAGCTGGAGCGTCAACTG
>JAJFTV010000158.1 GCA_021372725.1 Chloroflexota bacterium | reverse complement strand
GACATTGAATTCAAGCGCTGTCTCATTACGAATGACTTCCATCGGGTCTACCAGGGCAACGATCCTCCCGGCGGGGACGTGCCGGCTGATCGCCCTTGAATGGTTTTTTCCTACCCGGCCTGCGCCGATCATACAAATTCGAACCTGGTTTTTCACACTATTCTCCTTGCCATTAATGGTTAAAGTTTTGATTTGAAGAAGGTATCCAGCATTTCTTCCATCTGGATGTGTTTTGCGACGAGAGGTTGATAAAAAAGGTGATGTTCAGGGTCAGGCTGGACTGGAGAACCTTCCACGATGGCGGTACGCCTGGCGTGTTCTGCAAGGTCGTTGATGACCCCGGCAGCTTTTCCGGCGATCATGGCGGCGCCCCAGGTACCGAATTCATTGCCTGCCAGACGCTGGTAAGGCACTCCCAGCACATCAGCCTTGATCTGGTTCCAGGCGGGGCTCTTCGCACCACCTCCGACTGCGCGGGCTGTTCCCATCTCCAAGTCAGGTAGTAACTCATGCAGAATACCAAGATAAAAGGCATATTCATATGCCACACTTTCCAGGATGGCGCGAAGAAAGTGTGCCTGGGAGTGTGACCACGAAACCCCGATCCAGGCACCCCGCATTTGCGGACTGGACGGGCAGATCCTGCCACCCAGGTGGGGTGAGAAGAAAAGCCCTTCAGACCCCGGGGAAATCTCAGCCGCTTTTGCGATCATGGCTGTGTATAGGGATTCTTCACAGTCCTGTGTTTCACCGTGCAGCGCGTTATAGAATTGATCGCGGAACCAATCCAGCGCGATGCCACCGCCGCCAATGTATGCCAAGGGGTTCCACAACCCGGGGATGACCGATTTCATTGTCAACAAGGCGCGGTGTTTGGTGTCTGCAATAAATTTATCCGTACAACCGGCGAGGACGGCAGCCGTCCCAGCCACATCGAACAACATCCCTGCTTCGACAATACCGGCTCCGAGTGCGTTTGCAGCGGTATCGCCTGCGCCAGCAGCGATGGGGGTACCGGGGGAAAGAGCGAAGAGTTTCGCCGCCTTCTCGTTTACTTCACCCACCACGTGCCAGGGTTCAACGATCTCAGGCAGTTTATCCATATCCAGATCGAAGCGGGAGCATAACTCAGACGACCAGCGTGTGTTCTCTGAATCGGCAAAACCCGAGAAATGGATGTAAGTGTAATCAATGAATGCCTGGTCAGATCTCAAACCGGCCATCTGACCGGCTACGTAAGTACCCGGCATCACGAACTTTGCCGTTCGTTTGTATACATCCGGCATTTCATGCTTCCACCACAGCATCTTGGGTCCGTGATCGCAGGTGGGGGGGCAGCCGGTGAGTCGAGTGACGAGTTCCCCGGCTTCCCTGTCCATCAATTCGATAAATGGCTGACAGCGCATATCCAGCCAGGAATCGAAGCGGGCGGGTGGCTGGAAGTCCTCATCGATCATCCCCACGCCCGCCATTTGTGAATCAAAGGCAATCGCGGCGATCTCCCTGGCATCGATCCCACTGCCTGTAATGATCTCGTTTACAGTACGCGCTGCCGTATTATAAAAATCACGGTCGTCCTGCTCAACCGTTCCGGGTTTCGGATAGTGAATGGGAACTTCAGCGGAGGCTTCAGCCACCTTCTGCCCGTCGATGCGATATAGGGCAGCTTTGGTGGCGCTGGTACCAAGGTCCACACCTACCAGGTATCGCTTGGTCATTTCTTCCTCTGGAGGATGAAAATCATGGCTTCGGATTCGGATAGTGATTTTTGCTGATCACATCCTGGGGAGAGCTGGTAAAGGTTGAACTGTGCTCCTGGACAAGTTTGCTCTGGTCGCGCACTCTGATCAGTTCGACCTCGAAACGGGAGCGATCACCGCGGTGAACGGCATGATAATACTCGATCGGTTGTCCGCTCTCGCAGTAACTGACGCTATCGAGCATTAGTAGTGGAGCGCCGCGCTCGATATCGAGCAGATCCGCCTCTGTTTCATTGGCAAGGACTGCTTCGATATACCGGCGTCCACGGGTGAGGAAAATCCCCCCTTCTTTTTCAAGGAAAGCATAGAGCGACCGGTCGGTGAGATCCACTGTCGCCAGGGGAGGAAATACTGCGTAGGGGATATAGGTGGTGACCAGTTGGATTGGTTCGTCGTTGATGTAACGCAGGCGCTGAATATCGATGA
>JAJFTV010000097.1 GCA_021372725.1 Chloroflexota bacterium | reverse complement strand
TTTTGATAAGGACCAGGTCAAAACCGTCAGGCGATCAGCCATGATTACCAGCATAGGCCCGGGGCTGGCAATTACATTTGGGATGATCCCGCTGATGATTGCATTGAGCCCCGGCGTTGCCTGGCTGCGTGAGTCAGCAGGAATTGGCTCGATCATGTATGAGTTGATGACAGCTTCACAAGGTGCAGCCGCTGTTGGATCTGAGTTGGGGGCAAATATGTCGTCTGAGGTATTTGCCGCAGCCCTGTTTATCATGTCAATTGCCTGTCTCCCCTGGCTGATCGGGCTCATGGTTTTTACGCCGATCGCGAAACCGATGGCAGACAAAGCTCAAAAAATGGATCCCAAAGCCTTGCCCTTAATTATTCTTGGGATCATGCTGATTGTCTTTGCCGATAATTTAGCATCTCGCACCGTGCCGATTTTCAATGCAAATTTCATTGCTGCACTCATATCGTTTGTATGTACGATGGTAGTGTTCATCACGGCCAATAAACTAAAAAAGCCACACCTGAAAGAATATTCATTGGTTATTGCGATGCTGATCGGGATGTTTGGCGCCTACTGCATTATAGGAGGTTAATCATGAGCGAAAACATTGAATCTGTACCCCAGGCATCTGATGTGACCGCAGATGCTGCTCATGCAGAATATTTCAAAAATGTCCATAAAATCGGGCGGATCTTTTGCACTTTGCTGATTTTTGCAAATGCCCTGCCGGTATTTCTGGTATGGGCTTTTTACGGCATTTTCCCTCCATTGAATCAGGTACTACCGGCCCTCTTCGTGATGTGGGGTATCTTGCTGCCATTTTTCCTGACAGAAGGCTGGATGTATTATGGCGTGTTGGGTGTGGCTGGTAACTACATGCAATGGGCAGGAAACAGCAGCAACTTCCGTGTGCCTGTAGTTGCGGTGGCACAGGAGGTCGTAGGAACCAAAACCGGTTCAATGAAATATGAGATTGTTGGAAACATTGCTGCAAGCACCTCCATTTTCTTCAGTGTGGCGTTTATCCTCGCAGGCGCTCTCCTGGGAAATCTGCTGATTGCTAATCTGCCTCCCTGGGTATTGAAGGCTTTTGCTTACGCCATCCCATGCGTTTTTGGTGCTTTGGTAGCCCAGTTTAGCATGCGCGGTCCTAAATACGCAATACCGATCATTTTGATTATGTATCTGCTGGTCAGTTTCACCGGATTGGTATCCTGGCAGCGCATTGTGCTCATGATAATCGTCATTCTGCCGCTCATGTGGTTTGCCTATAAGAAAAAAGGGATTTATTGGGTTACCAAAGAAGGTGGTGGAGAAGACTAATTTATTTCATCCATTCATGACGATTAATGAAGAGGAAAAAGAGGGGCGGTTCCTGTGTAAACTGGAACAGCCCCGTCATTTGCATCACTCTACATCCAGTTCCAGGTTCCCGACACTTAAATTGGCTGTGAACTCAATCTGCGGGCCGTTTCCGGATACTGTATAGGTATCACCATCTTTTTTCCAGCCGTGGTAGCTGATATTCACCAGGCTGCCTTTGCTGATCAAGACACATGAAGTACCTTCCGGAACGATGATATGGATATCCCCCGCGCCGCCATCTATTCGCACTTCCATGTCTTTCGTCAATTTACCGGAAAAATCGAGCACGGCTTTTCCGGCACCGCCGGTGAACTCGAAGGATTTCGTATTGGCGTTGCCCAATCCGGTAATCGTGAGATCTGATGCGCCGGTAGTGTACTTGAATTTCTCCATCCTGGCCGGGTTGGGCGTATCGAAATGAATATCCGTATCACTGGCTCCATCTGTGATGACCAACCCGGTCAACGGGACCCCGCTAAAATCGAATTGTCCAGAATAGGCTCCAGCCTGGATTGTTAATTCCAATGGCTGGCTGCCCAATTGAAGATCCCATTCATTGATCGTATCGTCTTGAGGTGTGAGATCGATTGTGTCGATGATCTGGCGAATGATGACACTGCTACCATTCCGAAGGATCTCCGGTTTCCACTGCTCAATGTTATATCGGATCGTTCCATTAACCAGGTTATCACCCCCACCGGAAAGAGTCAGATCTCCTGCCCCCATCTCGATTTTCAGCTTTGATCCTTCACCGGTATCATAACTTTCGTTGATTCGCAGGGTTTGAGTTTCTCCTGTACCGCCACCAGATAGATTAACGGGCAGGTTGATCGAACAGGCCATTGCCGCCAACCCTAAAACCATGAACACGACCCAAACCTGTTTTTTCATTTTTCTCACCTTGTTCGTTTTTATCCGAAACCTTTTTCAATTCCTGTTATGAGCAAGTCAGGCATCTTCATTTTTTTCAGATGTTTGCGGGCCGGGTTCCTCGTGCGGTTTTTCCGCCGGGTTTGCTTGCACCTGATCTTGTTGATTGACGAGTGAATGTTCTGGAACAGTCTTGTTGGCGGGGACATATACGGTAGTGCCGAAGCGGCTGATCATTACACCGCCAATCCCTACGATTGAAATAATGACCGGTATGATCCAACCGATGCATGGGATGATGCTGAACAGGCTGCTGACCAGCGAAAGGAAAAAAGCACCGACACCGGCATTGATGGCAGGTGCCCAACTTTGTTTGAGGCCTTTTTCTATTCTCTTACCCACTTCATAACCAATTGCCACCCACCCGAATAATCCGGCCACCACCAGAGCGAGCAAGCCAATCAATGCCACCGGGATGAGAATAATGGTGATCGTTAGCAGCAGCAGTAAAGCGGGGGCAACAATGGCTGTCAACAGCCCAAAAGCAGATGCGATGACAGGTTCAGTTACGATCGACTGTTTGACCCGTTCTGTCGGTTTTTCGGCCAGCAATACGACGAGTGCAGCAATTGCCGATATCGCCAGAATACGTAGACCTGCCCAAAGGATATTGATGACGAAATCAACCCAGCCCTCCACCGGTGATGTTGTTTTCGGTTGGACAACATTATCCGGAATCTGCCCCAATTCCAGCCCTTCAAAATTGAAGGCATTCTCGTTGATATTCCCATCCACCACTGCATACGGAGATGTGGTAATGCTTACAGAAGTCAGATTGACATCAC
Organism: Chloroflexota bacterium; assembly: GCA_021372725.1. Lineage (GTDB taxonomy): Bacteria > Chloroflexota > Anaerolineae > Anaerolineales > Anaerolineaceae > JAJFTV01. The sequence goes on along the minus strand of JAJFTV010000097.1, from coordinate 1,024 downwards.
CATGGATCTCGGCTTGATCCAGGAGCTTAACCGTTCCACCCATTGCGTTCACATCCCCATTGACAGCGCCCGATATCTCCAGCGTACCTCCTACCAATATCACATCACCGTTTACAACGGAATCCTGCTCCAGGATGGCAGTTCCGCCCAACACAAACAGATTGCCGTTGATGGTCTCATCACTCCGCAGCCTGAAACGCCCGCCTACGACATATTTATCGCCATTGTCCTCAGTTTGAGCTTTTACCGGAGATGGCACAGCGAATAAAACGAAGAGGGTCAGTGCAAGCACCAGAACGGTGAATATTTTTTTGGAATCTATTCTTATATTTTTCATTTTGACTTTACTCCCTGGATGGTTATCCGCCAAACGGAAACAATCCAGACCAGGGCAAGGATGCTGAACACTGTGCTGAGCAGAATCCATAGCGTCAAAGGTAAAACCGGTGGTGTAATATGGAGAACAGCAAATAAAAAGTCTTGCGCCTCAATTGTCCATTGGTTGAAGGTCTGCAAACGGATGGCTGTGGCTGTCAGTCTGTCGATCCATTCTCCGCCTGCGAGAATCATCGTGATCAGCAGCACCAGTGAAAGAATGGTTGCGGTTCCGATGTAAAGAAAGAAACGGCGTACTTGCAGAACTTGTTTCGATTGCCGCTCAGCCAGGCGTTCCTGCAGGGTCGTTTGCCAGCGTTGGCTGAAACCCTCGACCGGTTCGATTTGTGAGGAGGCTGCCAACCGCGTGTGTACTGCCTGCAGATTGCATTTCAGTTGCCTGCACTGTGGGCAATCTGCAAGATGCTCTTTGAGCCGGTTTTGATCCTCCGGCGGCAGGTGTTCACCTGCAATGATCCAGTTTTCAAATGGCTGGTGAGACATCTTGTTCTCCTGTTGGTTCAGATTTTGGCTGGGCGTTTCCCCAATTCTGCGCCAGGATTTTCCTTGCCCGAAAAAGCCTGCTTTTTACTGCGCTCTGTGACAGGTTTAGAGCTTTGGCAATTTCGATTTCCGAAAATTCATACCA
>JAJFTV010000115.1 GCA_021372725.1 Chloroflexota bacterium | reverse complement strand
ATGCTGTTGGAACGCCATACGAAGATATATTACAAGATATAAAACAGATCCTGAAGGAAATCGACGCCGAAAATTAAACAAGGTCGCGCCGTCTATAATTTTAAATCTCCATGTCAATATTTATTTTAAGGCCGCCAACTGGTTTCCTAGAGGTCAAAAAAATTGTTGACCTGGTCCACTCTCAATGGTCGTTGACGTTTGCTTGAATCGTCATAATCCCGGCGTTTTTAAAATTAAAAGTCAAATCAATGGTATCTCCCGGTTCCAAATCTTGCTTTAGCCCGGTCAGGGCAATCGCCAACTCGCCGGGTTTAAAAATCACTTCCTGCTGGGCAGGCACGGGCACAGACTCTATTACCTTCATGGTTATCCGTCCACTCTTATCTTGATCTTGTGAACGAATCTCTATAGACGAAGCAGCATCAGAACTGATGCTCTGAAGTGAATCACTTGTGTCTGTAGCGTTGCTGATGATCAGAAATGCTTCGCTCGTAGAACCGATTTTACCCGGCTTGACCCAGGCATCCATAATCTTAAATTCTCCTGCGCTCGCACATGCGTACAAGGCAAGCATAAGCAAAGTTATCAATAAACCAACTCGGAAGTGTCGCATTTCCATCTCCTGGTACCTTTTTCGCTGATTTGTGCTGTATCGAACATCCGGCGCCTTAGCTCAGGAAATATCATAAGGATACTCGATACAGCACTCATATGCTTCTTCAAAGAGGGATTGTTTTCGTAATAGGCTGCATTGCATAACCTGTTTGGAATATGCATGCGGAAATCCCGCTAATCAGAAGATGCTCGTTCTACTTGGGGATTTCGCCTGCGAGTTCCATGTCAATTACCTGCTTGAATGCCTCAATTGGCTGCGCCCCCACCAATGCTAAGCCGTTTATAAAGAAGGTCGGTGTAGATTGAATACCCAAATTCACCGCATAATCGGAATCCTGTTGAACCACTGCTTTGAACTTGCCCGTATTGATGCAGTTCTCAAATGCAGGCTTATCCAAATTAAGGTCATTTGCGATTTGTAGGTACAACTCTCGCCCCAGTTTATCTTGATTCTCAAAAACTTTGTCATGGTACTCCCAAAACGAATTCTGTTCATTCGCACACATAGAGGCTTCTGCTGCAGGATAAGCCTCAGGATGGATGGAAGTTAATGGCAAGTGTCGAAAAACAAACCGGATTTTCCCCGGATAATCTGCGAGCAATTGCTTATACGTTTCATCGAAGAACCGTTTGCAGTAAGGACACTGAAAATCGCTGAACTCAACGATCACGATAGGCGCATCTTTCGGTCCAATGCTCGGAAAACCTTCCGTTGGGACATCATACCTGGTAACTTGAGGTGCTTGAGTCGCTACGGGGGATTGGGCAACAGGATTCTGTTGAGGCCCCTGAAGTCCCGCCTTATTTTCTGCGGGATCAGGCGAACGCCCCCAAACGACATAGCCGAGTAAGATTCCAACAGCAAAAGCCAGCACCACAAAAACTGCATAAAAATGGGTGCGCTTGAAAGTAATGGTCTCATCTGAAGTGGTTGTTGTTTCCATATTGCATCCTTATTCACATCAAAAAAACAATATCTATGTGTATATTTGGCGTTTACTAAAGCCAATTATTAATAACCTGGGGCGAACAGCTCCTCATCGAAGTGGAGATGTCAGGCAGTTTGATTCAAGGATGTATCAATGGGGGGACGTAACAATTGCGAAGCCCTAGAAATCTGCACGAAGGGAGCAGAAGATGCTATTACCATTGACGGACGTGCCGGCATGACCTGATAGGTAGTCTCAGGAAATACACTCGTGCAATGCAAACAAGTGTCGGGCTGCATCCCATAATTCAGAACAGAACACCCCTCGCTACAACAACATATTAGGGCTTTTCTCATGGCACAATCCAGATCCATAACGGATGTAAACGTTAGGGCAACAGCGAACATTAAAAAAATCAGGCTCTGGCCCATCCATGCCAATCTGCTCTTATGGCCGTATGTACATATTACCTTTCCGAGGTCTCTCATCATTTGAGTGTTTCCCGATAATGCTGATCAGCTTCTTTTTCATGAAGCGCATGTCCGCTCAAATAACCAATGTACGCAGGAACAAGAGGGAAGACACACGGGCTTAGAAACGATATGATCCCTGCCAAAAATGCTAGAAGCAAGTCAGGTTGCGCACTCATCCCTGGTCGAATATCTAAGAAAAGGCCTTTTTGTTGTGCCCATATAGCCAGGTAAAACATACGGTTGGTAATGAGCAATACTCCTATAATGACTATGGTTATTCCACTGATAATTTGGATTTTTCGAATGTGAAGACGAAATTTTTGGACCACTCGTCGGGTTTGCTCCATAAGAATTCCCAATATCAAAAACGGAACGCCAAGTCCCAAGGCATAACCACTTGCCAGAAACATAGCTTGTGAACTGGTTTCCTGGCTGACCCCAAGCGTAAGGATTGCACCTAGAGTCGTACCAATACAAGGCGTCCAGCCCGCAGCAAAGAAAACTCCCATCGTAAAAGATGCCATCCAACCTGGCTGTGCCTTTTTTGCCCATCGGGGACGGGTGTCATAATTTAGAAATGGGATGTTCACGATCCCAATCGTCGTTAACCCCAAGATGACTACAAAAACGCCCCCAACTCGCCCAATTACATCTTTGAATTGTCCAAAAATCTGCCCCAAAAATGTTGCTGCCCCACCCCAGCCGATAACAAAAACCAGGGAGAATCCGAGGACAAATAGTAAAGCGTGAAAAAATACCTGCAATCGCTTAAGCATGTCAACCGGAGGTTGCATAAAAATAATCTCCTACTATTCTGATTTTCGACCTACCAATAGAACTATGGAACAGCCTTATAAAAGACCAATGTGTCTCGGTGCCGGAAATTCTTCGCCGCCAAATGTGACTAATGCTGCCAATCCGCTCTACTGAATGCTGATACATCTTATGAGTTGGACAAGCGGCTATGTGCACCCAACTCTGTTTTCTCGCGCAACAACACTGCCAGGCAAACGATCACCACCAATTCTGCAATTTTGGAAGTCAGGTCTAATGCACCAATTTCTTCAACCATTCCCGCCTCTGGGCCAAGGGGAATGCCAAGTGTGCGCGTGACGATCCAAAGGGCAATAATCGCCGCATTGCCAAGGATACCTGCCCATAACACTTCGCGCCGAACCGGGCGGGTAGCGGCGAGGATGTGCGACAACAGCAATTGACAGACGGTTGCAACTAGAAAGAACCCGCCATAGCCGACCCAAGCTTCGAAGTGTTCAGACATGAAGTAGGCGTGGATAATCCCTGCCACAGCCGAAAACCCGGCGGCGGAATACCGCCAGTAGCTTTGTACAGATGGAAGGACAAATTGTGTTTTCATGGTTATCTCCAATTCTGAATGTTTCAGGAATTACAATTTAAGGCTTTCTGAACTCCAGGCAATACATCCAACCTTTCCAGACTTCATAGATGCGCCTTTCCAGCATCTCCGCCGGTACCAGGTCTACCGGCGCAGTGACAACCTCGCGCCTGTCCTTAAATGACCCCTTGAATCCAGGCAGGAAGCGCTCGTAACCACGCGCGCCCTTTTCGGTTTCGTCTGCGATCAGGATGCGCGTCCCTGGTTTGGCGACCCGTATCATCTCTTCGATGGCGGCCCTTTTGTCGTCGAAGAAATTGATGCCCCCGATGTGAAAGACACTGTGAAAGGCTTCACCCTGGAATGGCAACTGCTCGCCGTTGCCCAGGAACAAATCCACATCCCACCCCTTGCGTTGCGTGTACGCCTGGCAGCGCCGAATTTGACCGGGGGAAATATCCAGCCCATAGACCTCGCCCACATCGGCGCGGTGGATAAGATAGGGCAGGTTTACACCCGGGCCAATGGACACTTCCAGGACCCGCCCGCCTTGCGGGTCAAGCCGGTCGAGGATTTCTCGACGAGCCTGGTCCTCGTTCATACCTAGAAAAGCCAGGGCCGCCCTGGAGAACGGCGCATAGACCCATGAAAACCAGTTGTACAGGCGGGTGAAGCGGCCGTTCGAGCCGGTCAGCGCTTCGGGCGTGATGAAATGGGGGATGCCCCGTACGATTGGGTAGGATCTGGAGCAGCGGGTACAGCAAAGCGCGCCGCTTTCCAGGTCACCAGTGCCTGAGGATTCGAGCCGCCCGTGACATACCGGGCAGGCCAGGAGATCAAGGATAGCACGTTGCATGTGAGTCTCTTATTTCAATCAACCTGCTGTTTTATCGTTGAGGTTTCCAGAAAACCATCCAGAACCCCGTTGAATTCTTCTGGGTGTGTAAAGCCGGACAGATGCCCGCCGCTGGGAAATGAATACACCTGCGCACCTGGGTAACTGGCTATAAGCGCTTCCCGCTCCGTTGACTTGAAGCCGCGGTCATCCTCCGCTAAAATAAGCAAGATCTGCCCAGGCCGCTCAACTGGCTGGTATATACGGTATTCGTCTGGATGGTCAAAAAAATCGAGCAAGAGCTTCATCTGCCCCATCAGGGTTTCATTGGTATGCAGCCGGGTAAAGAGTTCTTCCACATAGGCCTGGTAAAAAGCTCGGGTGGCTTCATCTGCTGACGCCAAAAGCGTACCAAACCTGCGCCGGTAATAGCCCTTCAGCCAGGCAGCCGGAAGTTTGAAAAAGAACTTGGCCGCTCTCAGCGAGGAGGCGTTATATAGCCCAAAACCATCCAACA
>JAJFTV010000111.1 GCA_021372725.1 Chloroflexota bacterium | reverse complement strand
GGGGGGTTAGGTGACGGCCGTGAAATTGGCAACGACCTCGTTTTATGCAGGTTATGCAATACCACCATCCAAATGAAAGGACTTATTCAACACCCTCGGCATATTGAGTTATCCCCTTCCTTCCTAAATTCAATTTTCCTTGAAAAACGGTTTGAGGGCCGGGTACAGTTCCCCATAGCGGGTGTATAGGCCCTTATATACGCTCACCCGCTCCGCATCCGGCGTGACCGATCCGGTCATCTGCACCACCGCCCGGCAGGCGGACGGCACGTCCGGCCAGACGCCCGCCCCCACAGCAGCCAGCAGCGCCGCTCCGTAGGCTGCTCCCTCGGTGGTATTGACCGACACCAGCTCGCAGTCCAGCACGTCGGCCAGAATTTGCTGCCAGAGTGCGCTGCGCGCCCCGCCGCCGGTCACCCTCACCTGGTTAACGGTTGGCAATCCGGCCGCCTTCATCAGCTCGAAACCATCGCGCAAGCCGAATGCCACACCTTCCAGCACTGCACGCGTCAGATGAGCCATCCCGTGCCGGATGCTCAGACCTGTAAACGCCCCACGCGCCAGCGGATCGGCGTGCGGAGTGCGCTCGCCGGTCAGGTAGGGCAGGAACAGCAACCCGTCACTGCCGGGTGGAACCTCCGCTGCTGGAGCGGTCAGATCATCGTATGACTTGTCCGGTGCAAAAGTATCGCGCAGCCAGCGCAGGCTGCACGCCGCCGAGAGCATCACGCCCATCAGATGCCACTTGCCCGGTACGGCATGGCAGAAAGCATGCAGGCGACCGTGCGGTTCGATAACCGGCCTGTCCAGCGAAGCAAACACCACGCCCGAGGTTCCCAGGCTGAGTGAGAGAATCCCTTCCTCCACTGCCCCGCAGCCCACCGCTCCGGCCTCCTGGTCACCGCCGCCGGCGACCACCGGTGTACCCGCAATCAAACCCAGCGTCCTGGCGGCATCTTCTGTGAGCGCGCCTGTGGTACACGGCCCCTCGAACAGCGGCGGCAGATATGCAGCGGGGATGTCCAGCGCGGCCAGCATTTCACCCGACCAGCTTCTCCGGCGCAGATCGAACAGAATGGTGCCCGAGCCGTCGGCCACATCCATGGCATATTCGCCGGTCAGGCGGTAACGGATGGTATCCTTGGGCAGCAGGATGTGGCGTGTCCGCTCCCATATTTGCGGCTCGTTCTGTTGCACCCACAGGATCTTGGGAGCGGTAAAGCCGGTGAGGGCGTCATTGCCGGTGATGCGGATCAGATTTTCCCGGCCCAGCCGGGCGCACATTTCATCACACTGCTCCGCCGTGCGCTGGTCGTTCCACAGGATGGCCGGCCGCAGCACCTCACCGGCGGCATCCAGCAGCACCAACCCGTGCATCTGGCCGGTCAGGCCGATGCCGACAACGGATTCGGGCAAGACAACGGATTTGCCCAAATCTGTTGGCCGCATCACCTGGTGGACGGCGGCTACTGTTCCGTTCCACCACAGCGCCGGATCCTGCTCGCACCACAGCGGGTGCAGCGTCTCATAACCGTATTCCGAGGCAGCAGTGGCGATCACCCGGCCGGTATCATCCATCAACAGAGCCTTGACCGCCGTGGTGGAGACGTCAATCCCGAGGAAATACGATTTCACGCTCATAGGTCTATGAAAATTCCTTTCAAATAATTGTGATTATCCTGTACAGCATGATTTCGCCCAAGTCATAGCCTATTTTCCCATCCCCCTGCCCTCCAGGAGAGTGTGGAATTTTTCATTAAATCTGCTTTTTCACCCCATCCCTTTATCGCCGCCCCTCAATGGGCAGGGAATTGGGCTTTTTTTGGATTCCTGATTTTTCCATAACCTTTAATCAAGGTGCAAACCTTTCAGCATGCCCTCGATGAAATCTTCATCCGGCTCAAATGGCATACCCGGCATGGGGTACACGTCCCACGTCTCGGTGTGGGTCATCGATTCGCCGTCCGCCAGGCATGTCACAGGCCCGAGCGTCTCCAGTTCCAGAAAATGCTCACAGCAGTAACACTGGCTGCTGGCGCCGAAATCGGGGTAGACAGCCGCGGGGGTATACACCGTACGCTTGACAAACAAGGTTCCATCCAGCCAACAGCCCAGCCAGCCGCGCGGGTTGGGGAATCCAATTTTCAGGCGGCCGGCGGTCATGCGGCAGTCCACCAGGATTTCCCGGTTCCCCCAGCGGATGTACGGGCTGCGGATGTCAGTATACGGCCACAGCGTGAGCCGGCGGTTGGAGAGAACCCCCGTATTGTTCATGTTCTGTGGCAGAATGGCAACTCCGCCCGGCCGCAGCATGGTGATGGCCCACGCCGCTCCTTCCAGCGGTTGGCTGCCGCGGTGGGTGATGGTGTGATCGATCTGTACACGCGCGGCATCCGCCGCCAGCCGGAGTTGCATGGTTTTTTCGATCCCGTAGCGCGGGTCGGCCGGCTGCGTCAGGGTGACGCCATTGCTCTCCAAAGCAACTTGAACCGGCCGGTCATCCGGGAAATACGTGCGATCGATATCCTCCGGGCCGATCCACAGCCGGTGCCCGCCAAAAAAGCGGTACGTGCCGGAGCGCGGCGTCTCGGTGACCATGCCGGGCAGCTCGGCCAGCAGATTCTTGCCTCCCGGCAACTGCAGCGAAAGAATACGCGGCCCGATGGAAACCGCCACCACCAGGCGGACAAAACCGTTATCCAGCTCGATACAGTCCAAATCCATAAATCGAAAGGTTTTCATCACACCCCCAGCAGTAAATCGATGGTCAGTTGATCAAGCCGCTCATAGCGCATGCCGCGCCTTGCCAGTGCGGCCCGGTCAAACCGGGCTGTCCGCAGGTCGGCAGCCTTTTCAGGCGAGTAAGCGCCGGTATAAGAATCCATGCCGCCGTCGCAGGCATTGATCTCTTCCAGCAGCGCCTGGATTTCCGCATCGGCGTTGAATTGGGCTGCCTTCTCCTTGAGGATGAGATACGTGCGCATGCAGCCGCGCGCAAAGTCTTTCACACCTTCGTAGTCCTCGGTGCGGTAAGCGTGGGCGTCAAAATGGCGCGGGCCGTCATAACCCACATCTTCCAGGAATTTGACGAGAAAGAAAGCTGCCTTGATATCACGCGAGCCAAAACGCAGATCCTGGTCATAGCGCCCGGGATACTGGTCGTTCAGATCGATATGGAAGAGTTTGCCCGCCTCCCAGGCCTGCGCCACACTATGCATGAAGTTGAGACCCGCCATCTGTTCGTGGGCCACTTCGGGGTTGACTCCCACCATCTGCGGATGATCGAGTGTTTCGATGAAGGCCAGCATGTGCCCGGTGGTAGGGTTGTAAAGATCGGCGCGCGGTTCATTGGGTTTGGCTTCCAGGGCTAACTTCAGGTCATACCCGTGGTCGAGCACATACTCGCATAAAAAGTTCATCGCCTCGCGGTTGCGCTGGATAGCCTTGACGGGGTCTTTGGCAGCATCCGTTTCCACACCCTCGCGGCCGCCCCAAAAAACGTATACCTTTGCGCCCAGTTCCACACCCAGGTCGATGGCTTTCATCGTTTTTTGCAGGGCATAGGCACGTACGCGGGCGTCATTGGCGGTGAAAGCGCCATCCCTGAAAACCGGATCACTGAACAGATTGGTGGTCGCCATGGGAACAACCAACCCGGTTTCCTCCAGGGCCGCCTTGAAATCATGCACAATGCAATCCCGCTCGGCGGTTGATGCATCGATGGGGACAAGGTCGTTATCATGGAAGTTGACGCCGTAGGCACCCACCTCCGCCAGCAAATGCACCAGCTCAACCGGCGATTTGACAGCCCGCACCGCCTCACCAAACGGGTCACGGCCGGTGTTGCCAACCGTCCACAAGCCAAATGTAAATTTATCTTCAGGTCTGGGTGTAAACATGACGGTCCTTTTTTGTTTTCATGTTGATGGAAACCATTAAAAATATTCTTTTGAGGGAGAAAACTATTTTGTGGGGTATCTATCCCTTTGGTTACTCCTGGCCGATACCCAGGTGTTTCTTCAAAAACCGGGCAATCTCCGGATATGCCGCCAGCTTGTTCTTCAACTTGACCAACCCGTGGCCTTCATCCTCAAAAATCATCGACTGAACCGGCACACCCCGCGCTTCCAGTTTTTGCACAATCTGCAGGGTTTCGGTGACCGGCACGCGCGGATCATTTCTGCCGTGGATCACCATCAGCGGGGCCTTGATTTTGTCCAGATGGTTGCTGGGTGCGATACTCTCCATAAACTCCCGGTCGTATTCCAGAGTGCCATATTCCGCCGCGCGGTGTGCGCGCCGGTATCCACTGGTATTCTCCAGGAAGGTGACAAAGTTGCTGAGCCCTACAATATCCACACCGGCCGCCCACAGATCCGGGTAAGCGGTCAGCGATGCCAGCACCATAAACCCGCCATAACTGGCTCCCATCACGGCGATTTTTTCGCTATCGAACTCCGGCTGTGCTTTCAGCCACAGGGCTGCATGCGCCAGGTCGTTGACTGAATCCATGCGTTTTTCCACATCGTCCAGACTGCGGTATTCCTTGCCATAACCGCTGGAGCCGCGTACGTTGGTTGCCAGAACGGCAAAACCCTGATTCACAAAATACTGGGCCACCGCATGCAGATTGGGCCGGTACTGCCCCTCGGGACCGCCGTGCACGTGCACCACTACCGGCAGCGGTCCTTTGCGTTCAGGCGGCAGGAACAGCCAGGCAGGGATCATGCGGGTTGAGCCGCTGGCAGGATCCATGTCAAAGGTGGGGTAGTGTACCAGCTCAGGCTCTGCAAAGCTCTGGCGATTGATGCCTGCGGTGGATGAGCGTGTGACGGGTTGAACACTGTCGGTCTGCCAGTCCCACAGCCAGATGTCAGCAGGTATGCAGGCGCCGGTGTAAGCAATGGCCAGGGTGCTGGAATCAGGTGAAAATTGTACGCTGTCGTTGCCCGTCATACTCGCCAGGAGACCCGGCCCGCGCCCAATGGCCGGAGCCTGATACTGTCTGCCGGTCACCAGTTCGAGCAGATAAATCCCGGATACACCGCCACGATTGAATGCATAGACCAGGCGACGCCGGTCAGGTGAAAGACGGGCCATCTCCACATCGGCATTTTCCTGGATCAGCGGGGTGATTTTTCCGGTTTGCAAATCCATACTGGCCAGGTAGATAAAATCGCTGTTCAAATCGGTGGTAATCAACAGCGAAATGCCGTTCGCCGCATAATCAGCCCATCCATAGACAGCCGGGGTGTCCTGCGATGACAGCAGTCGGGCCTTACCGGTGGACAACTCAATCTCGTACAAATCATGACGGGATGAGTTGACTTCGAGGATAGTCAATGCACGCCTGCCATCCGGCGAGAAGATCAGGTTGATCATAAAACCAGGCTGCTGGTTTTCCCAAACCAGCCGGGCTTCACCACCCAGCGGCTGGACGTATACATCGAACAGTTCCGCATTACGTCGGTTGGCAGCAAACAGGAAGCTTTTCCCGTCGGGTAACCAGCCGCCCGGCGTGTGCATCACATCATCAAACCCCTCACAGAGCGAGGTTTCAAGGCCGGTTTCCAGTGAAAGAAGATACAACTGGGCATTTTCGTTTCCGCCTTTGTCACGCGCAAAGAATAGTGTATTCTTATCCACCGGTGAAAACTGCACCCACGATACTCTTTCATCACTGAATGTAAGCTGTTCCGGCCACAGGGCATGTTTCGCCTGCCGGTCCACATTCGCCATCCAAACCTGCGGGGTGCCGGTGACGTCGGTCAAAAAGGCCACGTGGCTGCCGTCCGCCGAAAACGATGGAAAATATGCCGTGCGAATGTTGAGATACTGCTGCATGGAATAGCGCGGATATTGAATCATGCAATTGCCTCCGGACACGTATAATAAACTTCGGTCTATTTTACCTCTGTCACCAGTATCCCCCAGGCAGGCACATCAAATCGTATAACCGGTAAAACCTGCCCGCCAGGGAAGAGAACCCGCGCGGTGTGGTAATCCTTCAAGGCAGCCGCTTTGGTGAAATCCAGGGTAAACGGCTTACCCGAGAAATTAAGCGCCGCCAGGCAGGCTTGACTTTCCGTACAGCGCAGGAAGGCCAGGCAGTCTTCATTTCCGGCATCCAGCGGCAGATACTCACCTTCCACAAGGGCCGGCGTTTTCCGGCGCAGATGCAGAAAGCGACGGCAGAAATGGAGCAGCGATTCGCTGTTCCCTATCTGGTCGGCGGCGTTCACCCCGCTGGCATAATCCGGGTTGACCGGCAGCCAGGGCTGCACCTCTTCAGGGCAGAAACCGGCGTTGGGGGTGTTGCTCCATTGCATGGGGGAACGCCCCTGATCGCGCGTGAAACCGGCTGCGTTTTTTAGCGCTTCGGCGGGGTCGACTCCAAACTGTTCCACTTCCATGTGGTAAAGCCAGGTTGCCATGCTGTCGCGAAACTGACTGATGTCGGTCAGCCGCAAATTGCGCATACCAATCTCGTCGCCGTTATACAGAAACGGCGTCCCTTTCAGCGTGAGCAGCAAGGCCAGATGCAGGCGGGCCAGTTCATTGTCATGCTGCCCGTCGCCAAAATGGCTGACCATGCGCGGCGTGTCGTGGTTGGATAATGTATTGCATGGCCAGGCCCCCGGTGATACGGCCGCCAGCGCTGCCAGGCGGGTTCGTTGATTGGCCAGCACGTGGGCCGGGGTGATCCGGCTGGTTTGCATGAGCGGGAAGTTGAATACCATGTGTAATTCGTTGGAGCCGTTGCCGTGGTAGGCGATATTATCGTTTTCGGCCACCAATACACGCTCGCCGGGGCCATACTCATCCATTACCATGCGCAACTCCTGCATCAGTTCGTGTATGCCAGGCTGCTCCAGTTGATACTGGAAAATGGTATCCCAAACCCGGCCGGCTTCCTTTTGCTCTTCCGGTGTGTAGGCTGTCCGGGTCAGACGGCGCAGTTCAAGATAGGTCATGTCCAGCGGCTGGTTGGGAAAAGCATGGTCCTCAAAAATGGTACCGATGGCGTCCAGCCGAAAGCCGTCCACACCCATATCTAGCCAGAAGCGGACTGAGTGAAACATGGCTTCTTTCACTTCGGGGTTGCGCCAGTTGAGATCCGGCTGCTGGCGGAAGAAGTAATGATAATAGTACTGCCCGGTGAGCTTGTCATACTCCCACGCCGGGCCGTCGAAGGTGGACAGCCAGTTGTTGGGCGGGCTGCCGTCCGGTTTGGGGTCGCGCCAGATATACCAGTCGCGGCGCGGGTTGGTACGGCTGGAGCGCGACTCCAGAAACCAGGCGTGCTGGTCGGAAGTATGGTTGAGCACCAGATCGAGGATGACGCGAATATTCCGCCGGTGTGCCCCGACCAGAAACCGCCTGAAATCATCCAGCGTGCCGTATTCCGGGGCAACATTCTCATAATCCGAGATGTCATACCCACAGTCGACAAAAGGGGATGGGAAATGGGGTGAAAGCCATACTGCATCGATGCCAAGCTCTTGCAGATAATCGAGTTTTTCGATCATTCCCTTGAAGTCGCCAATGCCGTCACCGTTACCATCAGCAAAGGAACGCGGGTAGATCTGGTAAAAAACGGCTTTCTGCCACCATTTGAGTTCTTTCATGACAGATATGCTCCCCTTTCTTGAACAAGATGATTATCCCGGCTTCAATCCTGTGATCGGAAAATATTCGGCACGCCCGACCTCTTCGCCGTCCAACAAGGCATTGAGTTCGGCATGTCTGACCTGGCTTCTTAACTCATTGTGCCAGGCCTGTCCTTGTGAAACAATTTCCCCTTCAATTGCCAATACCGCACCGATCGGATACTCACCGGCTTGACCTGCCAAATCCGCTTCTATTAATGCTTCTCGCATATGCTGGGATTATTGGCTATTCCGCCTGCTGCAGATAATAAAGCCGGTTATCTCCTTCGGCCACCCAGGTTTTGTTGTTGTTGGCATCCAAAACATACCAGAACCAGTAACTGGTTTCTTCGGATGCTTTCACACAAACCGGCCCATAGATAATATCAAGTAAATCCCCATTATCATATCTGGCGACGACATTCGCATCGACAAACTCAGGCGACGAACGACCTCTTAAGGACATGCTCGTGACAACCTTGGCACGGTCACCCACCTCCAGCTTGAGTGAGGGTGCTCCCTTGCAGTACTCCGAGATCGGCGGGAGGGAATCCAGATCCAGACCAGGATATTGTTTTTGCAACAAATTGGCTTCCTGTGATTCGCTGGTGGTTTGGCCACTGCCAAGAGAAATACTTGATAAAGAACCCAAAACCGAATTTGCCTGTGTCATTGCACCACCTGTAAACAGCCGAAATCCCAACCCCAGCAATAAAAGCAAAGCCACAGGCCAGATATATTTCCGGGGTGACTTTTTAACCGCCGGCCGGCTTCGGCCGGATAACGGTTTCAGATTAGTCCTGGCGGGCGGGGTTGCCTGGGTCGCCGGTGTTACCATGGCTGTCTGGACTACCGGCGATGCAGCCAGTCTTTGTTGCGGGACACTTCGCTTCGCAATGGACTTGCTTCGCTCGCACCACGGGCAACTTGACAGGTGGCTGGAATACCAGTGATCCTTGTCCACCTTGCATTGCTTCATACTGTTTTCGGCCGCTTGCAGTGTCTTGACCCACTCCATCGGCAACGGGCGTTTGTTCGGATCCTTATAACCGTCAACAAAACAGCGCACAAACAACTTTTGAATGTCAGGATTGAGTGAAGAAAATTCCAGCGCCCCGGCTGGCGGTTTAAAAGTCTTGTTCGATTTATATGGAAAGATGCCGCTCTTGATGCAGTACTGGTAAATGGGACCGGCCACCGAGATCGATGGATTTTTAGGCGCGCCGGAAAAAGGATGCTGCCCCTCCATTAAAAGCAGGAAAATCATTACTGCCAAGGCAAATGCATCGTGGTATTCAGATCGATCCACCGTATCCAGTTTGATACCCTGCAATTCCGGAGCCGTGAAATCAGGCGTTCCCACCGGGCAGCGCATTACCTGGCCGGTTGCAGTTCGTATCTGAATGGAATCGGCATCCACCATGGTGACCATGGCATTTTTATTCACCTTTACATTTTTGGAATTCAAATCGCCGATTACATAACCGGCCGTATGATAGGCATGCACGGCAATCGACAGGTTGAGCGCAGTGTGATGCAGATGCCGCCAGTCAAAATTGGGCAGCTCGGTTCTGCGTATTTTGGGCGAATAGACTTTATAGATATCAGGGGCCTTTTGAATGAGCGGCATCAGATAGCCAACGAACTTGCCGTTGTCCCGCAGTATTCGTTCAGGCCAGGAAATGGAAATATGCGGGGGTGTGAGGCTCCTCGTTTGATCCTGGGGTGGGTGGGGGATCATCTCCGCCAGCCGTGGCTCATAGTAAGCCTGTTTGAAATCAAAGAAAATTTTGGCTACTGATTGCGGTTCACCAACAACCTCGTAGACGGCTCCCTCACCACCTTGTCCTATTTTTTTGCCCAGGGTGATAATTTTTCCATTTTGATCCTTCAGCACACCCATACCGACACTCTATCGCCTTGTTTTTACAGATGATCAGACTGTGCAGATTGCTCTTCCTGTGAGACAGGCGCCAGCCAGCCAGCCAGCACGAATGTTTTATCATCGTCCGTCCGCTCACAAATACGCTCTGAATTCAAAAACGTCTCAAGACGAGTACGGGTTTGATCCATATCCAGCGGCTTTGACAGGATGAGCTCAAAAAATGGTTTGAAGAATGGAACGAACGGAAGATAACCGGGGTTGATTAAAGCCAGGTTCTGCAAGCCGTCTGATATCATCGCCAGTGCCTTTACCTGGACCTCCTGGTGTGTGTAGCAAACCATGCTTAAGGCGTCCTGTGTGGTTAGCGGCACTGTCTCATTGGCATATTCCCCTCGCTGCGGGGAGCTTACGGTCACCTGTGTATCATCCGGCTGTAGCGCAACCACCGCACCATCTCCGATTTGCCCGCAAGCAATCCAGTCAGGTGTCAAAACGACGCAGATCAGGGTCGTTCCCAGATCACGCAATGCAAGCCCATCTGCATCCGCCCTGCTTTCCAGACTGGCCCGGGCGGTCAGGAATGCATTTTCCAGTGCGGCCCTGGTTTCATCCGCCGTTGGCGGACTGTTCCCCAATGAACCTGCCAGGGTCGCCAAAGCGGTATCCACTGCAAGCCTTGAACCGGTATCTGATTTTTCAGCCGTGCCCAGCCCATCCGCCACAGCCAGGATCATTATGTCGCCGGGCAGATTCTGAAAGCCATGTGAATCCTGGCAGGGTTTGCCGGATACGGTGTGGCTAGTTCCAATAACCGATGTTCCAATGACCTGCCAGCTCATACGCTTGCCCAGCCGGCCGGTGATTGGATGGGTACTTCTTCACCTGGCATGGATCTGGAAACGCTGGTCAGGCTGGTGGAAAGCCACACGAACATTTCGCGGAAACTCAGGCCTTGCAATTTGAGAGGGGTGCGCGGCGTAATTTGTCCCAACACATTCAACGGGGCATTTTCCACACCTACGGCAAAGAAGGCCACCTTTTTCCTGCTTTCGGCATCGTGCACCCGTTGGGCAGCAGCCTGCCATTCATCGGTGGGAGCGCCATCAGTGATTAGAAAAACCCAGGGCCGGTAATAGGAAATTCCGTTGGCCTTGTAGGTCTGTTTTCGCTCGTCAATTTTATCCAGAGCCAGGTTGATTGCCGCACCCATGGGGGTATCGCCGGTGGCTGTCAAAGTGGGGGCTGCAAATGAACCCGCACTGACAAAATCCTGCAACAGATTAACAGGGCCAAAATTGATGATGCAAACTTCCACACGCAGCATGGCCAGTTGGTCTTTTTGCAGTGATTCCTGGAAAGCTTTTACACCTGCATTCAATTCATCAATTGGCTTACCCGACATGGATCCCGAGGTATCCAGCAGCAAAACACAGGGACAGCGTGGTTCAGGATTATCAGCAAACTCTACAGCAGCAAATTCTTCAGTCATAAAACCCTCCAATGCAATTGATTTTCACCCTTGATTAAGTTTGAATAATTAACAACCGGTCAAAACAGCAGGTTCAACAGGCTGTATATCCTTTCCAATAAGCAGCAACCCGGCATGAATAATTAATTGCCTCCAGCCTGGAAATACTGGCCTGGCAACAATACGGTGGCATGACAAATTTTCTCCACAGGTAAAAGAAATAAAAAATGCTAACCGGAATAAACAATCCAGATTATACAATCATTCCTCCTGATTTTCAATAAATCAGAAATAAATACGAAGAGTAATGGCAAGACCTGACAAGTTTGTTAGAACTAATCTCTCAAATATACACGCGGAATGCGTCTGTTGACGTTGGTCACAAAGGTGGTGGCCGAAGCCCAACGGCGGGCAAGTTCCTGCGGCGGGATGACCGCATCCCCCTGTTCACCGATCAACACCGCTTCCGTTCCCAGCGGGTATTCATGAGGAAGGCTGACCATCATCTGATCCATGCAAATCTTGCCCACAATCGGGCAGCGCCGGCCTTCAACCAGCACCGAGCCGCCCGGAATCCGCAGATAACCGTCGCCATGGCCAACATTCAGCACACCGATGATCTCATCTTTATGGGTGGTATACGTGGAATCATAGCCCACCGTCCAGCCTTCCGGGAAACGTTTGATCGATACAAACTGCGCCTTCCAGCAGAATGAACGCGACAGCCCGGGCAGCATGACACCCTGCGGATCGGAGGCATCCCCCAGGCCATACAGCACCCCCCCGGCACGCACCAGGTTAAAGTACGAATCCGGCTCATAGAGGATGGCTGATGAACTGGCAAGATGCCGCCAGCGCGGGCGGATGCCGGCCGCAGCCAGTGTATCCACAACCCCTTTAAAGCGCTGAAGCTGGGTCTGGCTGTTGATCGGACCATAATCACCAACGCCCGCCAGGTGACTCATCACGCCCTCAATTTCCAGGCCTTCCAGAGTACCAATGAAGCGTGCAAAATCCAGTGCCTGCTCCGGAAAGACGCCAAAGCGTCCCATGCCGGTATCGATCTTCAGGTGAACAGGCAGCCTGCGCCCCAGTGCCAGCGCCCTGTCCGACCAGATTTTAGCCAGCTCGGCATCATACACCGGCAAGACAGCCGTTTGGGCAATCGCCTGATCCACTTCGGATGCCATTGCGCCGCCAAAGATCATGACCGGGGCGGTGATTCCGGCCTGGCGCAATTCCATCAACTCACTCAACCTCACAACCGCCAGCATCTTCGCACCGGCACGCAGAACAGCTTTGGATGTTTCCACTGCTCCGTGGCCATAGGCATTGGTCTTCACGACCGCCATCACATCCACACCGGTATTTTTGAGCACCGTACGGGTATTGTTTTCGATCCTCGAAAGATTAATCTCGATCCAGGTGGGGTAAGGGTTTTCAGACATTTTTTATCCTGATTGAAAAGATCGGACGGGATTGCCTGCTGCCCGGATGAGGATAAAGACTGGGTAAACCTTCCTGATTGCAGTACTCCGCAGCTTGAGCCGGTTATCCTGTCCGTCAGGACACAAGTATAATACAAGCGCATACAACCTGTACTTTTTCATTTCTTTTCCCGGAGGAAATTAATCTCATGTCAGAAATAATCGAAAAACACAGCATCCTGCCCGATGACCTTTTCAAATTGAAAATTCTGCAGGACGCACTGCTGTCACCGGATGGCAAAAAAGCCGTCTACGGGGTTTCGTGGGTTGAAACTGATACCATGGATGAATACACCAACCTGTGGCTGGTCGATATTGCCTCGGGCCAAAGCCGCCAGCTCACTTACGGCAAATGGCATGAAGGCGGCGCAGCCTGGTCGCCGGACGGGAAACAAATCGCCTTTCTTTCCAACCGCATTGATTCAAAACCGCAAATCTTTTTGATCGCCCCCGATGGGGGTGAAGCCCGCCAGCTCACCAAACTGGAACAAGGCGTTGGCAGCGGGCCGGTCTGGTCGCCAGACGGGAAACAGATTGCTTTCACGGCTGCCGGGCTTCCCCAAGAGAAACCCGATCCCAAAAAACCATACCGGGTGACCCGCAATGTGTACCGCTTCGATGGCGCTGGTTATCTGGACCCCATCGTGCAGGATATTTTCATCATCGACATGGTCAATGATGTTACCAAACGCCTGACAAACGACCGCTTCAGCAACCATTCACCCAACTGGTCACCGGACGGCAGGCAGATCCTCTTCACCGCCATGATGAACCCCGATTCCTTTGCCCTCTCTCCCACACTCAAGGCAGTGGATATGGACGGTAATGTGCATGTGATCCTCGATGAAGAGTGGGGCAACATCGATTCGGCCTGTTTCACTCCTGACGGCAAGCAGATCGTTTTTGTCGGTGAACCTGAAGGACAAAAGATCGCCACGAGAAACCAGATGTGGCTGGTCGATGCCGAAGGGAAAACAAAACCAAAATCCCGCTCTTCCAAGCTGGGATACAGTTTCTGCGGCGCACTGCGCTCAGACCTGCCCAAAGCCTGGCGCGCCATGGGCGGCACACTGATGATCTTCAACAAAGACGGCTCGGCGGTGTACACCACCGTCCACGTCGCAGGCTCCATCTTCATTTATAAAATTGCATTGCAGGGCCCGGAATCCTGCCAGCCGCTGGTTGCCAACCCCGAGCGTCCCGCCGTCCTCATGGACGCCGGTGAGCAATCGCTGCTGTATGCCGTCAGCTCACCGGATCTGCCCTGCGACCTGTTTGTCTCAGACCTGGACGGAAAAAACGAACACCGTCTGACCCATCTGAACGATGCCGTTCTGGCGGAATGGAGCATCGCCTTCCCCGAGCACATCCAGTACACCAACCAGAACAGCGCCACAATCGAAGGCTGGCTGATGAAGCCATCTGCCGGCGAGGGCCCCTTCCCCACGGTATTGTACATCCACGGCGGCCCGCATTCGGCCTACGGCAATATGTTCTCCTTCGATTATCAGATGCTGGCCGGAGCCGGTTACGCCGTGTTGTACCTCAACCCGAGCGGTTCCTCCGGTTATGGAGATGACTTTGCCAACAGCATCCTCGCCAACTGGGGTGACCTGGTCTTCGATGATCTGATGCGCGGCGTTGACCTGGCGATTGAAAAGGGCATCGCAGACCCCGACAAGCTGGGCTGTTACGGCCTGTCCTACGGCGGTTACATGTCCTGCTGGATCGTGGGGCATACCAGCCGCTTCAAGGCTGCCATCCCCGAGAACCCGGTCAGCAATCTGGTCTCGTTCTACGGTACATCCGATATCGGCCCGCGTTTTTTGGAAGAGGAAATGGAAGGCACCCTGATCGATAAATTCCAGTTGTACGTCGATCAATCACCGGTGACCTATGCCCACAAAGCCGTCACCCCCACCCTGATGATCCAGGGCGAGGCCGATTACCGCTGCCCGGCCGAGCAAAGCGAGCAGTTCTACACCATCCTCAAGGCGCATGGCTGCACCGTTGAGATGGTGCGCCTGCCTGGCAGCCCTCACGCCGGGTCGATCGGCGGTGCGCCGATCGTTCGCCAGTACGCCAATCACGCCATGCTGGACTGGTTTAATAAGTACATCAAAGGCGAGTAAGGCCTTTGATTTGGAAACCCACCCCTTCCCCCTCTCAAATTGAGAGGGGGATTTTTTAATCTTTATGTAAGGTATCGAATGTTTTTTTGAGGTATACTAGCGTTCAGAAAACAATTTACGGGGGTAAAAATTATTCTTGCGGGAATGGTTTTCGATCTTAACGATCAATCGGGGGATATATATCTGGATGTACAGGTTGTAAGCATCCAAATCGGGAACGATAAACCGGTGTAAGGGATGCTGGAGTCGGGGAGTAATATCACAATGTTGAATGAAGAGACAATCACTTATGTGTCAAAATTCGTCATCGATGATGATTTGAATGAAAATGCGCAATGGAAAAAATTGGCGGCTGCCGGAAAAGATGGATTTGTAACCTATGATGATATTGTTGAATTCTTTCCGCAGGCAGGTGAAAATCCGGATCAACTTGAAATCGTGATGTCAAGGCTTGAACACATGGGGATCGAGTTTGTTGATCAGCAAAGCCATTCCGGGAAAAAGAAAAAACAAACCGGGTTCAAGGATATGGAAGAGTTGGATGAAGTGGAAGAGGATGAGGATGAAGAAAATACAAGCTCGCGGCCGCGCGCCTTTTCTGATGACCTGGTAGATCTTTACTTTCAGGAAGCCGCCAAAACGCCGCTGTTGACGAAAGAAGAAGAGGTCTATTTAGCCAAGCAGATTGAAAGAGGCCGTGAAGCCCGTCTCGAAATGGCAAATGGTGGGATGAGCATTGAACGTCAGCAGTCGCTGTATCGCGAAATAGAACTGGGCTGGGATGCCAGCCACCAGTTGATCATCTCCAATACCCGCCTGGTGATCAGTGTGGCCAAGCGTTACATTGGCCGCGGCGTTCCATTTCTGGATCTCATACAGGAAGGTAATATCGGATTGATGCGCGCAATCAAGAAATTTGATTACCGGCGCAACTATAAATTCAGCACGTTTGCGACCTGGTGGATCCGCCAGGCCGTCAGCCGGGCCGTATCGTACCAGGGCCGTACAATTCGCATCCCGGTACACATGGGTGACAAGATCAACCATCTGTACCGTACTCAGCAGCAGCTTAAACAAAAATTAAGACGCGACCCCACTGACGAAGAACTGGCGGATGCGCTGGATCTACCGTTGGCGGAAGTGATCCATATTCAGCGCGTCTCGCAAAA
Source organism: Chloroflexota bacterium (assembly GCA_021372725.1). GTDB lineage: Bacteria > Chloroflexota > Anaerolineae > Anaerolineales > Anaerolineaceae > JAJFTV01. Next base: position 11,380 of record JAJFTV010000111.1, on the reverse strand, counting down.
GACCATCTCGCTGGACAGGCCTACGGAAAGCGACCGGGAAAAAACGCTCAGTGATTTCCTGCCGGATGAGGATTCAGCAACGCCGGAGGAGGAAGTAAACCAGAATCTTCTTCGGGCGAACCTGATGGAAATAATTGATTCGATCCCGCCCCGTGAGGCACATCTGCTAAAACTGCGTTATGGGCTGCTGGATGGAAAAATCTATTCTTTATATGAAGTTGGACAGCGGATGGGTATCTCGCGCGAACGCGTACGCCAGATTGAGTCACAGGCATTGCGACGTCTGCGCAAGACTCACATGTTGTACAAGCTGAACGATTTCTAAACAGCCGTTTTCATGGCAGCGGTCGCGAGGCCGGCATTGATATTGCATCCTTAACCACAGACACATTCATCATTTACTTACCCGGAGGGGAAAATGACAAAGAAATTTGGTTTTTTACGTTTCATAGCTGGCTTTTATAAGGTCATGGGCATCATTCTGCTGGTTCTCGGCGTCATCTGCGCGATTGGCGTTTTGCTCAACAGCATCTTCGGTGTAACCGGACTGCAGAACCTCGGAAGAGAGTTTGGCATGCATGATATGTTCATGTACAATGGCGTCTTGGGCAGGATATTTGGCGCTCTCGCCATCTTGATCGGGTTTGGATTATCCGCCATCTGCCAGTTTGCCATCAGCGAAGCCATTTTGGTCATCCTGGCCATCGAAGAGAATACCCGCGCAACTGCAGGACTGCTGGCCCGGCAAGAATAAGGCGGCCCTGGCCGGATTTAAAGAAAAATCAAAACGGTTTTTAGCAGGCGCTCTGCAAATCCTGAGAATGACTGACAGGAAACAGAAAGACCGTCATCAGCAGAGCCTGATCCCCGTCATCCGGTTGTTCACCCTCAAATTCCTGGATCAGTGCAGCCAGCCGGCTGTGCAAATTCGCCTGTTTGGCGGACGAAAGCCGTAAATGTTTTTGAACCATATAGTTCGTTTCGAAAGGCTTTTCATCCATTTGAAAATCTGCCATTACCTTGTGCAGTTCATTCAGAGCAGTCTCCTGCATCCCTTGCATCGTTTGAACGATTTCCGTTTTGTAGGGGTCAAAACGGCTTTCGAATAAATCAGACGCCGGAGAATAAAAGCGGGCCACCGCCTGATAGTATTTCTCCTGTATATGCCCCTTCATGGCAGTTTTGACTACTTTTATCAATTGATATTTTTCCAGCTCCAAAATATGGTAATACATGGCATTGGCCGTTTCGCCCAGCACATCCGCCACCTGACGGGTGGTGCGCGGTTTCTGCAACAATCCCAATATTTCAACCCTGCGCGGATCGGAAAGCGCTTTCATTGTCTCCAGGTCTCTTACGAAGAATGTATCCTGCACAAGACCCTCCCAATAATGTACCAATTGATTAACCGGGGATAAAACTTGTTTGAATATATAATAACATAAATTTTATTATTGTCAAGTTGAGTATAAATATTATTAATATTATTCTTTATTGTTATTAATAATATTTATATCATTATAAAATATAAACAATGCTGTCATTATGCCCACAAACGAACATCCACCCAAGAGCCAGTGATTAATTAGTTTGTTATGGAAACGAACCCCTGGGCGGACTCCTCACTTCGTTCGGAGTGACAATTCCAGTGGGTATTTCCTCCATCCTTGTCATACTGTAAGAGATTGTCTACTTTTTCTTGGAGACCGCTCCGCACGAGATGGTGACAAAGGATAGCAGTCTCTAATCCATATATTCTCTTATTTCCGGTACAATGGATATGGAGTTGATACCATGAAAAAGAAATTTCTTGTTCTCAGCATCATTTCCGCAATCGGCAGCATTTTCCCATTCCTGAAATCCAAAAACCGGACCATTACCACTTTGCTCTGGTTGCCCAAACTGCTTTCCGGCGCTTTTTCACTGTGGCTGGCAATGTTCGGGGTAATTAGTTCAATATACGGCTGGATGCGCCATGACCGTAAATTAACCTTTACCGGTGGTCTGGGGGCGTTTCTTTCACTTACCTATATCCGTCAGGTTACAAAAGGTCACGACGGGTTCGCCAAGACATTTGGCCAGGACTGGCAGGATAAAATTCCGCCGGCCCAGGTTCCACGTCTGCAGCGTGTGCGTTGGCCCATCCTATCGGTACCGGTACAGCCGGTACCGCATCAGAAGGATATCACCTATGGAACAAGCCCTGCCACCGGTCAACCCCTGTTGGCGGATTTATGGGTTCCGCCCAAACACAGCCTTTCCAGTGGCCTGGGGATTATTTACATCCATGGTGGTTCATGGCAAGTGGGAACCAGAGACCTGGGAACGGGGCCATTTTTTCAGAGGCTTGCCACCCTGGGCCATGTCGTCATGGATATCGAATATACCCTTTATCCGTTATGCACCATGGTGGAGATGACGCAAGAAGTCAAACTGGCCATTGCCTGGCTGAAAGCCCACAGCAGCATTTTGGGCGTTAACCCGCAACGGATCGTGTTGATCGGCGGCTCAGCCGGCGCCCACCTGGCCCTGCTGGCCGGCTACACGCCGGACAATGCCCAATTGCGTCCCACCGGCATCAGCGGCGATTTATCCGTACGAGGGGTGGTGGCTTTTTACCCGCCAACCGATTTTCGAAATCTTCCCGGCGATTACAGTACCCTGCTGGATTTGCACGAAGCCAGCCAATGGAAAAAGGACATCCAGGAAACTGTGATACACTTTATGAACGACTCGCTCCGTATTGCATCCTCCCTGCGCGGCGCCAAAAATCAGATCCGCCGCCCCAGGTCTGATGCAGGGCTGTTCGTCGAAGCCGCTGATTTCATATTCAAGCTGATCGGCGGTACACCGGATGAAAATCCTGAACTGTTCAGCCTGGTATCACCGGCTGCACATGTGAACGCCGATTGTCCGCCCACTTTGCTCCTGCAAGGCACCGATGATTTCTTTAATTTTCTACCCGGCGTACAGCGCCTGTATAAAAGTCTTCAGGCAGCCGGCGTGCCTTCCATCCTGGTCGAATTCCCTCACTGTGAACATGCTTTCGATCTGATCCTGCCCCAAATATCCCCCGCTGCCCAGGCAGCTACCCATGATGTCGAGCGGTTTCTGGCGATCATGTCATCCTGAACAAGCATGATCATCGTACACCCTTTCCTGTCATGGATGTCCAATGTCTACCTGCTGGAAAATGAAGCGGGTTTATTTCTGGTTGATGCAGCTCCGCCGGGTTATCATCAGCATATTCTGCGCGTGATCCGTCAGAGTAAAAAGGATTTGAAAATCATCTACATCACACACGCCCATTTCGATCATTACGGCAGTGCCGCGGCCTTGAGGGAACAAACCGGGGCAAAGATTGCCATTCACCATGCGGATGCACGGGCTATGTCGCGCGGGCAAACGCCCATCCGCTCGGCACATGGGCGCAGCCGCTGGACTGTGCCGTTCCTGCCGCTGGTCAATCTTGCCTATCCCTGGCTGAAAACAGCGCCAGATATTCTCCTTGAAGATGATGAAAGACTGGATTCATTTGGCCTGCCTGCCAGCATCCTGCATACGCCGGGTCACACCCCCGGTTCTACCTGCCTTCTGGTGGATAACGGAGCGGATGGTCCATTGGCCTTCACAGGCGACCTGGTTTCCGGCAGTCATCACCCTCATCTGCAAAACCTGTATGCCGATGACTGGTCACAGTTGCCGGAAAGCCTGGCCAGGGTGCAGGCTGCCCGGCCCGCACAGGTCTACCCTGGGCATGGCTCCCGTCCCATCAGCGGTGATGTATTTCAACAAGTGAACCGGTAAAAATTTGGAGATTTTGTTGCTGCGTCGAAAATCAGTCCTGAACGTCCCACGGGGCGCGGCTGCCAGCCCCCGACTGGAACAGGGATGCCCTGATAACGGCGCGGGTTTCGGGCAACAATTCGCCGACTGCACCGAGCAGACCGAAACAGCCGGCCATCATCATATCCCCAAACGGGGCCGGGAAGTACGGCTTCAGCGCCGAGCCTGACATCAGGCTCCGTCTTGGGCCGACGACGGCCGGGCCGTAAGTGGCCTTACCAAAATCATCTGCCGGAAGCGCCATCGGCTGATTTGTGTACATCAATGCGCCGTGACCGTGATGCCCAAACACATCTTCATGCTGTAAAGTGGCGTTTGCCAGGTCTCGCAGCAGACCATCAAGGCTGCCGGTATCCAGTAAGCCGGTATGGTGTTCAAAAAGCCCTTCCACTCCCCGCGGCCCCAACCGGAATGCAAGCGTGTGCATGTTGCCAACGTTGACGATCAGCACCTGCTCGCATACTCGAACCCGGTCGTCAAAGCTGGCTCCCAGCACTGCCGCCGGGGCGGTATCCATCACCACCAGGGGAGCATCCACATCCACCGCTGATGCGGCTACCGCCTGCATACGGGTCATGATGGAGGGGATGTTTTCCGGCAGGAAGGCAAAACAGCCCAGAATGGATGCCGGGTGTACCGGATCGATCCTGTTTACGGAGAGGATGCGCTCATTCAGGTAATCAAAGCGAAACTGGCGGTCCGAGATACCGGCGGGGGCATTGCCATGATCGAATACGCCCACCGCCACCGCGGCCAGCTTATTCAACTGCACATCAAAATGCCGGAATGCCTGCTCGATAGCCGGAAAATCGAAATCACGCATCTCAATGCGCTCCACCGTTTCCGGAAAAGCCGCAACTTCATCCTCGCCGACCATTGTGACACCCATGGCCTGCACGACGGCCAGGTCATCATTCATGCTGCGAGCTGCCGGCGGGGTGGCATAGACGGCCAGCCCGGCCCGCAGGAGGGTTTCTGCTCCCCAGGTGCTGGGGCCGCCGCCCATGATCCGGCCGGTCAGTACCACACTGTGGCCACGCGCGGCGGCATTCTTCAAACGCTGGTGAACCTTGAGTGTCGGCGACGGAACCACCATTTTGTACCCGTTTTCGATATCCAGGCGCGAATCATACAAAAAAATATCCTGGGTTCCGGTTCCAATATCAACGGCAAGAATTTTCATTCTCTTCCAATACATCCCTCCGCTTCAGCCCACGCTCCAACAGGTAAAAAAGGAACAAAACCGCCACAATGAAAATGCCCCATAACAAAAACGGATTGACATTCAACAGGGAGGGCAGTGTCACGCTGCCGTAGTTGGCCAGCCTGGCTATGGGGGGATATACGTACGGGTAAGTCATTCCATACAGGACTGCTCCGGTCAGCAAACCGGCCAGACCGGGGAAAAGATAATCCAGCTTCCCTTCACCGCTCCCGGCGGCGCAAGTGCCTGGTCAGTAACCTGTCAACGCCATCCCAATGCCGAAGACCAGGCCGCCCAACACGTTTCCCACCACATAGGTGGCCGGAATATTGGGAAAGCTCACCACGCCCCAGGTATTCAGCAGGTAGATGCCTGTGCCGCCCACCACGATGGCAGTGAGCATAAACTTGATCACCGTCAGGTTGGTAAAACGGAACACACCGGTAATGTTTGCGTAGCGGGTCAACCCGCCTTTGTTGAGTGCAAACCCGAAAGCCGTACCCAGCAGCAGCGCAATTACAAAAGAAGTCATCAGTATTTTCTCCTGAACACGATCAAAGCCGTGATAATACCCGAAATGAACATGCCCGCTATAAACAGAAACGCTGACGGGGCCAGAAGCATACCGCCTGAAATTGCCAGGCCGCTGGTGCAGCCGCCGGCAATACTGGCACCGTACTGCAGTAAAATGGCACCCCCAAAACCGATCACGATGCGCTTCCAGGCAGCCTTGCCAAAAACTTTCCGCCAGACCGGATCATCATTCCAGCGCAATCGTAATTTGCCACTGGTGAGAGCACCAAGCATCCCGCCCAGAAAGATACCGATAAAAAGCATCACAGACCAGTTCACTTCGGGAGGAACGACAAATCGAAAATACATGTTGGCATCCGCTGCCCCGGGCGCAACGGCATGCAGGAGCAGGCTGGTGATGCTGGCAACCGGCCCGGCCGCACTGAGCAGGTGATGGCCGATCAGAACGGACAGGATACCGGTGATTCCCAATAGCACGCCGGCTGCATAGGGCGACCAATTTTCCTGGCGGATGAATGAAACCAGCCGGCTGAGTACTGCCAGGTTTTCCTTTTGACCGGCTTTCAGGCGTCTTTCGTTCCAGATTACATAACCTGTTCCGGCAGCCAGGCAGACAATCAGAACCACCAGCAGGATTGTGTTTAACGGGTTGTTGCCGGCCGGTACGGTGGTGGATGACGTGCTGCCATCCTGCCGCCCTGCCGGTTGTTGAGGGCCTGTCAACGTCCCGGTCTGCATCTGCTCAATCAATGTTGCGGCATCGGCGGAACCGGAATGTGCAATATCCAGAATGCCTCCCATTTCATCTTCACCGATGCCCAGGGCATCCCCGTACGTCCGTACACAGGTCTCCAGTTCACTGGGATGACAGCTTTTACAGGTGGGTGTTATTTCGGCATACGTGGTATGCATGCCCTGATGGGCAAGATCGGCGGTTTCTGCATTCCGGTCACCGCCATGGCAGGTCTCGCAAAAATCAAACAGGGCATGCTGCTCATGCCAGATCCCTTTATCACTGATCGGGTCATTGGCTTGAATCTCATGGCAGGTTTTACAGGATGAAGGTGTGGTGCACTGTGCCTGGGCGTTTCTGGCAGGCAGGAACAGCAACACGCCCGCCAGGGCCAAAAGCACAGCGCCCGCACAAAGGATGATCAGTTTTTTATTTTTCGCTGCGCGCATTTTTGACCTGAACCCTTGATGGGTTTATTTACTTGTGAGATTTTAGTTTAGGTGTACATTTTGTGCAAGAATGAATGCATCGGCAGCCGGTGCATGCCGGCTGATCTGACTTACCAGCGCACAGGCCTTGCCACGATGATCAGTCGGTGGGTATTGGACTGTTCTGGCCAGCAGGTGATGAGAGTCAGGCGTTCATCTGTGGAAGGTAAAATCCAGGCTGCATTTTCCATCCGTTTCTGCAGCGAAACGCCTTCCTCCGGAAGCACCATCTTGTTTGCCACCACATAGGTGTACCACTGATCGTCGCTGCCATAAATCTGGATAAAGTCACCTTCCTGCAGGTAGACCAGGTTGCCAAAGACCTTTCCATATACGTTATGGTGACCATTCAGGACTGTGTTTCCCACCTCGCCCAGCGGAGCCGAGTCAGAGTGCCAGCCGGCAGCCTCTTCATCAGGTGCCTCCCACTGCACCAACCGGTATGTTATTCCGCCTTCCTCCTCTTCAACAACCGTTGATGTAGCAGGAATGATGGGGGCATCCAGGCCGATTGCTTTAATATATATCCAGCGCGGGATGACTTCCTCCGCTTCCACCGTGTCGGTGGATTGAGTGGTTTCGTCATGTATCGTTTCAGTAAGTGGCGGTTCGGCCGGAGTGGGATTCCCGGCCACGTTCACTTCGGTGGGATTAGCGGCTGCCAGGGTAGGCAGCATTTGAAACGGCGTCGCCTCTGCCGGCATAATCACTGGCGAATCATCTTCCGCCAGGCTGCCGGTTTCCCCTGTTTCAAGCGGGATGGCCCGATAAGCCGTTTCGATCATCTCGCGCGGCACCTCATCGCCCAGGTAACCGGATGGCTGCTTTTTTTCGAACAGGTTAAAAGCTCCAACCGAACCCAAAAATAGCATGGACGCTCCTGCCAAAAGCAGCAGGATCCCTTTTGCTTTTCTTTTCAGCTTTTCATCCATATCATGGATATTATAACTTTAAGCAGGACATACCGAATGAGAGCTTTCCAATTTGATAACAAACATTGGTTTTATAAAAAAGAAACACCTCCTTGCAGCCGGCATAGCTGCTGACCACTGTTTTTTGTCCACAATCCCAGTCAAATTGGAAATTGTCACAAATACAATATGACAAATGTCACTATTCGAGACAAGCTAAGTGAAATACAATATGCACACTTGAACTTATGCATGTATCCGCATATAAGGAATAATGAAAATCAATGATTACACCTTCATTAACCCAGGAAGTTACCGCATTGCACGCCAATATATGTTCTGCATTGGCCGACCCCAATCGCATCTTGATCCTTTATGCCCTGAATGAAAAACCTTGCAGTGTGAATACATTGTCCGAGGAGTTGGGTATCAGTCAATCAGCAACATCACGCCACCTGCGCCTGCTGCGAGAGCGCGGGATTGTCACATCCCAGCGGGATGGGCAAATGGTGGTTAATTCGCTTTCCGATCCGCGCATCATTGAGGCACTCGATCTGCTGCGAGCGGTTCTTACCAGCAAGCTCAAGAGTCAGGCCGCATGGCTTGAACCGGAAACAAAACTGCATGACGAAACCAAATAACAAGACTTCGATGGGAGAAACTTTATGAAAAAGCTGGTTATTCTAGGAGCCGGCACAGCCGGCACAATGGTGGCCAACCGCTTGACCAAACTGCTCAACCTGGATGAATGGAAAATCACATTGGTAGACCAGGACCCGATACATTATTATCAAGCGGGTTACATCTTTATCCCTTTCGGCATCCACACCAAAAAAGATGTGATCAAACCGAAACGCAATTTCATTCCACCGCAGGCACAACTGATTCAATCAACCATTGAGCTGGTTGAACCCGGTCATAACCGGGTCCGTCTGGAAAACGGGTTAACGCTCGAGTATGACTACCTGATCATTGCCACCGGGACCGATATCCGGCCCGATGAAACCCCCGGTCTGGCCGAACATGAATGGGGAAAGTCCATTCACTCCTTCTATACCCTGGACAGTACAATCGCATTAACCGACAAGCTGCGCACGTTTGACGAAGGTCGCCTGGTGCTCAATATTGTTGATACGCCTATTAAATGTCCTGTTGCCCCACTTGAATTTGTCATGCTGGCCGACTGGCACTTCCGGGAACGCGGCATCCGCGACCGCATCGAACTGGTCTATTCCACGCCGCTGTCAGGCGCATTTACAAGACCGATTGCCTCCAATATACTGGGGGATATGTTGGAAAAACGCAATATCAAGGTGGAGCCTGATTTCTATATCGAACGTGTCGACCCCGATCAGAAGAAGATTATTTCCTATGACGAACGTGAGCTGGAGTATGATTTGCTGGTTTCCATCCCGCTCAACAAAGGCGCCGATGTCATAGCGCGATCCGGGTTGGGAGATGAACTGAATTATGTACCGGTCAACAAGCATACTTTCCTGGCAGATGGCTATGACAATATTTTCGTTCTTGGCGACGCAACCAATGTTCCCACTTCCAAGGCAGGTTCGGTGGCACATTACTCCATTGACCTGTTTGGAGAGAACTTCATGCGCCACATCGCCGGCCTGGAAATGAATCAAAGTTATGACGGACATTCCAACTGCTTTGTGGAATCCGGCTATGGCAAAGCCCTGTTGATCGATTTCAACTATGAAACCGAACCGCTCCCTGGTCGTTATCCGCTGCCCGGTATCGGCCCCATGGCCTTGTTGGGGGAAACGGAAATGAATCATTGGGCGAAAATGATGTTCCGCTGGATGTACTGGAATATTCTGCTGCGCGGCAGCGAGGTGCCCTTACCGGCCACAATGAGTATGGCCGGCAAATGGGCAGTATAGGAGGCATTATGGATACCGAGCTAATTGAATTAAACCAGAAGCTTGATACGCTGACCTCCCAGGTAGCCTATCTCAGCGAGCAGACCCGCATTGCCGAGCAAGCGCGGGAATCGCGGAATGATCTGCTGGAAGCCGGCATCCCCATTGCCCGTGAAGCGTTGGGGTTAGTGAATGAAGAACTGGACGACGTACAGGATTTCATTCAACCAACCGATCTGATCCGTATGCTTAAAAAATTGATCGTTCACGGACCCCAACTGGAGAAGCTTCTCGATCAACTTGACAGCGTATCGGATCTGGTGGATTCGACAGGCCCCGTTGTAAAACTTGGTTTCGACAGTGTGACCAATACGCTGGATGGAATGGAACGCAAAGGTTACTTCACTTTTGGGCGTGAAGTCGTCCAGATCGCCGATAGCGTGGTGACCTCCTTTACCGAGGAAGATCTCGACCGCCTGGGCGAAAGTGTGGAACCGTTACTTGACGTGGTCAAGGAGTTGACAAAACCGGAAATTACGGGTTTCTTGCGCAATACAGTCAAGGCGGTGGAGGAAGAGGTTCAAAAACCGGTGGAGACATCTTGGTCCGGACTGTATCGCCAGTTGCGGAACCCGGATGTGAGACGCGGACTGGCATTGACCCTGCGTGTCCTGCAGGTGGTGGGTGAACAGGCCGCCGGGGACGAAAAGAAATAATCAACAAGACTTGTTTCAAACTATTATTTTTGGAGGATACGATGGCAACACGTGAGATCGCTGGAAAGACCGTTCAGGTCAATGAAGAAGGGTTCATGACCAATCCGGCCGAATGGACGAAAGAGATTGCAGTGGAGATTGCCAGGGAAGAAGGCATCGCCGAGTTGAGCGAAGCGCACTGGAAGGTGATCGATTTCTGCCGGCAAAGCGCTGCAACGACCGGCAAGGCACCCACGCTGCGCACAATCACCAATGGGTCGGGGGTTTCAACCAAAGACCTCTTCGCGCTGTTCCCCAAGGGCCCGGCGAAGAAGGTGGCCCGGATTTCGGGGTTAGGCAAGCCCGAAGGCTGTGTATAAACGCAGCAACGGATCAAATTATTTGAATGGAGAGACAAATATCATGGCAGATGAGAATCGCAAGATAGCATTTATATGTTCAAAGGGAACTTTGGACATGGCATACCCGGCGTTGATAATGGGTTGGGCAGCTCTCGGCAACGGGATCGACGTGACGATCTTTTTTACATTTTGGGGCCTGGACATGATCAACAAAAACCGCGTGGATCATCTGGAAGTCGCTCCGGTGGCCAATACCAGCATGAAGATGAGCCTGATGGGTGTGAATACCGGGAATCTGGGCATCCCCAACATACTGGGCGTCCTGCCGGGTATGACGGCCTTTGCTACGAAGATCATGCACGACAAGATGAATGGCCTCGAAGTGCCTCCGGTGAGGGAATACCTGCAAATGCTGGTCGACGCAGGGGCAAAGCTTTATGCCTGCAAGATGTCGGTGGATATGTTCAATCTGAAAAAAGAAGATTTCATCGATGGCGTGCAAGATATCGTCACCGCCGGCGACTTTATGGATATGACCGACGGCGCACAGATTATCTTTATCTAGAACCCTTTTTTTCGTTGTTACTCCGAGTGCAACGAGGAAGTCCACCCGAGGGCGTGTTTCCGCACCCAGCCCATTCATCACCGGCTCTCGGGCGGATGCTTCGCTGCGCTCAGCATGACAACGACCGGCGGATGCTTCACTGTCGTTCAGTATGACAGGGAGAGG